>JBNJFZ010000001.1:0-45817 GCA_051747295.1 Myxococcota bacterium
TCGCGGGGCGTCTCGCGGAGATGCCCGTCTTGAGGCCGCTTCGATAAGTTCTATTTGTCTTCATTTGAAGCGTAATAAAGGCCGATATGAAATAATCCGAAGTCTCTTGTGACAAAAACATTCATGTGGGATGCTACTTTAAGTCGGGGTTAGGCCCCGTCGAGGGAACGCTGTCGCGTGGCGGGAGTCGAGAGCAATGAGCGGGGCTCCGGTAGCTGCGTACCTGTCTGGTTGTTGATGATATGCTTGCGACGCAACAAATGTAGACAGCTGCGCACGTCGAGATCGGTCGTGGTTTGATGTCGAAGAGTTTTGGAGGAGGGAGTAGGATGCCATCAGTCACTTATGAAGGCGCTGTGTACGAGGTCCGTGAGAACGAGTCAGTCCTGGATGCCCTGTTGAGAGGCGGCGCAGACGTGGACTTTTCCTGTAGAAGAGGGTCTTGCCAGACCTGCTTACTGCGAGTGACTCAGGGCGATCCGGGTGAAACCGCCCAGAAGCATATGCGGAAGCAGTTGGTCGACTCCGATCATTTTATGCCGTGCATATGTCATCCCGCGGACGATCTCGAGTTGGCGCCCGCCGATCTCTCTGAGCTGACGCTTGGGGCGCTGGTCGCGTCGAAGGAGGACGTATCACCGACGGTGGTCAAGCTACTCGTCGAGCCCGAGATCACGCTCGACTGGACGCCGGGCCAATACGTGAACGTCCATCGCGACGACGGCGTTGTTCGAAGCTACTCGATCGCGAGCATTGCAGAGCAGGATTACTACATGGAGTTCCACGTCAAACGCGTCGAAGACGGTCAGCTGAGCAATTGGCTGCATGATGACATTGGCGAGGGGGACTTCCTCACCATCCAGGGTCCGCTGGGCGACTGCATCTACAACGCTGAATTTACCGAGCGCGACCTGGTCCTGCTCGGAACCGGAACGGGTGTATCCCCGCTTTGGGGTATTGCGCGTGACGCGCTGGCCCGTGGGCACCAGGGTGCGATCACGCTGTACCACGGCGCTCGAACCCAGGACGAACTCTATCAGCATCGCCAATTGCTCGAGTTGGATGCCGAGCACGAGCAATTCAACTACGTGCCCTGTATCTCCGGGGATGACGTGCCCGCTGAGGCAGCCGCTGGCCGTGTGACCGAGGTCGCGTTTCCGGAAGGTGCGGATTACGAGGAGTCGATCGTCTATCTGTGCGGCAACCCGGACATGGTCTACGACGCCCGATGCAAGGCGGTTCTAGCGGGTGTTGTCCGCCGCGACATTTTCGCGGATCCGTTCGAGTCGGGGGAGCCCTATATGCCCGACGACAAGGCGAAGTTAAGCGAGGTCGAGACCGACCCCGAGATGTGGGAGGCGCTCGATCATGGGAAGGGCCTGCGAGAAATCCTGGAGGACTTTTACGACCGCGCCTACCAGGACCCACGACTCAGCCCCTACTTCCACAATGTGACCAAGCAGCGGGCCATCTCCAAGCAGTACGAGTTCCTGGCGAGCGTGTTTACCGGCGAGCACACCTTCTTCGGGATGCGTCCCTTCAACGCGCATCACTGGATGGTGATTTCGGACGACCTGTTCGACTATCGCGAGGCGATGATGGAGGATTGCGTGATGAGGTACGGTCTTCCGGATCATTTGCTGCGACGCTGGCGGGCATTTCACGAGCTCTTCCGGCGTGAGATCGTCAAGGCGAAGGCCCGTGGTATTGTCGAGGATGGTGTCGAGCGGCACAAAGAGGGCTTTAGTGTCGAGCTGATCGACTGCGGTACGGTCTGTGACGGATGCGTCGGCGAGATCTCGCCGGGCGATCGGGTGCGGATGCACAACCGAACGGGGCAGGTGTTTTGCATGGACTGCGGCGCCGACAAGGCGGTCAACGAAGTAGGCGCGCCAGCCTGACCGACAACGTCGGGCTTCGACTGTTCTGGACTCCGATCGGAGGCATCTCGACTTTTTTCCTCAGAGGACTCGACTTGTGGCCGTTGAAGGCTCATTATGCGGTTACGCAAGCAGTTCGGGAAGCATGACCAGCAATTCGAGGGGTGTATAGGAAGCCCTTTCGAATCGCGCACGTCATGCTTTATACGTGATTGTAGACAGTTGAAGTTGGGACGAAGTCACCTCGAAAGGAGAGAGTCATGAAGAAACGTTTTGGTTGGATAATCGCTGGAATCCTGTCGCTGGGCCTCGTGGCTGTCGGTTGCTCGTCGAGCAAGTCGGCCGAGAAGGAAGAAGACGCTGCTCAGGGCAAGATGGCAGAAAAGGAAATGGCCGAGGAAGAGGCCGCTGAGGAAGCTGAGGCGGCTGAGCAAGCTGCGCAGGAAGAGATGGCTGAAGCCGAGGCCGCCGAGGAAGCTGCTGCAGCCGAAGAGAGCGGCCCGGCGATCGGCGGGTACTGCCCGGTTGCCTATAAGATGGCCGACAAGCCGATGAAGGGTCAGGAAGAGTTCGCCGTCGAGCATGATGGCAAGACCTGGTACATGGCGAACGAAAAGGCCATGAAGGCTTTCGAAGAAAACCCCGCAAACTTCGAGGTCAAGTACGCCGGCTGGTGTGCCACGGGCCTGTCGATGGGGAAGCAGGTCAAAGCTGATCCGACGATCTTCACGGTCCACAACGAGAAGGTCTACCTGTTCTCGAGTGAAGAGGCCAAAGAGAAGTTCGAGGCCAAGGCCGACGCGATGGCTGAAAAGGCCGAGTCGAACTGGACGGCCATGCAGAGCGAAGGTGCCGAAGAAGGCGCTGAGAAAGGAATGGACGAGAGTGCCGAAGAGGGTATGTAGTCGGCATCTGCGATGACAATGAGGCGGTGGCTCTCGACGGAGGGTCGCCGCCTCATGACGTTCTTGGGTTCGAAGGCAGCGAGACCGGCGCGAGAGACGCGAGATATGATACGAGCAGGATTCCAGGGAGAGGCGGGCGCATACAGCGAAGCTGCGCTTTTAGAGGCGTTGGGCTCGGAGGCCGAGCCGGTTCCATTGGAGTCATTCGACGCGGTGTTCTCGTCTCTGGAAGGCTCCGAGATCGATGTTGCCGTGCTCCCCATCGAGAACTCGCTCGCCGGCAGCATTCATCGCAACTACGATCTATTACTGCGCTACGATGCGCACATCATCGCAGAGCATTCGCTTCGGGTACGGCATCACTTGCTGGCGCTACCGGGGACGCAGCTCGAGGACGTGCAGGAAGTGATAAGTCATCCGCAGGCGCTCTCCCAATGCGAGGCGTTCCTCGATGACCTGGGGGTCGAGCGGCGCCCCATGTATGACACTGCGGGCAGTGCGAAGCTGGTGCGCGAGGAGCAGTTGCAGGGCGTGGCAGCCATCGCCAGCGAGCGAGCGTCCATCGTCTACGACCTCGACGTGCTCGCAGCCGGCATCGAAGACGCCGAGGAGAACTTCACGCGCTTCCTAATTCTCTCGAACGAGGCGGAGACGCCGCCCGTGGACATTTCAACGAAGACGTCTCTGGTATTCTCGCTGCGCGATGAGCCCAGCGTGTTGTTCAAGGCGCTAAGCGTGTTCGCGCTGCGGGATATCGATCTCACGAAGATCGAGAGTCGTCCGCTGCGAGAGCGTCGCTGGAAGTACTTTTTCTACCTGGATATTTCCGGCAGCGTGGACGACGAGGCGGTTCAGAATGCGCTTCGGCATCTCGAGGAGATCGCGACGTTTCTGCGTGTGCTCGGGAGTTACCCGGAAGAGTTGGCGTTGGAGCAGCGTCAGTCGCGGGGATAGTGGCTCACAGCCAGGCGATTGCCCTCGGGATCACGAAAATACGACGTGTGTTCGGTCTGGTCCTCGATCTCGATGCGATTTTCTTGGAGCGTGGTGAGGAAGGCGTCGAAATTTTCTTCGATGATACGAAACGCCAACAGGAAGGGGCCCGAGGCTACGCCGTCGACTGAACGAGGGGCCTCTCTGGTGTGCTCGATCATCAGGATAGTGCCATTGACATCCAGCCAGATCGAGCGCAGCGAGCCGTCGGCATAGGTGTAGCGCTCGAGCTCCGGAAGAGAGAAAATCTCACGGTAGAACGAGGCGAGTCGCTCGACGTTCGATGAACCGATCGCGAGGTGGTGGAGATCCATCATGGCTGGCTTTTCGAAGTTGGCATCGGGGGTTCCAGGCTGATCTCGGGTGAACGTATCAGACTGCTCGTGTCGGCGAAATTCCAAACAGAAAAATTCACAGAGATAACGGCGGGCCGCACACGGCTTAGTTCCTCCAAAAGGTCTGCGTTTTCAGGGGGTTGCGCGACTTCTTGCTGTCGCGATAGCGGTGTTGCGCCAAACTTTTCACGCAACGAATTGAGGGGGCGCGTCGAAAACCAATGTAGAGGGGCAGTGGTGTGCTGCCCCGGTTGAATTGGTAGTTCGAAGCGACGGAGCAGACATGTCGAATCCGGAGTCGAGTCTTTCATGGGGGCGAGCAGAGCTCGCGGAGTCCATTCAGGCCGGGGATTGGTCGCGACTGGCGCGCCAACTCGGGTTCGAGGGTGGTCACCCAGTCGACATACCGCCATCGACGTACGATGTATGGGGCATCGAGGCCGAGTCGGCCGCCCAATTCGACGACCTCCAGATGCTGGCGTCCGAGAGCGGATTCCGGTTGCTGTTGTTACGAGGCGACGCAGAGTACCGCGTCTTTCGGAGCCTCGTGACGGGACTGGAGCGCAGAAACGCCGAGGATGCGGCGCTGTGGTGGTGGGATCGCGGGTCGACGGCGATGGCAGCGATGGCTACGCGGGGGCGTGACGGGCGACTTCGAGTGCGGACGATCGAAATTTCCCGCGGCGACCCGGAGCCAGTCGCTCTCGAAGCATGGGCAAAACTCGAGCGAGACCGGGCCGTCACGGTCGACCGGACCGACAGCGGAGTGGCCATGCGGCGGCACCTGGCGGCAGCGTTCGAGCATCGTGAGTTGACTCGGGCGTTCTTTCGCGAGTTTAGCGGTGCGCTCGAGCGGCTCATCGAGACGCTCGAAGCCGGGCCAGCGGGTGAACAAGATCGCCACGAAATCTGCCTCGCCGCGCTATTGCGCATGGTCTTCGTCTACTTCTTGCAGCGACGCGGGATGCTCGACGATGATCCGGCGTTCGTCCTGAGACATCTGCGGGGGGCGCGGAGGGGTGGACGAAATTTCAGCGAGTCGGTGCTCAAGCCGTTGTTCTTCGGGGCGCTCAACAGCGCAATCGGCGCGCGGGAGGAACCGGCTGCGGCGCTCGGGGCGCTGCCATTTCTGAATGGCGGGCTCTTCGAGCCGCTCCCGATCGAGGAGTCGCATCCGGGTTTCTCATGGCCGAATCAGGTCTGGACCGAGATCATCGAGGGACTCTTCGAGCGTTACCACTTCGCGGTCACCGAGACGCAGGCCGACGATGCGCGCAGTGCGGTCGATCCGGAGATGCTCGGGCGAGTATTCGAAGGGCTCATGTACGGCACCGCGCGACATAAGTCGGGGAGCTTCTACACGCCGCGAGACGTGGTCCGGTCGATGGTCGAGTCGGCCTTGAGTGCCTATCTCGTCGATCGCGGCGCCGTCTCCCCCAGCATTGCCGAGGCGGTGGTGCGGGGCGACGGCGGTCGAGTCGGTGGCGACGAGGCACGCGAGATTCGCGAGGCGCTGAGCGCCGTGACCATTCTCGACCCGGCAGTCGGTACGGGGGCATTCTTGCTGGAGTCCCTGCACTGCTTGCGACGATGTTGGCGCGCCGTCGGAAGGGAGGAAGATGTCGCCAGTATGGACGAATATCGGCACGTCCGTAGCCTGATTCACGGGCATCTCTTCGGTGTCGATATCCAGCAGACGGCCGTTCGACTATGCGAGCTGCGGCTGTGGCTGGCGCTGCTCGGCAGCATGCCGCGGCTGCCAAATGACGAGGTTCCGCCGTTGCCGAACCTCGCGCACCGGGTGTGCACCGGCAACTCGTTGATCTCACCGCTCGACATCGTGCAGCTCAAGTCAGGCGCGACGAAGTCCAACGAGCAGGGCTGGGGGCTGGGGGACGCAGGCGACATCACGCGCCGTTTTAGGCAGCGCTCGCGCCAGCTGCAGGATCAGTGGCTGACCAGTCACGGAGCCGAAAAGCACCAGGTGCGAGGCGAGCTCGAGGCCACGACCCGACAGATGCAGGTTGCGCTACTCGACGCACGTCGGGACAAGCTGCTCGCCAAGCTCGATCCGTTGGAGAAGCTGGCCGGATCCCACGACCTGTTCGGCGAAGACGTCGACCTCGACCGTGGGCAGCGCGACGAGCTCGACAGTCTCCGAAAGCAGCTCGACGCGCTCGAGGAGGCGCGAGATGACCTGCGTGCCGGACGCGCGTCTGGACTTGCGTTTAGCTACGCCGCGCGGTTCGCGGCGGTGCTCGAGCGAGGCGGCTTCGATATTGTCGTCACCAACCCACCGTGGGTTCGAGCCAGTCGCATCGACGATTCTCTCAAGGGTGTGCTCAAGCGCCGGTACGCGTCTCACTCCAGGACATTGTGGGAGGGGGCAGAAGCGCTCGGCATCCGTGCGCCGTTTGGTGCGCAGACCGACCTCGCCGCGCTCTTTCTGGAGCGGTCGCTGGAGCTGCTCGCACCCGGGGGACACCTGTGTGCGTTGGTGCCCGCCAAGCTGTTCCGGTCGCTGCACGGCGCCGCGCTCCGGCGATTGTTGATGGAGCACGACTTGTTGCGGCTGGAGGACCATTCCGATGCGGCGCGAGACATGTTCGACGCGACGGTCTACCCGGCGGTGCTGCACGCCAGGAAGGTCGCGTCGACGCAGACGCCCCGGCGACGCCGGCGCCCGACTCAGCGCTCGAGGCGGCCGCGACCGGCTGCGGCCAGGCGCAAGATCGCGGTGTCTACCTGGCGCGGCGAAACCAGGTCGAGTTGGACCGCCCCCAAAACAGCCTTGCCGGCGATCGCAGACGCGCCGGGTGCTCCATGGGTGCTCGTACAGCAGGAGGTCTCGGAGATCATCGCGCAGATGCGTCGCGGCTCCCGGTCCATGGGGGCAATCGAGGCGCTCCAACCAAAGCGAGGGCTCTTTACGGGGGCGAATCGATATTTTCTGACGACCGAGTCCGAGGCGCAGGATGTGCTCGCGGCGGATTGGGCGGCATGGACCCGGCGAATCGTGCGTGGGCGTGACTGTCGGGCATGGAAAGTCGATGCCGCGCAGCGGATTTTCTGGGGCTATGATGCCCATGGCGAGGTCGAGACGCAGGTGCCCGAGGAGTTTCGCACCTACTTCGAGGAGCACCGCCGACAGCTCGAGACGCGGGCGGACTACCGTTCGGATGCCCCACTATGGCAGGTCTTTCGGGTCAAACCCGGGCTCACCCAGCCGAAGGTGCTCTGGCGGGACTTGAGCCCAAAGCTCGAGGCTGCATACGCCGGTCCGGACGCCGTGCCACTAAACACGGTGTACTTCGTGGCCTTCGAGTCGGAGACCCGAGCGCGCGTGTTCGAGGCACTCCTCAACAGCGAGCCCTTGCGTGCCGTCGCATATGCGCTGGGCGAGCGGGCGCGCGGCGGCTGGAGGCGCCACTTTAGCTGGGTGATGCGCATGCTACCGATACCCGAGCGGGTCGAGCGAGTCCTGAGCGGCGCGGCGGATGTAGAGTCGTTGCTCGAGCCGAGGGAGCTCGAGGTGCTCGAGCATGGTGATGCGGACGCGAGGCAAGCGCTGGCAGACGAACTCGGAGCACGCTGGTTCGACCTCGACGACGGGCAGCTCGAGCGGCTGGTTCGGTGGCGGCTCGGTACTGACTCTGATGACGAGTTGGAGGTGGCGGCGTGAGCGATTTGAACGTCCGAGAATGGTTTCGACGCGCTATCGGCGTCGAGTACGGCGGTCGGGAGGCGGCGCCGGCACAGGTGGGGGAGCTCGAGCTCGCGGGGTTTCAGGCCCGGGCAGCTCGCCGAGGGTTGGAGATGGCGCGGCGCTTTGGTGGCGTGTTGCTCGCCGACGGGGTCGGGTTGGGCAAGACGCGGGTCGCGCTGTCGATCGCGGCCTCGCTAGCTCGGGACGCCAGAAAGTCCGGGTTGGGCGCCGCGAGCGTCCTGTGCCTGGCTCCGGCGAGGTTGCGGATGCAGTGGGAGGCGTCCGCGCGAGAAGCGGGGCTGACCCAATTCGAGATGCGATCGCATACCAGGCTCAGCCAGCAGGGCCCCGGAGGGCTGTCACCAGCCGTCATCATCGTGGACGAAGCCCATAAATTTCGGAATCCGACGACCAAGCGAAGTCGGGCGCTCGCAGAATTGGCGCGCGATGCTCCCGTGGTGATGCTCTCGGCAACGCCGATCTGCAACTCAGTATTCGATCTCTATGAGCTGCTGAGGGTGTTCTGTGCCGAGGAGGACTTCCGCGGGCTGGTCGGCTACGACCTGCGTGAGGCGTTCGTCGCGGCCGAGCGCGGCGAGTTCGATATCACCGAACTGATTCGCTTCGTGGTGATTCGACGCACGGCGCCGGTGAGCGCGTCGGGGTTTGGCCGGCGTCCATCCGTTCGGCTCGAGATGTTGCGCTACGACGCGCTCGAAGACGAGGCGTGGCTCTGGCAGAACCTCGAGGCGGAGATCGGTCGACTGGAGTTAATGATTCTTCGGAATGATTGGCCGCGCGGCCTCTTCGAGGAGTACCTGCTTAAGAGATGGGAGAGCGGGCCGCGCGCGCTCGCCGAGTCACTCGAGCGGATCGTCGAGTTTCATCGTAGATGGCTGCAGGCGCGCGGCTGTGGGCGGTCGCTGAGCCGTGCGGCGTTCAAGGAGCTCTTCGGTGACGCGAGCACCATGAGACAGGAGGTGTTCCCCTTCGTGTTCGAGCGGTCGAGCGGGAGCGGCGAGCAGAGCGAAGAGACCGTGCGGGCGGACCTCGAGAGGCTCGAGGCACTGCATCAAAGGGCGCGTACGCTCGCGATCGAGGGCGATGGTCGTGTACAGGCCGTCGTCGAGCTGGCACGTCGGCTGGACGGTAAATTGCTCGCCTTCGCCAGCTATCAGAGCTCGGCGCAGGAGCTCTTTCGCGCGCTCGAGGCCGGACTCGGCCCGCGAGCCCGGCTCGCGCTGGTCACCGGTGCCGAATCGCGGGCGACCGGGTTGGGTCGAGTCAGCTCAGACGAGATCCTACGACGCTTTGCTCCCGAGGCGCACGGGCTCGGCGAGATGGAGTCGCACCACCAGATCGAAGTATTGGTCGCGACGGATTGTCTGTCGGAGGGCGTAAACCTCCAGGATTGTGCACACATCGTGCTCGCTGATCTGCCGTACTCGCCCCTGGCAGTCGAACAGCGAGTCGGTCGCCTCGTGAGGCCCGGGGCGGCCAGCGATGTGGTGACCGTGTACTTGCCGAGGCCGCGAAGCTGGGCGGATAGCCTCGGGCTGCGCCGCCGACTGCGAGGGAAGCTCGACGCCGCGGCGCGGTCGGGGTCGAGCTTCACCACGGCATCACAACTGTTGATCCAGCCGCCCGAGTCGCCGGCGGACCAGGCGGTCGAGGACCCGCTGGCTGCATTGACGCGGCTAGATCGGCTCTCCGAAACGATAGGGGCCGCGCGGGCGGGGCCGATGCCGTCGATGGACTATGTCGCTGAAACGGCCCGGCACGAACCTGCTTTGTGGGTGCGATACGCAACGCGAGGCGGGCCCGAAGCGCGGTTCGGATGGCTGCGCGCGACGGAGTCTTCGGGCGTCGTGGCGCGTCTGGGCGCGAACCTGCCCTGGCTGGTCGCTGCGACGGAGATGGAGGGCGCGTTGGTCGAGGGTGAGCCGCCCAACGAGCTGCTGGATGCATGTCACGGATTCCTGCGGCGCAGGCGCAGTCGACTTCGGTCGGCCCGGGCCGCGCCGCGGCAGATCGGCGTAAATTCGCCGCAGAGGGTGCTCTGGCGACGGCTGTGCGACGGCGTGGATGCCGGTGCTATCGAGCTCGCGTCGACGGAGGTCGTCGAGCTTCGAGACGCGGTGCTTCGTGCCCATTCGCGCGGCCGACTCAGGCATATCGAGCGTATCGTGGAACAAGCGGGCTCGCCGGAGCGGTGCCTGACGGTCGCAAGGGCGCTGATGCAGGAACAAAAAAGCCGCGCCGAAGACATCGAAGTCGAGGTCCTCGGGCGGCTGTTTCTCGGGGCGGGATAGGGGCGGCTCAGTAGCCGCGGCGCTTCGGCGTGCCCTCTTTCGTGGCCTGATAGATCTGCCAGTTTTGGTACCCGAACATGGCGGCGAACAGAATCAGCAGGATGCCGCTGGTGTAAGGCAGCCCCAGGGGGACGGCGATGACGAGCAGCACGAGTGAGCTTATCGCGCTGTAACGCATGGCCTTGCGCTGGTCGTCAAAGACTGCACGCAGCGCGTGCAGGACGACATGGCCCCCGTCCATCGGATTGATGGGGATCATATTGAAGACGGCCCAGAAGATATTGATGCCGGCCATCGTATTGACGAGCGCGATCGGGATATTTCCCTGCGCGAGGTAGGTCCCCGGCCATTTAGGCGCGTATCCGAGCCCGAAGAGGATACCGAAGAACAGCAGGCCGAGCGCCAGGCTGGCGGCCGGACCGGCGAGGCTGATCGCGATCGACTTGCCCGGAGAACTGTTCTGGCGGCGTCGGTTGATGGTCACGCCGCCGAAGCCGTGGAGCACGATCGTGCTCGCGCCGTAGCCGAACTGCTGCATGGCAAAGGCATGGCCGAGCTCGTGAAGCAGTACGCCGATAAACAGAACCGGGGCCCAGACCACGATATTGGCCAGAGCCATCGCGCCCGCACCGGCTTGCAGGCTCATGAACGAGAAGAACGCGATCAGGATCAGGAAGAACGGCGTGACGAAGATGTCGTTGCCAGCGATGCTGAAGAGTTTCCAGCGCTTTTGGTTTTCAGAGGTGCCAAACATCAGAGTGCTCGCCTCGAGCTGCAGGTGCTGAGTGTGTCGTTGCGAGGCAGCCGTGCGAAGTCATCTCGGACATCGACCGCCCCGGCGTGGTTTAAAGATAATCAGGAGCCGCGATCATTCCAGTTACACGTTGATTCTGGCCTGGAACGCCGCCAGAGGTCGATTTTGTGGTCTCGCGGCGTCGATCTGCTGGGCGCGAAGAAAATAAATCCGCAACGATTCAGGGGGTGCTGCCGAAAACCTTTATAGGGGGCAGGCAAGAGTCTGCCTACCGCGTTCGAGGGCATCTAGCCAGTCGAACGTACGACTAATGAGACCCGTGATACGCGCACTGGATCCGACAAGAGTGAGCCGGGCGCGTGAGGATATAGATGATGAAGCAAGGATTTGAAACCTACCTGGAGCTCTCGGAGAACGGGCGACCGCTCGACGAGGAGATCGGAACGCCGAATATTCGTCAGGCGCTCATTCGGATCAACGCGCTGGCGACTGAGGCAGGGGGATTGGAGACCGAGGCGGCCTGGAGGCTTCGGGCACGTGAGGCTCGGCGCCTCGAAGAACTGGCCGGCTACAGTCCTCCTGGAGGATGGGCGGCGCTCGCGGAGCTGGCGTGTGGATGCGGCGTGCTCGAGGCGACGAATGAGCGGTTCGAGTCGTCGATCGAGCCCGATGATTTGGCGGCCTGGACAGAGCGGGATACGCGTCGGTCCCTGGTCGAGAGTTTCTCGAAGCGCCTGGTGCCGCCGAGCAGCGCTGCGGGGCTGTTCATCCTGCTCGGAATGCACCCGGCGTGGGGGTTGCGTATCGCGCACGAGGTCGCAGACGTCGATGTGCTCGGGGTGGATGGCGAGTCGGTCATGCGGCCTGGATGGCGGGACTCTACGATCTTTCCACCGGAGACGGCGGAGGTGCTGCTGGCTGCGACCTTCGGCTCCATCGCGGCGATCCTGGAGACGCTCGACGAGTTGAATATGGATCAGAAGTACCCCGTCGATGCCCTCGCCGGCTGGATCGGAGGGGTCTGCAGAGGGTTTCGCGAGCGGGCGAGCACGCACCTGGAGGCCGCTGGCGCGCCTGGGGTTCCGGCTTTTCTGTCGTCGGAAGGGCTCGAGGCGGTGCGCTCGAATTTTCGGATTCGAGACTTCACGGTGCGCGACTTGTTGGACTCGGTGCTGATCCCCGCCGGTGTGTTGCGGCGCTTCGATGACGGGACGTTCTGCGTGCTCGCGGACGTCGCGCGGGATGCGGCTGTCCACGACATGAGCTCCGAGCAGCGGGCGGCGGCTCTGGCGTGGGCGATGGCCGGAGAGGATGGATTTATGGTCGCGTGATCGAGGAGTCGGGTCGCCGGGGGTCCGGCGGCCCGCTCGTCAGTGCTCGATGTCGGTGTCGGGCGCGAGCTTGGAGAGGTCGCTGCGCGCGTTACAGCTATCGTCCGCGGGGTGCCAGTGAGCGACTTCGGCCTCGCCGACTTGCCAGCAGAGGTGGATCTGGCCGTCGCTGTCGCACGCCTGGAAGTCGACGCGGCCCTCGTCGACGTCCTGCAGCAGGGCACCGAAGTCGCTGAGCTGGTCGACTTCGTCATCGATGGCCTCGAGGAGCGATTTGAGCGCGGCTCGTCGGTTATTGACGCCCATCGACGCGTCTTCGATGAGCACCTCGAAGTCGTCGTGTTCGGGGGCCGCGTCGGCCATCTGCAGCTCGCGCTTGATCTGGTTGAGCTGTTTGCGCATCTGAAAGAGCCGCCCGAGGGTTCTTTCGACCTTCGGCAGGATGCTGTTGGCTTCGCGCACTGTGAAGCAGGTCTTTGTCATCGGTGTACCGGGGAAGGTGGTCTCGGAGACTCACTCGGTTCCACAAGTGTCTGACAAGACGTGATTTTGCACGTTTTCGTTTCGAAGATCCACGCTGAATTGGCGTGCACCGGTATATCGGCCGTCAAATGCTTGCAATTCCCGCACGTCTAAAGTAGCGACGAAACTATCGATGACTATCAGAAAAACGAGGAGTGAGATGTCGAAGAAGGGCGGCCAGGCCGAGCGTAAGGGGTATTACCGGCAACCAACGGTTTTCGAAGACCGGGTTGTGTTTGTCAGTGAAGACGATCTCTGGGAGGTGTCAGTCGACGGGGGCGTGACCCGGCGGTTGACGAGCGGCAGGGGGGCAGCCGGACATCCGGTCTTCTCGCCGAGCGGAGGACATATTGCGTTTACGGCGACGGAAGAGGGGACGCCGGAAGTCTTCGTGATGGATAGCCGGGGTGGGCCCGCGCGGCAGCTGACGTTCAACGGGACGGTCTCGACGGTCGTCGGGTGGTCTCCGGACGGTCAGGAGGTCTATTTCAGGTCGAACTACCGCGAGTTCACCCCACGGAAGATGATGATATACGGGGTGGACGCCGAGGGTGGCGAGCCGAGAGAGGTGCCCGTGGGGACCGCACATATGCTCGCACACCAGCCGGACGGGCCGGGGCGAGTCCTGTGTCGGCACAGCGATGATCTCGCGCGGTGGAAGCGCTATCGAGGCGGGACGGCGGCGGTGCTGTGGATCGACCGCGACGGCAGCGATGACTGGGAGCGACTGCTACCCGAGCAGACGGCCGGCCTGACCCGGCCGATGTGGATCGGCGAGCGTATCTACTTCGTCAGCGACTTCGAGGGGTACGGAAATATCTACTCGTGCACGCCGGAGGGCGAAGACGTCACCCGGCACACCGAACACGAGGGCTTTTACGTGCGGTTTGCGAGGACCGACGGCGCGTCGATTGTCTATACTTGCGGGGGCGATCTCTGGGTCTTCGATCCAGAAGGCGACGAGCGTCGCTGCATCGAGGTGGACTACGCGTCGCCGCGCACCCAGCTCAGCCGCAAGTTCGTCGATGCCGAGTCGTATCTCGACGACTTTGCGGTGCACCCGAAGGGTCACTCGCTGGCGGTGACGTGTCGCGGAAAGCTATTCAACTTCGGGCTGTGGGAAGGCGGCGTTCGGCAAACGGGGGAGCCGCAGGGCGTGCGCTACCGGCAGCCGGCGTATCTCGGCGACGGTGAGCGTATCGTGGTCAGCTCGGATGCGAGCGGCGAGGAACGGCTCGAGGTTCATCGGGCCGACGGCTCCTCGGCGCCGGAGGCTGTCGAGTTGGACGGCTTTGACGTCGGGCGCACGCTCCAGTCAAAGGTGACGCCGGGGGCAGATGCGCTGGTGATGACGAATCACCGCCACGAGATCGTGCACGTCGACTTGAAGGCGCAGCGCGCGAGGGTGATCGACCAGAGCGACTACTACCGTATCGACGGCTTTGATATCTCTGCAGATGGTCGTTGGGTCGCATACAGCAAGTCGGTGACTCACGCGACGAGCCAGATATGTATCCATGACCTGGAGGCGGAAGAGACCCACGTGATCACGGGGAGTCGCTATCGCGACGTCCAGCCCGTCTTCGACCCGAGCGGAGACTACCTGTATTTCCTGTCCTACCGGCGGTTCAACCCGGTCTACGACGAGGTGTTCTTCGAGCTGAGTTTTCCACGGGCGATGGTGCCGTGCGTGGTCGCCCTTCGCGAGGATGTCGGGTCGCCGTTCGTCCAGAAACCTCGTCCGCTCGATGGAGTCGGCGGTGACGAGGGGGACGAGGACGCTGGTAAGGCCGGCGACGAGGACACCGCCACGCAGGACGACGACGGTGTGGAGATCGACTTCGACAAGATCGGGTATCGCATCGAGGTGTTTCCGGTCGGCGAGTCGAGCATCCAGCAGCTCGGCGCCAGTGACGAGCGTGTCTTCTGGACCTCGGTCCCGGTCACCGGCAGCCTTGGAAGCAGTTTGGAAGACTGGGCAGAGAGTGAGGGGACGCTGCACTACTTCGACTTCGAGGAAGGCAAGCCTAAGAGCTTCGCGCGCGGGGTCTCGGAATTTGTCATCGGTCCCGACAACAAGACGATGGCGATGTGGACCTCCGAAGGGCTCCAGGTCGTCAACGCGAACGGGGCGAGTCCGGACGAGTCGGATGCTGAGGACGCACGGCCCTCGAGGAAGAGCGGCTTTATCGATCTCGAGCGCGTGTCTGTGGCGGTGGAGCCCTTCGAGGAGTGGGAGCAAATGCTGCGTGAGGCGTGGCGATTGATGCGCGATCACTTCTGGCGAGAGGATATGAGCGGCATTGACTGGGATGAGGTCTGGGAGCGGTATCGGCCGCTCCTGGACCGCGTGACCACACGCGGGGAGTTCTCGGATCTGGTCTGGACGATGCAGGGTGAGCTGGGTACCAGCCACGCCTACGAGATAGGAGGCGACTACGACCGACCGCCGAACTACAGGCCCGGCACGCTCGGGGCGGATCTGAGCTGGGAGTCCGGCGCGAAGTTCGAGCGCGGCGGCACGACGCTCGAGGGCGGCTACCGGATCGACCACATCGTCGCCGGTGAGGCGTGGGACCCGGGTGAGCGCTCATCGCTGGCGCGAGCTGGCGTTCGGGCAAGCGAGGGCGACGTCATCTTGTCCATCAACGGGCGTCGCTGCCGCGAAGATGTCTCGATCCAGGAGCAACTCGTCAATATGGCGGGTGAAGAAGTCGAAATCGAGGTGGGGTTGGCCGCGAGCGGCGACGTGGAGACGTACGCGATCAAGACGCTCAGCTCGGAGTTCGATGCCCGCTACCGCGAATGGGTGGTGGGCAATCGAGAGCGCGTCCACGAGGCGACCGATGGCCGCGTTGGTTACGTGCATATTCCCGATATGGGCCCGCGTGGGTACTCCGAATTCCACCGCAGCTACCTGGCCGAGAATACCCGAAAGGGGTTGCTGGTAGACGTTCGCTACAACGGCGGCGGCCATGTCAGCCAGTTGATCCTCGAGAAGCTCGCCCGCCAGCGCATCGGCTACGATATCCAGCGATGGGGCAAGCCGATGCCCTATCCGTCGGAGTCTGTGATGGGACCAATGGTCGCGTTGACGAACGAGCATGCAGGCAGCGACGGAGACATCTTCAGCCACTGCTTCAAGTTGATGGAGCTCGGGCCGCTGCTGGGCAAGCGTACGTGGGGCGGGGTCATCGGTATTTGGCCGCGGCATTTCCTGGTCGACGGGAGCGTGACCACGCAGCCGGAGTTTTCGTTCTGGTTCGAGGACGTAGGGTTTGGCGTCGAGAACCACGGCACTGACCCCGACGAGGAGGTCGAGTTGCCGCCGAGCGCGGACGCGGCCGGTGAGGATCCACAGCTCGAGGCGGCTATCGAGCGCATCGCGGCGTTGCTGGATGAAGAGAAGCCCGAAGTGCCCGAGTTCGAACCCTTCCCGAATCTGCGGCCGCCTGATTCGTTGAGTTGATGGTTGGATGAGCCGTTCGATCGGCGCAGGGTAATTGCGTTTGGGCGGCGCGCGGTTGTACGCTGGACGTGCCCGCAGGCGGATATCTCGACATTCAATCACGACGCAGAGATCAGCCCCTTTCATGACCAATTCGAGTGACAACAAGAAGGGCTTCGATGGACTCATCGGGCTCGCCGACGAGGAATTGGGCGGGTTCGATTGGGATGCCGAGGATTCGGCGCAGGTCGACGACGAGACGATCACGGTCGTGCGGTTTCGAGTGGGCGATCGGCTCTTCGGCATCATGGGGGAGGCAGTGCGCGAGATCACGACGGATCTGGACGTCACCCCGGTGCCGGGGGCGCCCAAGCATATTAGGGGCGTCAGCGTCATTCGCCGTCGGGTCATCGGTGTGCTCAACCTCTATCAGTGGCTCGATCCGGTGGCCGAGCGCGACGACGTGAACACCCAGCGCATCATCGTCGTCGAGTCGAACCCGTATATGGTGGGATTCGAGGCGACCGACGTCTCGGGTATCGAAGAGTGGCCGGCGTCGGCCGACGATCGCGGCAAGATCCCCGAGACCATCGGGGCGCGCACACGCCGCTATGCCAAGGGCGTGCGGATGGTCGACGGAGAAGCGGTGGTGTTGTTGGACGTGCCCCGTCTGCTCGAAGATGCCGCCGTACAGTGAGGTCTGAGCCGTGCTCCCACATCCAAATGTGTACGAAACAGGCTCGCTCGAGGTCATTCGAACGAAGTTCGGCCCGCTCGAGCTGGCTATCGAGCTCCACGAGGTCAGCAGCGTGCTGAACTCGGAAGAAGCCAGGGGTCTGGAGTTGCTCGATCCGGCCCAACAGCTCGGGCTTCGGCCCATCGGTCGGGGGCACGTGGCGTTCGTCGAGCCGGGCTTTGGACCACCCGTGGGTGTACGCCTGGGTGAGGTTCGAGGGTTCGAGAAGTGGACGCCGAAGAATATTTTGTCGCTGCCTGATTGGATCGCCAATTTCCTGCCAGACGTGCTCAAGCGCGCCTGCGGCCACGACGAGGATGGGGAGATCGTCTGGCTACTCGATATCGTCAAGTTGACGGAAAAATACGGATAACCGTCATGAATAAGTTGTGGTTCAAACTCGCGATGCCGCTGCTGCTGATCGCCATCGCGGCGGCGGCATGGTTCGGCGCGGAGCAGCTGTTTGTGCCTGCCGCGGTCTTTTTGTTGGCGGGCCTCCTCGGGACTCTGTTCCTGAGGTCGATGACCTCGCCCCTGGAGGATATCACCGGCGTGATCGAGGGGGTAGCAGGCGGAGATCTCAATCAGCGGAGGTTGTCGCTCAATACCAACGACGAGCTCGGGCGGCTGGGGAATGCGACGAATCGTATGCTCAGCCAGCTCAATGCGCTCGCCGACCAGGCCGAGGAGTTGGCAGATGGTCGGGTTGGAGTGCTCGAGATCGAGGACCGCGTCCTGGAGACGGAGCGGCTCTCGGAGGCCGACCTCGAGGTTCGCGCCAAGCACGGCGACCTGGAGCGAAGCTTCATCTCGCTGCGCAACAAGCTGCGGCGGATGACGATCCAGGCGCGCGTCATTTCGAAAGATCGGCTCGACAGCCCGCTGCTCGACGAGCAGATCCCGGGCGAGCTCGGCGATGCGTTCGGCCTGATGGTGCGCAACCTGCGCACGATCGCGGACCGAGCCAAGCAGATTGCGCGCGGAGATCTGACATCCCACGTCGAGGGTGACGGCGAGCTGACCACGGCCTTCAATCAGATGGTGAATGGCCTCAAGGATCTGGTGCAGGAGATCACGCAGACCGCGCTGCATATTTCGACGGCGGCCGAGGAGATTTTGGCTGTCCTGCGCGATCAGGAGCTGGCAGCGTCGCATCAGGCCTCGAGCGTCGAAGAGACCCAGCGAACGATGGACTCTCTGCTCACCTCGGCGAAGAAGATCTCAGAGAGCGCGCAGAGCGTGTTCAAGTCGGCCGAGAAGACCCAGGATAACAACCAGAGTATCGCCTCGAGAATCACCGAACTGCGCTCGCATACGGAGCGCATCAGCGAGATCTTGGAGGTCATCAAGTCGATCGCCGACCGCTCGGATCTGTTGGCGTTGAACGCGTCGCTCGAGGGCATGCGGGCCGGGGAGGCCGGCAAGGGGTTTACGCTCGTGGCAGCCGAGATGCGTCGGTTGGCCGAGAATATCAAGGGCTCGGTTGGGGACGTCAAAGAGCTCGTCGAAGACATCAGCGAGTCGACGATGTCCAGCGCGATGGCCACGGACGAGGGCACGCGCTTGTCCGAGCGAACGACGGATTCGGCGCTCAAGATTACCCTGATCACCCAGCAGCAGAAGTCTGGGACCGAACAGGTGACCGAGTCCATGGAGGACCTCTCACAGCTGATCAACCAGGACGTCGCGGGAACGCGGCAGGTCACCACGGCGGCGTCCGAGCTGGTGGAGTTGTCCGAGAATTTGCGGGATGCGGTCGACCAGTTTCGGATCTCGGAGTCGCCGTCGACATCAGCCGATTACCCGGCGATCAAGCGACTGCGAGCCAAAAAGTCCCCCTACCGCACCGAGTCCGGCGAGTTCAAGGTGCCGGGCAGCGGGAACTACGAGTTGTCCGAGTCTGGCGTGTATCGCCTGGCGACGTCCGAGGGGCGACGCGGGGGATCGGGCGAGATAGCCGTGCCCGGGCAGGCTCTCGAGGAGGACTCCGAGGAAACCGACGGTTCAGCGGTGTCGGACGCCGGCGAAGGTAGCGATGGCTCGACCCACGAGAGCGCGGACGAAGAGCGCGCGTCGGTCTCCGGTGAATTCGACCTCGATCTACCCGACGAAGTGTCGGAGGCGGTCGCAGAGGAGGCGGTCAATCGCGACATGCCGACCGTCGAATTTAGCGAGAGTATGGCATCGGAAGACCAGCGAGAGGTGCTGCGCGAGTTGGTCGAGAGTAGCTCTGCTGCGCTGGATGAAGACTCCGACGAGACGACCGAACTGGCCGACGACGAGGGTGACTCGGTGGACGAGCAGATCGATGCGCTGGAGCGTGAGTTGCTGGAGCGCGCCGGGGAGGGCGGAGCTGACGGCCGCTCTGAGGATGCCGAAGATGTCGAGGACCCCGATTCGGTGGAGACCGGTCCCGTCGATGATCCGCTCGGTGAGTTTGGGGTGACCGGCGATGAAACCTCGGAGGCCGATGACACCGCCGAGGTCGAAGCGTCGGGTGGCGATCGCAAAGATGACGAGACCGACGACGAAGAAGAGGAGCGATGAGCGTCGGTAACCTCATCGAAAAATTTCGCTCGGTCGCGCTCGACCGGGTCGAGCAGATGAACGTGCTGCTGGTCAGCCTGGAGCGTGAACCCGGCGACGAGGAGTCCGTCGAGGAGCTCCTGAGGGAGATTCATACCCTCAAGGGCGAAGCGAAGATGATGGGCTTTGCCGATATCAACCTGGTCTCGCACCAGACCGAGCACCTGCTCATCCTGATCACCGAGCGGAACTTCGACGTCAGCCAGAGCACCGTCGATGTGGCGTTCGAGGGGATGGATATTATCCGTCAGCTCCTCACGAAGGCCGCCGGTTCGTCGGACACGCCAGTCGACCTGGCCGGCTATGTCGATCGGGTGACCTCAGTGCGACGCCAATACGAGACGGAGGTCGAGGACGTCGAGCTTCCAGAAGGTGTCGAGGGGGCTCACGAGTCCGACGAGGGCGACGCGACCGCGGGAGGAGAAGAGCTCGAGGCCGGGGAAGTCGCGGACGTGAGCAGCGAGCCGGACACGGATAAGGTGGGCGAGCCGGTGGGCCCGGGCGCGGGTGAGGCGAGCTCCGATGGAGACACGAGAGACGTTCGAGACGAGGCGGCCGAGGCCGAGGAGATGGCCGCCGCGGAGCAGGCTGAAGGTGGTCGAAAGCCCGGAGAAGAGAGCGCCGACCGAGGCGAAGGCGATCGCTCGCTCAGTGATTCCGGTAGCTGGCGGCTCGCCGGGAGTGGCAAGGCGACCCGCGCGCGCATCGGGGCGCCGCGCTCCGAGCGGGATGATGCGCGACGCCGGGAGGGCGGCGAGGGGCGACGCGACTCGGATAGATTGCTGCGCCTGCAAGCTGGCGGGAGCATGCGCGTCGAGCTCGACAAGCTCGAGCGACTCGGCGATATCTCCGGAGAAATCGTGCTGATGAGTCGACGTCTGAGCTATCAGCTCGGCGATCTCGACGAGATTCGCGAGGAGCTACGCGGCTGGATCGATGAGCGCGAGTCCGAACTCTCGATCCAGAAGCTCAACGCGATTCGCACGATCACCCACCAGCTCGACGCGTATCTGACCGCCGCGCGCGAGGAGACCTATATGGTCAGCTCGCGCACCGGTCAGCTCGATGAGGAGGTGCGCAACCTTCGGCATGTCCAGCTCGCTCAGGTCATGAGCCACTACCCGCGGGCCGTGCGTGACCTGGCTCGAGATCAGGGTAAGCGCGTGCGGCTTGTCCACGAATTCGGGAACGTCGAGGTCGATCGCACGATTCTGTCGGCGCTGTCGGAGCCCATGCTCCACATGATCCGCAACGCGGTCGACCACGGCATCGAGCCGCCCGAAGATCGCGTCGAGACCGATAAAGACCCCGAAGCCGAGATTCGCATGGTGGCCGAGTATATCGGCGACAGCATCCGGGTCGTCATCGAGGATGATGGCAGAGGTATCGATCCCGACATCGTGCGCGAGAAGGCCGTGGAGCGAGGGCTGCTCGAGCGGGCTCAGGCCAACGCGATTAGCGACCAGGAAGCATTGTCGCTGATCTTCGAGCCTGGATTTTCCACGCGCGACAACGTGAGCGACGTCAGCGGCCGCGGCATCGGTATGCACGTCGTGCGGCAGCGGATCACCGAGCTCGGTGGCTACATCGAGGTGGAGAGCGAGGTCGGCGAGGGGAGCGCGTTTATCCTGACGCTGCCGGTGTCCAGCGCGGTCAGCTCCGTGTTGATGGTCTCGATCGGCGGGCGCATCTTCGCGCTGCCGTCCAAGGAAATCGTCAGGGTCGCCTCGGTGCCGAGCACCGAACTTCACAAGGCCCACGGTGGCGTCTTCCTCGAGTTCGAGGGGGAGCTTATCGCGCTCAACGATTGGGCCAAGATTCTCGGCACCGGCGGTGAGAGAGCACCGACCGGTTCGCTGACAGTGTTGCTCTTCGAGCGCTCCAATCAGACCGCTGCGGTCTGGGTCGACCGGGTGCTCGGTGAGCGCGAGGCGATGAGTCGGCCGCTGGGGGAGTTCTTCAGTGGTTTGAGGCTGTCGCGAGGCGTGGCGCTGACCGACTCCGGTGAGGTCGTTCCACTGCTCAACCTCTCGGAGCTGTTCGCCCGAAGCCAGCTCGAGAGCCAGATGAGCCCATCGTCGCTGCCGAACCGCAAGCGGCTGTCGAGCGTGCAGACCTCGCGGGTCAAGAGTGTGCAGACCATACTCGTGGTCGAGGACAGCGAGATTACGCGCGACCTGGTGACCGGCATCCTGTCGAATCATGGCTACCGCATTCTGACCGCTGAAGATGGTCAAGAGGGATGGGAGAGGCTTCAGGACCACCGTGTGGATCTGGTCGTCACCGACGTGCAGATGCCGCGGATGTCCGGGCTCGAGCTGCTCCAACAGATTCGATCGACTCCGTCTACCGAGGATGTGCCGGTCGTCATTCTGACGACGCTCGGTGATCCCCAGGACAAGGCGCGTGCGATGCAGATGGGCGCGGACGGCTATCTCGTGAAGCTCGACTTCGAGGAAAAGGACCTGGTCGGGATGGTCCAGCGCTATCTCGGGTGACGACGCACCGATGAGCTCGCTTACTGACAACCAGGGGTTGTACGTGCACGTATTCGAGCTGACCGAAGACGTGCGGGTCGAGGTAGGGGCGCTCGGTGAGTTCGAGTTCGACGCGGGTCTGTACGCGTACGTCGGCAGCGCAAAGCAGTATTTGAGGCAGCGTGTCGACCGCCATATGCGCTCGGACAAGCCCACGCGCTGGCATATCGACTATTTGACGACCTTAGATACAGCGAGGCCCCGCCGCGCCCTGTTATTCGGGCTCGACGATGCGTCAGAGTGCGGCCTCAGCGCCGAACTCGCCGAGTCCGAGGGGGCGCTCGCGCCGATCGGGGGCTTCGGGGCGTCGGATTGTACGGCGGGGTGCGAGGCGCATCTGTGGCGGCTGGAGGGCCCGTCGGTGCTCGACGAACTCGGGCACGAGGATGAGCAGTTGCCCGGGCGGACGTAAAAGGTTCAGTCCCGTGCGGCGTCTCCCACGAGTCGTGTTGTCTGCTTGTGGGGCAAAGTCGGACGGTGCGGCCAAGATGGCCGCACCACGGACAACCTAATCCCGGCCGTATGGCGAGCTAGAACAACCAGATAGCGAACTTCACGTCGATCGTGGCGTCGTTCCAGGTGAGCTGATCGAGCCAGTAGCGGCGCGCGGAGAAGGTGAAAGCGATGGTGATCTCGCGGCGCTGGACCTTGCCGAAGCCGATGCCAGCCCCGGCGAAGTAGCCCAGCGAATTCTCCAGGCTATGCAGGCCGCCGCCGGATGCCGAGAAGATAGCCTCCCATCTGGAGCTGGCGTCGGCGGGGTGGATGAGCAGCTCGAGGCCACCGAGGATGCGCCAATCTTCGTCGACGACCTGAAATTGTGGCTCGACGAAGGGGTAGAATTGGATGTGGTCGGTGCCGTAGACGGGGAAGCCGACGGGCCAGGAGAGGACGAGGTCGAAGTGCTCGAGGTCGTCGTAGACGAGCGCGCGCGTGTCGGGGATGGCCCACTCGGCGAAGGTGGCGGCCAGTCCTCCGAGCTGTAATTCGAGGCGATCGTCCTGCGCCTGCGCCGGGGCGGCGAGACCCGCCGACACGGCGGCGAATAAGAGAATGATGGCGATGCGCTTCATTCGTCCACCTCGGCTCGGGCCTGCTCGAGCTTTTCGCGCGCTCGTTTGACCTGCCGCGAGTCCGGGGCGTGCTTGATGTAGGATTCGGCTTCTTTCCAGAGCTCGAGCTCGACGGAGGTGACCGCGAGGATTTCCCACACGCGGTTCATCATCTTCTCGGGGAGCCCGCCGCTGGTCGACCGCAACTGGTGGCAGACGCGGTAGGCCTCGCGCCAGTCCTCCTCGGCGAGCGCCTCCTCGGCGTTGGTGAGCAGATCTTTCTGGAAGTCGCTGGCCTTTCGCTTGCCGCCGCTGACTCCTGCGTTGCTGTCCGAGAAGAAAAAGTGGGTGACGGCGAGTCCGACGAACAGTCCGCCCATGTGGCCGGCCATGCTGACGTTCGAGCCCATCAGGATGCGCACGATGTCGACGCCGATGATCAAGAAGAAGAAGGTCTTCCCGGTCATCGGAAAGAAGAACAGGTTAAAGCGGCGGTCCCACATGAAATAGGCGAACGCCGCCAGCAGCCCGGTCAGTACGCCCGAATAGCCCAGCGTGGGGCTCGACGTCAGATACAGGACCTCCAGGAAACTTCCGTCCCGTGCCCCCATGGCTGCGAGAGCGGCGGCTTGGATGGTCTGCCACAATACGACGGTCAGACCGGAGCCGAGCGCGCATATCAGGCAGTACGTCCAGAACCGACGGGAGTTCCACTGCGCTTCGACGTAGCCAGCGAAGAAGAACAGCGTCAGCCCGTTCATAAACAGGTGTGAGGCGTCCTGGTGCCAGAGGACGGAGGTCAAAATCGTCCAGACCTGGTATTCGCGGATGACGTTCCAGGCGGAGACCAGGAGGTAGTCGTGCACCAGGTTATTGAAGCTCGGAAGCGTGACCTGGAGCAAGAAGAGGACGGCCAGTACGCCGAGTGTGATTTTGGTGTTTTTGCCCAGTGGCGGCATGTCGAGGCCCTAGGAGGACGCTATGTCGGGTCGTTCCGATCGCTGCGACGCTCGAGTGTCACGCCGACCGCAGCCGGGCTCCCGGGGACGCCGCTGGCGAATTTTCGAATCGTAATTTCTGCGCGATCGATGTCGTCGAATGCGTCGAAGACGCGGGCGAGGATTTCCTCGGCGAGGCGTTCGATGAGCTTGAAGCTCTCGTGATGTCCGACAGCGACGATGATTTCAGCCAGCCCTCGGTAGTCGACCGTTTTGTCGAGTGCGTCGGTGCGCTGCGCCTCGTCGTTGCGGGTGTCGACCTCGAGATCCACCTGGAAGCGACGCCCTTCGCGGCGTTCCTCTTCGTAGACACCATGCCGGCCGACGAATTCGAGTTGTTCGACGAAGATCTTCATGCGTGCTCGAGTGTGCGGGGCGCAGCCAGGGGATGCGGCCGAGATGGCCGGACCCCAATGGCTGCAATACCTCAGGCGCGCGGATTCTCGGCCTTGCGCAGGTGACAGTGCTTGTACTTCTTGCCGCTGCCGCAGGGGCAGGGATCGTTTCGGCCGATTTTGGGCAGGTCGCGCTCGAATGGCTCGTCGTCCTGAGCCTGCTCGGGTTCCGGCGAGGCCGGGCCGTTGCCGCGGTTGAGCTGGATGCGCTTGGGGATGTCCGGCTCGGGGCGCGACTGCAGCGATGCAGGAGTCTCGATCTCCATCTTGCAGAGATATTCGACCACGCGGCGCTTGATATTCATGAGCATGTCGAGAAAGAGGTTGTAGCCCTCTTTTTTGTACTCCTGCTTGGGATCTTTCTGGGCGTAGCCGCGCATGCCGATGCCATCGCGCAGCTGGTCCATGCCCTGCAGGTGCTCGCGCCAGTAGCGGTCGATGGACATCAGATACTGGTTTCGGATCTGCTCCTCGAGTAGCTCGCGGGCGTTGACCTCTTCGTTGAGGTGTTCGGGGAGATCCCAGTCGTTGTCCGTTTCACCGTTTTCGTCGGCCTCGGCGGCCGCTTCTTCGGCTTCCTTTCGCTGCTTTTCGCGATGCTCGTTGATCTTGTCGGCGAGCTCCTCGAATTCAGCGGCCTTCGAGTCGAAGTGCGCGCTGACTCGGTCCCAGACTTCCATCTCGATGGCGTCCCGGCCGCGCAGGCCGGTGAGATCGAACTCGAGCGTAAAGATCTGTTCGAGTGCAACCTCGAGGCCTTCGACGTCCCAGTCTTCGCGGCGGACCTCGCGAGATGCGTAGGTGTCGATGGTCGCGAGGGCGACGTCTTCGAAGAGATCCAGCGCCATGTGGCGAAGGTCGTGTCCCTCTTCATCCTTGCCGCGGAGCACGTTGAGCCGCATCTCGTAGACGGTCTTGCGCTGGACATCGAGCACGTCATCGTACTCGAGCAGGTTCTTACGGATGTCGAAGTTTCGGGCTTCGACTTTCTTCTGGGCGTTCTGGAGGCTGCGGGTGACCATCTTGTGTTCGATGGGCTCGCCTTCGGGCATCTTGAGCGTGTCCATGATCTTGGCGACACGCTCGCCGCCGAATAGGCGCAGCAGGTCGTCTTCGAGCGACAGGAAGAACTTGCTGGCGCCCGGGTCGCCCTGACGGCCGGAGCGGCCGCGGAGCTGGTTATCGATGCGTCGCGATTCGTGACGCTCAGTCGCCATCACGTAAAGGCCGCCGGCTTCCTTGACCTTCTCTTTTTCCGCTGCGCACTGCTTTTTGTACTTGTTGAACGCCTCGAGATAGTCGTCGCTGTAGTATTGCTCGCGCTCATTCTCGGGCGTACCCTCCGGGATTTCCTGCTCACCGGCGACTTCCTCGGCGAGGAATTCGGGGTTGCCTCCGAGGAGGATGTCGGTACCACGGCCGGCCATGTTGGTCGCGATAGTGACCGAGCCGAGGCGGCCGGCCTGTGCGACGATGTGGGCCTCACGCTCGTGGTGTTTCGCGTTGAGCACGTCGTGGTCGATGCCCTTCTTCTTGAGGACCTGGCTGATGGCCTCGGATTTCTCGACGCTCGTCGTACCGACGAGGACAGGCTGGTTGCGCTCGTGGCACTCGACGATCTGGTCGACGATTGCGTTGAACTTCTCGCGATAGCTCCGGTAGACCACGTCGTCGTAGTCTTTACGGGCGATCGGCTTGTTGGTCGGGATCACCACAGTTTCGAGATCGTAGAACTCTTTGAACTCGGTCGCCTCGGTCTCGGCGGTACCGGTCATGCCGGCGAGCTTGTCGTACATCCGGAAGAAGTTCTGGAAGGTGACCGTGGCCAGGGTCTGGTTCTCCTCCTGGATGGGCACGCCTTCTTTGGCCTCGACGGCCTGGTGGAGCCCGTCAGACCAGCGGCGGCCGGGCATCGGGCGGCCGGTGAACTCGTCGACGATGACGACTTCGTTGTCACGGACGATGTATTTGTCGTCCTTCTTGTACAGCGTGTGCGCCTGGAGCGCTTTGCTGACGTGGTGGTTGAGCTCGATATTGCTCGGGTCGTAGAGGTTACCGACGTCCAGGCGACGCTCGACCTTCTCGACACCGGAGTCGGTCAGAGTGACCGTGCGGTGCTCTTCGTCGACGAGGTAGTCCTCGTCGCGCTTGAGGTAAGGCACGATGCCGTTGACGTGATGGTACATCTCGGTCGATTTGTCGGCCTTGCCGCTGATGATCAGTGGCGTACGAGCCTCATCGATGAGCACGGAGTCGACCTCATCGATGATGGCGAAGTTCAGCGGCCCCTGGGTCATGTCCTCGAGCGACGTCTTCATATTGTCGCGCAGGTAGTCGAAGCCGAACTCGTTGTTCGTTCCGTAGGTGATGTCCGACCCGTAGGCCTTCTGTCGCTGGGTCGACGAGATGTCGCTGACGATGGTGCCGACATCCATCCCGAGGAAGTTGTAGACGTGGCCCATCCACTTCGCGTCACGACTGGCCAGGTAGTCGTTGACCGTGACCAGGTGGGCGCCGCGGCCGGACAGTGCGTTCAGATACAGCGGGAGCGTGGCGACCAGCGTTTTACCTTCACCGGTCTTCATCTCCGCGATCTGCCCTTCGTGCAACTTCAGGCCACCGATGAGCTGGACGTCGTAATGACGCATGCCGAGGGTGCGCATGCTGGCCTCGCGGACCACGGCGAACGCCTCGTGCTTGATGTCCTCGAGGGTTGCGCCGTTGTCGATTTTTTGCCTGAACTCGGCCGTTTTCGCCTTGAGCTCGGCGTCCGACAGCGATTGGATCTGGCTCTCGAGGCCATTGATCCTTTCGACGTCGGGGCGCGCATTCTTGATGTAGCGCTGGTTGGCGGAACCGAATATCTTTTCCAGGAAGTCGAACATACAGGACCTTGTCTGGGACAACGTTCGAGCCGAGCGCCTCGTGCTCACGAAGGGGCTCGTGCTCGAGTGTTCGTGCAGCGCCGTAACGGATACGTACGCCTTATAATTAACTCACACGGTCGAACCGTAACGCGTGATTCATAATTGGATGGCCGACCGCACGCAAGTCCACTGCGAAACCGGCCGACGGTCGGCGGGTCCTCGAGCCGCGATTTGCGGCAGTGCGAAGGGCCTTACGCGGCCCTCAGGCCACATCTGAAGCCCGAAAACGTGTCGTCCAACGTCGCGCTTCGTCGTCGGTGCGTGGACGCAGGGCGCCGGTCGCCCGTGAACGATCACAGCTTCGGCGCCATCCGCCAAGACAACGAGAGCCTTCTCGGTGGCATTCCACGGCGAGGTGCGCCGTGGGCTCTGTCGGGGCGCAAGCAAATGGGGGCCGTCACAGAGTTGTTACCCTGCGTCCACAGGCGGCGTCTGACGACCTGATGCCGCGATCAAGCGTCACTTTTCAACAGCGCGTGTGGCCAGTTGTGGAAAACTCGGCGGTGTTTTCCACAGGTTTGTCCCGAAGACCACAAAACTTTCCACAAGTTTTCCACAGCTTCAGTGGAAAACTCTGGGCGACCTTGTGGGCTCCATCCAGGTTTCGCGCATAAGTCGATCGTCGAAAACGTCATTTTACGACAAAAACCCCGCGTGAGTCCGCTCGAGACGGGATCACACAGAGCGTAGGCCCAACAGAGCGCAGTTGGACCGCTGGCCTGTGGAAAACTTGTGGAGAAAGCAGGATTTTGAGGGGTGAAACGCCCTGAACGGCGCTTCAACGCAAGGTTTTCGGGGGGGATCGACGGCTCGGAAGCCGAAGTCGTCCACATCTTAATCACAATTATTTACGCAACGATTCGGCACCCCCTGCCGAAAACTATAATAGGGGCCAGTTCTATACGTGCGCCGTCACAATTCTGTCAACTTGGGAGCCAGATTTTGGCGATTTGGACCAGACTCACACCGTTCATTTCACTTGCGTTCGCGGCGGTCGTTTGTGCGCACTTGCTCACGATTTTCCCTCGAATCCCGGAATGGCTCGCACCTCTCTGGCTCTCGGGCGGTGTTTGTTGCGTTGTTGCCTGGAGGCGTATTTGTCGACATTCGACGCGGGTGGTGATCGCGGCGATCGCAGGGGCTTGTGTGATCCTCGGGGTCGTGATGCTCGATCAGATGCGATCGCCCCGATCGCCATCCGAATTTCGACTCGGTTCGGCTGGTAACTCCGCGGTGGTGACGCGCGCAGAGGTCGACGCGATCGTAGGGCGCTCGCCCTTTGGCTGGCGACTCCGTGTCGAGGCGCGGTCGGTCGACGGTCGTCGGTTGGCCGAGCCGGTGGATCTGCTCTTGTACGTACCGGCGGATATGGCCGAGCCCGGCGACATGCTCCCCGGGAACCAACTGGAGGTCTTCGCCGAGGTCGAGCCATTTCGGACGAGTGACTTCCCGCATGGTTTTGACGAGCGTTCATTTTATCGAGGGCGAGGCTATCTGGCGAGGGCGACGGCCGCGGAGGCGCCGATGGTGGTCGCTCGCGCGCTCCACTGGCGGCGTGATCTCACAAAGTGGAGGCTCTGGCTCGAAAATCGAGTCCTCGATGGCCTGGGAGAGGCCCGTGCGGGGCCGATTTTGGCGCTGACGACGGCGACTCGGGGCTATATGGCGCCCGAGTACCGCCGCCCATTCGAGCAGACCGGCACGGCACACCTACTCGCCATCTCGGGGCTGCACCTCGGGGCGCTGGCAGGACTGCTATGGCTGGCGTTTGGCGCGATCGTGGTGCGCGTGGCGCCGCGCGCCTGCGAGCGCTACGGACGCCGCCGGCTGTGCGGCGTGAGCGTAGTCATCGCTCTGGCCGCTTACGTCGCGGCGATTGGCGCACCGGTCTCCGCGGTTCGAGCCTGGTTTGCTGTCGCGATCGGGGTCGGCGCTATCGTCTCGATGCGGGCTTTCTGTCCGCTGCACGCGCTTGCAGCGGCGGCGCTCGGAGCGGTGCTCGCCCAGCCCTCCGTCGTCCACGAGATGGGCTTCCAGCTGAGCTTCTCGGCGACGCTCGGCATCCTGCTCTTCCTGGAGTGGCGACCCGCCTGGCTCCAGGCCGCCGATGCTCCGTGGAAGGATGAGACGCCCGTTACGAAGTGGATTCGTCGGGCGGCCCTCTACGCCGGGGTGTCGATATCGGCGAGCCTGGCGACGTGGCCTGTGTTGCTGGCGCATTTTGGCGTGGTGTCGGCCAGCGGCATCTGGCTCAACCTGATCGCCACGCCAGTATTCGGGGCGGCGGTCTTTCCCTGCGTCGTCGTACTCACGGCATTGGCCTGCATTTGGGCACCGATGGCCCCAATTGCGCTTCAGATCGCTCATCGCATACTCGAGGCGATACACTCCGTGCTCTCGGTCGTGGCGGCGTGGCCGGGAGCCGAGGTCACTGTGGGCGTGCCGTCTCCGATGGCCGTCGGCGTGGTCGCGATGTGCGTGCTGGTCTTTTGTACGAGCTGCGGGCGGCTGAGGCGCGTCATCCCGTCGTTGGTCGTGCTGCTGTTGGTGCTCGCCTTTGGCGGCCCGGCGCAGCCGACCGACCGCGTCCGCGTCCACTTTATCCCGGTCGGGCAGGGCGACGCGACGTTGCTGCAGTTTCCCGATGGTCAGAATATGCTCATCGACGCCGGAGGGCGCCGGATGGGCCCGGATCCGGGGCGCCGACTGGTCGTCCCGTATCTTCGGCGTCTGGGTGTCGAGACGCTCGAGTGGCTGGTGATCACTCACTCGGATTGGGACCACCTGGGCGGCGCGACCGCGGTGATCGACGCGTACGCGCCCGAGGCGCTCGCCGTCGACGCCCGCGATGAATCGCCGGCGCTTCTGGCCGTAGTGGGGCAGGTGACCGAGGCGGGCGGCCGTGTCGTCCCGATAGCCGACGCGAGGAAGCCGGCTGGCCTCGCGGGCGTCGAGATCGTGCGGCCCGATCCGGTCGGGCGCAGCGCCGGAAACGATCGAAGCCTGGTCGTGCTCTTGCGACGCCCGAGCGGGAACGCATTGTTCGCGGGCGATATCGAGTTGATCGGTGAGAATTGGCTGCGACATCACCGGGAGGTGCGCTCGATGCTGCTCAAGATCCCGCATCACGGATCTCGGACGTCGAGCAGCCGCAGGTTTCTGGATGCTGTTCGCCCCGCGGTCGCCGTCTCGTCATCCGGCCGAAACCACCACTTCGGGCATCCGCACGCCGAGGTCGTCGACCGATACACGCGTCGCGGCGTCGCGGTCTTCGGGACGCATCGAGATGGTCTGGTGGTCGTGGATATGAAGGATGATGGGCGGGCCGAGGTGCGCGCGCGTCATCGCGAGCTCGAGTGATCGGCATTGGGCTTATCCGGCAGTGCCGGCACCGCGTTCGACCCGCATCTCGAAGGCGGCCTCGATCGGCAACTCCTCGAAGTTCGGGTGGACCTCGCTGAGGCCGACCGATGCGAGCACCTTCTCGACGAAGTCGTAGCGGTCGAGAAATGGAGAGCTCTCGGGCTGGTCGAGCGCGCGGAGGGCGTAGGCGCGCGGGTCTTCCTGTGTGGCCGTGCCGTCTTCGTGGAAGGTGATGGCGTAGCTGGGGCCGGGTTGGAGTGAGTCGGCCCAGGTGAAGTCGGGCGTGCCCTCGTCGTAGCGGGCGACGTGGAGCGTGCCGGCGCTCGGATCGAATCCGAAGTACACCCCGGTGGCGCCGAGCTCTGCGAGGAGGCGCTCGGCGGCTTCCGCACCGATAAAGCGGTCGTCGAGCTCGCGAGCGGGTTCCGTGGCCAGCGAGAGAGCCTCCCAGCGAGCCAGGCAGATGCTCTCGTGCCAGTGTTCGGGCGTCGAGGTCAGGTCGACCGCCTCGGCGCCGTACTCCTCTGCGACCACCCGGAGAGCTTCGGCGAGCTCGTCCAGATCGGCCCGCACGGCCAGCTGCGTAAACGCAGGCCACGGGTCGTTTTGGTCGCCCGACTCTCGAAAGTCGGACCAGAAATCCCAGCGGTTCTCACTCACGTCGATTCTTCGACAGCCGTCGTCGTCTATCAGGTACCAGTGTCTCGTCATCTATATCTACATCAATTTGGGCATTCTTGCGATGGCGACGCAATCGGCGGTGGCTTCGAGCGTTCCCGAAGGCCGACGAGTACGGACCGACAAGCTTAGATCGCGGGAGGGTGTGCCCCAACTTTTTAGGTGGATTCGGTGCGCGCGGCGGAGGGGGAAAAAGTCGATCGAGGTGTGAGGCGCATCAGGCCCAGATCGGCGGATCGGGCGTCGGCGATCGGGCCGAAATCGACCCGATCCGATCGCGATCACTGCGATCTGTGATGTGACCGGCGCGTGGGGCCGGCGATGTTGATCGGAGCGTCGCGCATCAAAAAAGCCCGCCGCGAGTTCTCGCGGCGGGCCATTTTTTCGAGGCAGACCAGATCAGTAGTCGCTGCCGGTGTCCGCGGTATCGGTTTCGCCGGTGCCAGCCTCGTCCGTGGTGGCGGTATCGGCGTCGGCCGGGTCGGCTTCCTGGCTCGCAGCCTTTTTACGCAAGTCTCCGATCTTTGACTGCTGGCTCGGACCGAGCAGGAATTTATACTCGCACACGAAGAGGGTCACGGTATTGGCCGCGGCCAGCTTGTCGAGGGCGTCCTGGGGCAGATAGGTCGTCAGACGCTCGGCGCGTTTTTCGACCTCGATCCCGGAGCGCTCGCCCATGAAGGACTGCTGGTCGGCCGAGACTTTGATCTCGCGGCAGGCCTTTAGCTCTGCACCGCTATTGGCGTCGACGAGCTGGAGCTTGAGCTCCTTGTTGCCCAGTGCTTTATTATCAGCGACATCCCAGTAGAGATCGGCGGTGACCGACTCCGCGCCCATCGACGAGACCGTCATCTTCATGGCGGTCATATCGGAGGCGGAGCCCGTGTCGCTGGTGCCGGATTCGTCCATGGCGCCAGATTCGTCCACGGCGCCGGATTCGTCCATGGCGCCGGGTTCGTCCATGCCGGAATCTCCGGCCGTACCACCGGTCTCGGTCGCGCCGGAGCTCGACTCCATCTCGTCGGGCTCCGTGTCTTCGGTCTCGGCATCTTCATCGCCTTCGGTCGCCGTATCTTCGATGGGCGTGGCTTCTTCCATCTCCTGGTTCGACGAACGCTCAGGGGCACTCGCTGCCCAAAAACTGGCACATCCAGTGCCAGCACCGAGCGCGACGCTGCCCACGAGGGCGATTGCGAGATGCTTCCATGTCTGTGTCTTCAAGGCTGTCTCCTGATCTTGGGGTGCCGTGGAGCGCGTGGCGAACGCGTGCCGGGTCCCGAGGTGATACATGAATGACTTGTCTCCCTTCAGTTTCGGAGTTTGGATCAACGCAGCCGAGGCTGCAACTGCCTCGCGCTCCCGCCGACCATTCGGTTCGCAGATTCGAGTGTCACCCCATTGGTCGCAATGGGCGCGAATTTTTGTGCATCAGTGCATTTGTCATGCGGCCATCTTAGCCGCATGCTTCTGCGGTAAATTGAGAACTACGCACGATCGAAATACAGGAGGATTGAGATGCGAGCACTGTTGCAGCGAGTCAGCCACGCAAGCGTGACCGTCGACGGCGAGACGACCGGAGAGATCGGCGAGGGACTGCTGGTCTTTCTGGGCGCAGGTGAGGGTGATGGAGACGAAGATCTGGACTACATCGTCGACAAGACCGTCAACCTGCGGATTTTCGCCGACGAAGACGACAAGATGAACCTGTCCGTCAGAGATATCGACGGCGACATCCTGGTGGTCAGCCAGTTTACGCTCTACGCAGACGTGCGAAAGGGGCGGCGGCCGAGCTTCGTCCAGGCGATGAACGCCAGCGATGCCGACGAGATGTACGAGCGGTTTGTGGCGCGCTGCCGAGAACACGTCGAGCACGTCGGGACCGGCGTGTTCGGCGAGATGATGGACGTCGAATTGCTCAACGACGGCCCGGTGACCATCTGGATCGACAGCGACGAACGCTGAATCGGGTTGACGGCCGCGACTCGGCTGACGACCTTGAGGGATGCTGTTTTCCAAACACGGAGATGCGCATGTCTGACGACTGTATTTTTTGCAAGATCGTCGATGGAGATATCCCATCGGAGAAAGTCTACGAGGACGACGACATCATCGCGTTCAAAGACGCGAACCCGGCGGCGCCGACGCACCTGTTGGTGATTCCGCGCGAGCATATCGTCAACCTCAAGGACGCGGGCGACGAGCATGCCGAGCTGATCGGCCGGCTCAACCTGGTCGCCGCGCAGGTCGCCGAGGATGCAGGCCTGAGCGACTTTCGACTGGCGCAGAACAATGGAGCCGGTGCGGGTCAATCGGTCTTCCACATCCACTATCACGTGCTCGGTGGGCGCGAGCTGTCCTGGCCGCCAGGCTGATGGCGTAGCGAGTTGGTGCGGCCAAGATGGCCGCACCACAAAGCCGCACGGCGTGCGATGGGGTCGACGGGGCGTACAGGATCCTCTATGACTGTGCGCAGTAAATAAGCACTTACATACATGCAACTTCCCCGTCAGGAGACCCACCATGGTAGACGCATATATCTATGGAGCCACTCGTACACCCATCGGCAAGCGCGGAGGCATCCTCTCCGAGATTCGCCCCGACGAGCTCGCCGGCCAGAACCTCAAGGCGCTCGCCGAGAATATCGATCTGAACCCCGCCGAGATCGAAGACGTCGTCATGGGCTGCGTGACGCAGGTCGACGAGCAGGGCATCAATATCGGGCGGGTCGCCGGTCTGATCGCGGGCTACCCGGTCACCACGACCGGCACGACCGTCAATCGCATGTGCGGCTCGAGCCTGCAGGCGGTCAACTTCGCCGCGCAGGGCGTGATGAGCGGGATGCACGACCTGGTCGTGGGTGCCGGTGTCGAGTCGATGAGTCGCGTGCCCATGGGCTCGGATATGGGGCCGCTGAGCGACGAACTCACCGACAACTACGATATTATCCAGCAGGGCCTGAGCGCCGAGCTCATCGCCGAAAAATGGGGCCTTACGCGCGACGAACTCGATAGCATGGCGTTGGACTCGCACGAGCGCGCGCTAGAGGCGATCGACGAGGGCTATTTCGAGGCGGAGATCACGCCTGTGGAGGTCGAGATCAACGGTGACCGCGTGACGGTGGATACAGACGAAGGGCCGCGCCGTGGGTCGACGCCCGAGAAGCTCGCAAGCCTCAACCCGGCGTTCAAGAAGGACGGCGTGGTGACCGCGGCGACCTCGAGTCAGATCTCGGACGGAGCGGCGTCGGTGCTGATCGGGACGAAGGACAAGGGCGACGCGTTGGGGCTCGAGCCGCGCGCGAAGTTCCGCTCGATGGCGCTCGCCGGCGTCGACCCGACGATCATGCTGACGGGGCCGATTCCCGCGACGGAGAAGGCGCTCGAGAAGGCCGGCCTGGAGTTCGGGGATATCGACCTCTTCGAGGTCAACGAGGCATTCGCGCCTGTCGTGCGTGCCTGGGCGACCGAGATGCCCGAGGACTTGGACGCGGTCTGGGAGAAGACCAACGTCAACGGCGGCGCGATTGCGCTGGGCCACCCGTTGGGATGTTCCGGGGCGCGACTGCTGGTGACGTTGTTGTCGGAGATGGAGCGGCGCGACGTGCGGTTCGGGCTGGCGACGCTGTGTATCGGCTTCGGACAGGCGGTCGCGACGGTGATCGACCGCGACGTGTAAGGTCTTCGTCATGCGGCCATCTTGGCCGCATGTCCTGGGCGGCCGCTGAAGATGCGGGCAAGATGCCCGCATCACGCATTTGATGCCGAAAACTAACGTGTGAGAGGACAAAAGATGGGTATTCTGGACGGAAAAGTAGCGTTGATCACCGGTGCTGGCGGCGGTTTGGGCCGCGCGCATGCGCTTTTATTCGCAGACGAAGGCGCGAGGGTCGTCGTCAATGATCTCGGTGAGATCGACAGCGACGGTGAGACGGTTAAGACCGCCGATCGCGTGGTCGCCGAGATCGAAGAGGCCGGCGGAGAGGCCGTCGCGAATTACGGTTCGGTCAGCGACGAAGACGACGCCGAGCAGATGGTCGAGCAGGCCGTCGAGGCATTCGGGCAGCTCGATATCGTCGTCAATAACGCGGGGATCCTGCGCGACAAGACGCTGGTGAAGATGACCAGGGAGATGTGGGATCCGGTCATCGACGTCCACCTGACGGGCACCTTTCTGGTCACGCGCGCAGCGGTTCGGAAGATGATGCAGCTCGAGACTGCGGGCCGCATCATCAATACGACGTCGCTCGCCGGGCTGCTCGGCAACTTCGGCCAGACCAACTACAGCGCGGCGAAGGCCGGAATCGCCGGGATCACCCGAACCGTCGCGATGGAGACGCGCAAATTCGGCATCACGGTCAATGCGATTGCGCCGGTGGCCAAGACGCGCATGACCGAGGACATCGACGCCGTCCCGACCGAGATGGAGCCCGAGGATGTCTCGCCGCTCGTGACCTGGCTGGCGTCCGCGGAGGCCGAAGACGTGACCGGGCGGATCTTCGGAGCCCATGGCTCGCATTATTTCGAGTACAAGACCGAGCGCACGCCCGGTGTCGACCTCGGTGAGGAGCGCTGGACGCCCTCGAAGGTCGGGGAGAAGCTCGAGGAGATCGAGCAGATGCCGCGCGCTGCAGCTGCGGGCGGCCAGGACGACGTTGCCGATCAGATCGAGTCATTGTTCGCGGCGCTCCCGGGTACGTTGAAGGCCGATATCGCCGGGAGTTGGTCGGCCACGATTCAGTTCGAGGTCAAAGGCACCGGGACCTATACGATCGCGGTCGAGGATGGGAAGGCGCAGTTCCAGACCGGCGAGGCCGACGACCCGGACGGGACGGTCGAATTTGACAGCGCCGCGACGCTTTTGGCGATGGCGGCCGGCGAGTTGCAGCCCGAGCAGGCGTTCATGTCCGGCAAGATCGCGTCCGATAATATGGACGTGCTCATGAAGTTCGGGAAGTTCTTCAACCTCGCCGACGCTGCCGCAGAGCTCGGCGAGGGCGGGTCGGAAGACGGCGGCGCGAAGCCCGAGGGCCTCAACCGTGAGATGCTCGGCGAGAAGTACAAGGAGAGCGCGCGGTTCGTGAAAGAACCCGAGATGGTCGCGTACGCGGAGGCCACCGAAGACCAGAACCCGGACTACGTGGACGTCGATCGCGAAGGCGGCATCATCGCGCCGCCGCTATTCACGCAGAAGCTGTTGCACGAGGTCCTGGGCGCCGCGATCACCGACGAGCGCATCAACGCGGACCTGCTTCGCCTCGTCCACGGCGAGCAGGACATGCACTTCCACCGGCCGCTCGAGCCGTGGGATCTGGTGGCGGCGCGCGCGGAGATCGTCGCGATGGAGGAGAAGTCGACCGGCGAGCTACTCCAGCTCAAGCAGTGGCTGGTCTGCGAGGGCGAGGTCGTGACCGAGTCGGTCAGCGGTCTGTTCATCCGCGGCGATTCGGGAGGCGCAAAGAAGAAAAAGACCGGCGGCTCCGCCGATCGGGAAACGCCCGAGCGCGACATCATCCACGAGGAATCGCAATTCGTCGCCAGCGATCAGTCGCTCCGTTACGCCGATGCGTCGGGCGATCACAACCCGATCCACAAAGATCCGGACGTCGCAAAGTCGGCGGGCTTGCCGAATATCATCCTCCATGGGATGTGCACGATGGCGTTTGCGGGCAAGGCGGTCGTCGACGGCGTGCTCGGCGGGGACTCGCGCGGCCTCAAGCGCCTCAAGGTGCGCTTTGCGAAGCCGGTGCTGCCCGAGCAGACGGTCACGACGCGTATCTGGGAGGAGGGCACCAACGAGTTGGGGCGTCGCGTGCTCGGGTTCGAGGCCACGAACGACGACGGCGTGGTGGTGCTGAAGAGCGGGATCGCGGAAGTCGAGGGGTGAGGTTGGGAGGCCCCCTGGAAACCCGGAGCGGTTGGAGTCTATCGATCGTGCCCCCGCGGCGGCAGCCGTGGGGGCTGTCGGCCCGAACGGGCCGGCTGGGGGCCATGGCACCGCGAACCCAAAGCCCAGCTTAGGAGAGGGCCACGGCGCCGCGAACCATTACCCCCACCACCCCCACGAAATAATTCTCACCGGTCGTCCCGTTGTAACTACGTGCCGAAGAGGTGCATCACAGAACTGAGGGCCGATCGCGGTGCGGAGGTTGCCTCAGGCCATTTCGGCCACACATTCTAAGTGCGCGCGGATAAAAACGAACAGCCGTTGAGCTAAGTCGTCGACTTGTCTATACTTCTGTAAGAGAAGCAACGGACCCAACCTGCGAGGAAACGAGTCATGGCAATTACCCCCCGAACCATCCTCTCCAGCCCGGCGCCCGCCACTGTGGCCGCGGTTTCACTGCTGGCATTTACCGCTCTAGGAACACTTGCTTATAAGATTGCCGAGGACAACGCGTCCCAGCGATCGACGAGCATGGTGCATGTTCAGGACCAGGAGCGGATGTGCGAGGGGATTCGAGAAGTGCTCGGTGAACAAAAGACAAACTGGACCGAGTCGGACTGGGTCATTTACACGAGTTGCTTCGAGCAGAAGAACAACTCGCGTATGGCAGTGGGCGTGGCCTCTCAGGGTCTGCGCTTTCACCCCAAGTCCGAGACGCTTTACAACATGAAGGGCTACCATCAGATCGTGCTCGGTGAGCACTCTGAGGCAGTCTCGACGCTTCGAAAGGGGCTCAGCTCGGTCGGTACACCGCGCAACGGAGTGATGCAGAACAACCTGGCGTGGGCATCCCTGTGGGCACCGCGCGATCTGAAGCTCGATGACGCGCGCGACCTCTACAGCAAGGCACTGCGCTACGACCGTAACTCCTGTGAGACCATCCACACCGGTCTCTGGGTCGAGTACGCCATCGCGGAGCAGTCGGACGGTATCGAGCGATACGACGCGTACAAGCGGTTCCTCGAGCTGCGACAGAATTACGAGCCGTGCCTGCAGCGCGCTGAATCCGGTGAGTGGCGTCGCGTCGTCGAAGTCGTCGGCGCAACCGTGATGTTCGATGACATCGACGAGAAGCTCGAGCCGCACAACTCGGTCGCGCGCTTCAACCGCACCGAGCGAGACGGCGAGCAAGAACTACTCGAAGTCACCGAGGTGCTCCGCGACAAGTATCGCGGCGTCTCCATCAACGCGCTGTGTGGCGAGGCGATGCCCGTCGCATCCAGCCATCACCTCTGCGTCGAGAAGATCGGCTCGGCGGTCAAGACCCTCAAGGCCAAAGACGCGACGGTAAAGTCGGCCAAGAAGGAAGTTCAGAAGGCAGCTGGCGGCAGCGGTGGATGCGCGTTCGCCACGCAATAAGACCCGGTTAAATGAGAAGCAGAGCCCCCGGTCATTCGGCCGGGGGCTTTCTTCTTTCTTGCGTCGGCTTGGCCTGGATTAACTCGTCAACGGCCCTCAGATCATGTAATCCTGTTGGGGACCACTGAGGCAACGAGTTACCTTCTCATGACGACGCAGCCGCGACAGGGCGATCTCGAGGCAGGGACAGCGCCGATCGATGCACCGGCGAGCCTGGTGAATCGGGTTCTCGACGGGCGTTTTCGCCTCGATGAGATCCTCAACAGCGGCGGCATGGGGATCGTCTATCGGGCCACGCAGCTCACCGTGAATCGCAATGTGGCCGTCAAAGTGCTCAAGCCGACGCTCTCCAGCGAGGTCGATCTCGTCAAGCGCTTCTCCCAGGAGATCGAGGTCGTCGCCCGCCTGAGCCACCCGAATATCGTCACGTTGATCGACGCGGGAAAAGATGCCGGTGGATTGACCTACCTGGCGATGGAGTTTGTGCGCGGCGATACCTTTCGGACCGCGCTGCGCGAAGGGCAGTTGACGCTCCCCGAGATGCTCGAGGTCTTCGGCCAGACATGCGACGCGCTCGCCGAAGCGCACCAGCTGGGGATCGTCCACCGGGATCTCAAGTTCGACAATATCATGCTCTCGGAGCACGACGACGATCGTATCCACGTCAAGGTGTTGGACTTTGGCGTGGCCAAGTTATTGTCGAGCAATCTGGATCTGACCCGCTCCGGGCAGGTCCCTGGGACGCCCGGCATCATCGCCCCGGAGCTCATCGACGAGAATCCCCCGGCACCGCAGAGCGATCTCTACAGCCTTGGGGTTCTATTATTCACCGCGCTGTGTGGGCAGGCGCCCTTTACCGGCGACAATGACCTCGAGCTGATGCGCGCCCATAAATTCTCCGAAGTGCCGCCGATCGAGGAACGCGTCTCGGACACGGTGCCGCGCGAGCTGATTCAGTTGACCTACGACCTGCTCGAGAAGAAGCCGAGCGGTCGGCCCGCACAGGCTCGGAGCGTCCGCGAGGTGCTCGATGGTATCTGCCACGATCTCGAGGAGAAGAGCTCCGACTTTCCGATGTATATCCCGGGCAACGCGTGCATCGGGGTATCGACCGGCGAGGTGACCAGCCCCCGAGACGCGTACAACCTGAACCTGGAGGCCGAGACGTCCGAGGCCGCCGGACAGGCCCAGAGAGAGGCCGAGAAAGACCGAAAGGAGCATGAGGACCTCCGGCCGTCGACGAATGATAACACGCTCGAGGGGCTGTCCCGACGGGGGCTGGAGAGGACCGGGCTGTGGAGCGAGAAAGAAGAAGATCCGGGGGCGCTCGAGCGATTTATCCGCTCTTTCTTCGGTGAGGAGCCGGTCGTCGCGCCGACAACGGTCGTTTTCGCGCTGGCGGTGCTGTTGATGATCCTGCTGGTGACCTTGTTGTACCTGCTGATTCCCTTCTTTCAGGGGTAGCCACCACAGGTGCTATCCCTTTTTGAGTCTATCGAGGAGTCTTCGCGGTGTGCGCACCAGCTGCTTGAGCCGCGCCGCCGGGCGCGTAAAGCGATCGCCGACGACCCAGCGCGCGAGCGCAAGTGGTGTGTCGTCGGTGTCGACGGTGCGGTAGGGCAGGCGCGCGCACCCGTTCGTCTGGTCGGCGATCGGATCGTCGTCGAGGTCGAGCAGGCCCCCTCCGGGATGGAGCACACGCCTGTAGCCGGCGCGGCGCGCCTCCTCGATCACGAGTCCATCGACAGCCTTGCCGAAGGTCGTCGGCGTGGGCACGAGCAGGCGTACCTCGTAGCCGGCCGCTTCAGATAAGACGCGGCGGCTTTCTTCGAGCTCGCGGCGCAACTGCCCGACGCGCATGCCTGCCAGTGGCTCACCCGTGACACCACGGCTGGCGAGAACCGCGCCGTGGCCGGTCACCAGCGGCATGTCGTCGGGGCCGATGTGGTTGGCGTCGCCGAAATCGGACGACGCGCAGCAGACGATAGACGTATAGGTCGACCAGGCGACCCGAAACCATTGCGCCAGCAGGTCGCGCGAGGCGTCGCCGAGGCACAGTAGTACATGCGGCTCGTCGAGCGTCTGGATCAGCGAGCCGGCGATCAAGCCGCTGGCAGCCGGGGAATGAACACCGGCCTCGGCGAGTTTATCGGCGAGGTCATTCAGTGCATCGACCGTGATTCCGTCGGTTGGATTCGACAGTCGGTTCGTGTGAATCTTCGAGATGTATAGTGCGGGCAACGTCAGCATCGTGGTCGGAATCTAACCATAGCTTGGACGTTTGCCAATCACGCTAAAGTGTTGAACATCGCACAGACGCGATGTGTGTCTTCACTCAATCCTGTCAGGGAGCCCCGTGGAACTGATCAAGTACGAACTCGACAACGGAATGAAGGTGCTACTGCAGCGATCGGCGAGTGCGCCGGTCGTCGCTTGCAACGTCTGGGTGGGCGTGGGGAGCGCCGACGAGACGCCCGAAGAGGCCGGGCTCGCCCACGTGCACGAGCATATGTTGTTCAAGGGGACCGAGAATCGACAGGTGGGCCAGGTCGCCCGCGAGGTGGAGTCGGCCGGTGGGCATATCAATGCGTTCACGTCGTTCGACCAGACCTGCTACTACGTCGTGATGAGCAGTCGGTTCTTCGATACCGGCCTGGATATTCTGTCGGACGCGGTGCGCAATTCCTCGTTCGACGCGCTGGAGCTCGAAAAGGAGCTCGAGGTCATCCAGGAGGAGATCAAGCGCGGCAAGGATAATCCATCGCGCGTGACGAGCCTCAAGCTCTTCGAGACGGCGTACTCCGAGCACCCGTATCGCCTGCCGGTCATCGGGACGAAGGAGTCGGTGGACTCGTTCGAGCGCGAGGACGTGCTGAACTTCTTCAACAAGCACTACACCCCGGGGAATATCGCGCTGGTCCTGGTCGGCGACTTCGAGATCGATGAGGCGAAGGCGCTCGTCGAGGACAAATTCGGCGATTGGGAGGGGCGTCCCTACGACCGGACGGCCCGCGACGTGGAGCCGGAGCAGTCGAGCTTCCGTGGATTCACGAAGTCCGAGGACCTCGAGCAGGCGCACCTTCGCGTCGGGTTTCACATCCCGAACGCCGTCCACGACGACATCCCGGCGCTCGACTTGCTCGGGGCGATCATGGGTTACGGTGATGCATCGCACCTGTACCAGACCATCCAGCGCGAGCGCGAGATGGTCAACTCTATCAGTGCCGGCGCCTACACGCCCAAGGATGCCGGGCTATTCATGATCTCGGCACAGTACCAGCTCGGCGAGCGCGGCCGGTCCCACGACGAGATCTACAATGCGATCATGCGCGAGGTGTACCGCTTCCGCCACGTGCGCGTCAGCGACATGGACCTCCAGCGCGCACGCACGCTCATTCAGAGCCAGGAGATCTACGGCAAGCAGACCGTCCAGGGCCTCGCGATGAAGATGGGCCACTACCAGATGGTCACCGGTGACCCCGGCTACGAACAGGAGTACTACGCCGCGCTCGGCGAGGTGACGCCGGCTGATATCAAGCGCGTGGCGCGTGAGTATCTGCAGCCTGCCAACTGTACGACGGTGCTCACCTATCCGGAGGGCAGCGGCGATATTGATGCGGACACGCTCGAGGAGCTCAACGAGGACGCGCTGGAGACGGCGAGCGACGAGTACGTCGAAGCTCGCACCGAGGTCGACGACGAAGGCTTTGTGCGTGTCGAGCTTCCGGATGGGCCGACGCTGGTCGTCCAGGAAGACCACAGCGTGGAGACGTTCTCGATCCGGGCGATGACGCTCGGCGGCCTTCGTTACGAAACACCGGAGGTCAACGGCATCAACAGCTTGCTCTCGGAGCTCATCATCAAGGGCACCGAGCGGCGCGACGCGGTCGAGATCTCACACGAGGTCGAGTCCATGGCCGGGTCGATCAACGGCATCGGCGGGCGCAACTCGTTCGGACTCTCGATGTCCGGCCTGTCGGAGTTCTTCGAGAAGAGCTTCGAGATCTTCGCGGATTGTCTGCTGAGCTCGACGATCCCCGATCTCGAGTTCGAGCGCGACCGACGCCTGCAGCTCCAGCAGATCCGAAGCCGCCGCGACAGCCTCGCCAAGTCGAACTATCGGCAGTTCAGCGATGCATTCTACTCGCCGCACCCCTACGGCATGCCGTCGGACGGCACCGAGGAGAGCCTGTCGGCGCTGACCGTCGACGACGCGCGCGCCTATCTGAAGAAGCTGGTGCGCCCGGAGAACCTCACGCTGGTCGTCGTCGGCGACGTCGACGCGGACTTCGTGCTGGAGATGGCGGAGCGCTACCTCGTCCACATCGACGATCGGGAGCCCTTCGAGCCCGAGATCCCGGAGTTCCACGAGCATAAAGAGCCGAAGTTGGTCATGGGCGACCTGGACAAGGAGCAGGCCCATATCATCGTCGGCTTCGACACGCCGCCGCTCTCGGACGAGCGCAAATACCCGCTGGAGGTCCTCTACGCGATCCTGTCGGGCCAGGGTGGCCGCTTGTTTTACGAGCTGCGCGACCAGCAGAGTCTGGCCTACAGCGTCGGCGCGCGGATCATCTTCGGGCTGGATGTCAGCTCGTTCATCATCACGATCGGCACCAGCCCCGAGAAGATCGAGCAGGCGATGGAAGGCATCGTCGGCGAGGTCAATAAGCTGCGCGACGGGACGATCACGGCCGACGAAGTCGAGCGCGCCAAGCGGTATCTGATCGGCTCGCACGACATCGGCCTGCAGAAAAACTCGGCGCGCTCGATGACCGTGGCGCTCGACGAGCTCTACGGCCTGGGCTACCGCCGCTCACTGAAGTTTGGCGAGCGCATCGAGGCGGTGACGCTCGACGACGTGCAGGCGTGCGTGAACGACTACCTCGACCCGAGCCGCATGGTGGTGTCGATCACGAAGCCATCGGAGGTGGAAGTGGCGGAGGACCTGTTGGCGCAGCTTGGATAGGTCATAGGTCATAGGTTTGCTCGGGCGGGGCCTCGCAGGTCATAGGTCATAGGTTTGCTCGGGCGGGGCCTCGCAGGTCATAGGTCATAGGTTTGCTCGGGCGGGGCCCCGCAGGTCATAGGTTGGCGCGCAGGCTGCTAGCCTGCGCTCATGAGGATTCGAACTTCTCGTAGGCATCGAAGTCCGTAAACGTCCTGGCGCCGAGCTCGGTAATCTCATCTAGGGAGTCGTACAGCACCGATTTGACCTCCACGATCTTCCTGAGCGTCCAAGTGATCGTCTCACCGAACTCGTTTTCGTACGAGTGCGTACCCGCGGACTGCTCGAGCTTGTTTCGCGCCGCCTTCTCGGATGCTGCGCGAACCAATACGGCAGATTCCATGTACAGCGGTTCGTAGTCGGGTGCGTTCGACGACGATTTTTCGATCACGAAGGCGAAGTAGTAGCCTTCGAGAATGCCATTTGTCTCGGCCATAAGATACCTCGCTGCTAGGGCGCTCCCCGCCTCGAATTGAAACACGTACGGGACCGGCGGAGCGGTCCCGGCGACGACGGAGCGTCGCGCACCGATCTTAGCACACGCGCGGCCTCGGGGTGTGGCAGCCTGCGCGCCAACCTCATACCCAACCTATGACCTGCGAGGCCGGAGGCCTCGCAAACCTATGACCTCCCGAACTAGACAACAGCCCCCTCCTCAACTACATCATCGCGCGTGATGATGAAGCGAGACGAGACAGAACAGACGCCCGATAAGACCGAACGAGCCGAGTACGACACGCCCGCGCGGGTCGTGCTGGATGCGCGCTATCTGAATGGTTCGCACAGCGGGATCGGCCGGTACACCGAGAACCTGATCCGGCACATGTTGGAGCTCGACAGCGGGCTTCGGCTGCACCTGATCACCCACCCCGACGCGCCGAATCCTGTGCCGCATCCGCGCGTGACGACGCAGACCTTCTGGGGCGCGCCGAATGGCCCGATGACGCGGCTCGTCCTCCCGCGGTTCATCGACTGGGACGACGTCGATCTCTTCCACTCGCCGTTCAACTCGCTGCCGGCGGGCGTGCCGGTACCCGAGGTCTACACGCTCCACGATATCATGTGGATCATCGAGCCGGATTTTTGCATGCCGCCGGGCATCGGGCAGTTCTTCAGCAAGTGGTACTACAAGCTGGTGATGCCGGCGTCGGTCGCGGAGGCCGACCGGATCTTTACGGTGTCACACGCTTCGCGTGAGGCCATCGAGGAGCAGTTCCCCGACAAGAGGGGCGACGTCTACGTCAGCTACAACGCCGTCGACGACTTCTTCCACCCGGTTGCGCCCGAGGAGGGCTGGCCCCTGCTCAACGAGTACGTCGCGCCGAAGACCAAGTTCGTGCTGATCGTCGGGCAGGGATCGCCCTACAAAAACCACGAGGGCGCGGTCGAGGGCTTCATCGAGGCGTTCGCGGATGACCCGGAGATCTACATGGTCATCGTGCGGCGGCTCAGCCGCGCGCCCAGCGAGAAGTGGCAGCGGATGTTGAGCGACCCGCGCGTGGCCTCGCGCATCATCAAGCTCGACTACGTCAGCGGCGAGGAATTGCGGGCGCTGTACAGCCTGGCGCGGGCGTTCGTGTTCCCGTCCTTTTACGAGGGCTTTGGGCTCCCGCAGCTCGAGGCGATGGCGTGCGGCACGCCATCCGTGACGTCGAATTTCGGCGCGATGGCCGAGGTCGGTGGCGAGGCCGCCGTGAAGGTCGATCCGCACTCGGCGGAGTCGATCGGCGAGGGATTGAAGAAGCTGGTGTACGACGATGGGTTTTACCGAGAGCGTCGTCAGATGGGATTGGAGCGCGCTGCGGAGTTTACGTGGGATGAGGCCGCGCGGAAGACGATCGAGGCGTATCGCGAGTTGCTCTGAGGCATGGAAGCAGGCTGGCAGCCTGCGGGCCAATGAGGCATGGAATGCGGGCCAATGAGGCATGGAAGCAGGCTGGCAGCCTGCGGGCCACAGGCTGGCTGTGGCGCATTCATGCAGCCTGCGAGGCAGTGCTATTCTGCCGGTAGCGGTGTTTCCTGCTGCTTCGACTGCCAGAAGCGCGCGGC
>JBNJFZ010000001.1:45917-55740 GCA_051747295.1 Myxococcota bacterium
GCCACAGGCTGGCTGTGGCGCATTCATGCAGCCTGCGAGGCAGTGCTATTCTGCCGGTAGCGGTGTTTCCTGCTGCTTCGACTGCCAGAAGCGCGCGGCGATGATGTTGATGCCCGCGGCGACCTGGCCGATGGCGGACAGGAAGATGAACCAGGGGAGCAGGCCGACGACCGCGAAGAGGACCGCGCCGAAGACCATGACGTCGTTCTTGGTGATGACCTTGAGCTTAGCCATCAGCTTGTTGACCAGGCCCTCGCGTGCGGCTTCGTCCTCTTCCTCGAACCAGAACTGGAAGTTGCGAAGGTCGCCGATGCCGTTCTGGATCAGGAATGAGTAGTACCCGGTCAGGCTCATGGCCTTGCCGAACAGAGTCACGCCCAGCACCCACAGCCAGCCTTCGGGCCCGATAAAGCCCTCGAAGAGCGGAAAGCCGGTGGTGTAGGCGCCGACGGAGACACCGATGTAGAAGAAGATGTCCTTCGAGTCGTCGCTGAAGTTGTCCAGCCACGCGCCCCACTCGCTGAATTCGTATTTGCCGCGTGCCATCTCGCCGTCGACGCCGTCGATGATCGAGTTGGCCTTGTAGGCGAGGGCGGCGGCGAGGAAGCCCCAGTAGCCGCCGATGAGCCCGAGCAGGCCGCCGAGCACGCCGAGCAGCGCGGTGACCGCGGTCACGTGGTTGGCTTTGACGCCCCACTTGGCGACGCGGCGGCTGATAAACAGGCTGATGTAGCGGTTGAAGTGGCGCGAGACCGGCCCGTCGACCGACTTTCGACAATCTTGCCAGATCTGCTCGGTGGCCTCATCTGCGTCTTCTTCGGTGGCGAGGTGGCGGTGCCAGGCTTTGTCGTCGCCGCCGAAGCGGGTGACGCCCTGCTGGGCGTCGCGCTCGATCACGCCCATCATCTCGTCGAGGTCCGCAAAGCCGCTCGAGCTGGCCGTGTCCATCGCGAGCTTCCAGCCGTCGAGGTCGACCGCGAAGAGCTGACCGGGGCGAATCGGGCCCTCGTTGATCGCCTCGTCGTAGATGCAGATGCCGCCCTTGGCCTCGGCGCGCTCGCGAACGTGGCCGGGAAGATGCCGATGGTACGCGCTCGTGGTGCGAAGGTAGAGCGCGGTGCGCTCACCATCCGACAGTCGGGCGCGAGCGGCGTCGTCGATCGCGCCGAGCACGTCGTCGAGCCGCGAGGACTCGACCACACGCAGGCTCATCTCGATGTCGAACCACACCTGGTCGAGCACGGCGCGAACCGTCTGCTCGAATTGCGGTGTCGTCACGACGATGGCTTCGTCGCAATCGGAGACGTGCGCCAGGCGAACCTGACGGCGAACCATCTGAAGCCCGGCGACCATCCGGTCCGGCGCGATGGCCTCGTCGTGATGGGTTGCGTCCAGGATGGCAAAGTTGCGCGGTTCGACCGTTTCCGTCTCGGGTCCGTCGGACGCGTGCTCCGAGCGATGCTCGGGCGGTGTCAGCGGCCGGGGTACGTCGATCTGGTCGATGCTGGATTCAGCGGGTGCAGACATAACGGCGATCTCGTCACGAAGAACAGCGAATACTTATTCGGCCGCCGGGACCCAGACGGACGGAGCGAGTTGCTCGTCGTGGGGTACCAGTTGGTTCATCAGCGCGTCGAGCTTGCGGAAGGTCTCGTCGTTGTCCGCCGTCTCGTACGCGCTCAGAGCGTCCCGGTAGGCCGGGAGGTTGTCCAGAAATTCGTCCAGGTCACCCTTGGTCGGGGACATCGAGTAGGTGCCGTAGCCGAGCTTGTCGATATATCGGCCGTTGAGCATCTGTTCGATCTGCCCTTCGACCGGCAGCGCGAAGTAGGGTTTGCCCAGGTTCATCGCCTCGGTCAACAGCGTAAAGCCCGCCGAGGCGAACACCGCACGGCAACTGGCCAGGTCAGAGATGAACTCGTCCTCGCTAAACGGCCGGTACGTGACGTTGCCCTCGACCACATCCCCGTCGATGTCCGGGCGCAGCCCGTAGGCCTTGACCGGGATGTCCAGCTCGTGGATCAGCCGGCTAGTTTCGAAGGTCGAGTACGAGGTCTGGTAGACCAAGAGGTGGTCGCCGTCGCTTGATTCGGCCTCGAGGATCGACGGGCGGAGCACCGGTGGAATCAGCGTGGTGTTCGGCTTCTTGACCGGCGGTCGGGTGTACGCCGACACCAGGTAATGATCCGCGTCGGGCACGCGCGCCTCGGCGACCATCCGCGCCATCTTGAACTTGTCCCAGAGCCCATCGGTAATGTCCTCGTCATGCTCGACATGGGTGAGCATGTGGACGTTGTCCAGCGCGATGAGCGGGACGTCATTGAGTCGCGAGAACAGCCAACTCCAGGTCTCGAAGTCGCTGATCACCAGGTCGGGATTGAAGCGACGCTCGACCTCGAAGAACTTGAAGATATTGCGCGGCAGCCCCGAGAGGGCTCCACGAAACACGCCATAGGCGGTCAGATACGGGTTGATCTTGTTGTCTTTGGTCGTCACTCCAAGACCCCAGATCCGTGAGACGCTGGGGAATCGCTGGCGCATATAGTCGACGCCATCGCCAGAAACGACGATATGGACGTTGTGTCCGTCCTCGATGAGCTTCTTGATGATGACGGAGCTCCGAATTGCGTGGCCGAGGCCGTCACCTACGACTCCGTACAAGATGTTCATATCATCGTCCTTCACTCGTGAAATGCCGGTGAGAGACCGGCAGCTACAGCAAATACAGGTCGCGTATCTCGGTTTGGTCGGTCGAATCTCCAGACGTATCGTCGGCGACCGACGCGGCATCGAGCGGCTGCGACAAACCTCCCGACACACCGCGTGTGGTATACAAGAATCGTGCCGCGACTTAACCCTCGTTAAATCCGGTTGTGAGGGCTCCTCGAGGTCTATTCGGGCGGGGTGGTTACTCCAGTGTCCACCGGTGTGGAGTGATCTTCCTCCGCTTTGGATAAGTCGTACTCCAACTGTACTCCGCTGTACGAAGTTCGCGCACATCGCTCGTCCCAGAGGCGGCCCTCACCAGAGTTTCGGCTGAAAAGCGGTTTTGAATAGTCCCGGCCGGCATCACGTCAGACCTGACGAATGCAACTGAAAATGGAGAGAAACCGATGTTGTTCTCGCGAGACCAAATTGCCATCGCCGCTCTCGCCGTCGCGGTCGCCGCGCCGGCTGTTCTGCTGACCTCGAGCGAAGCCGATGCCGGGCCGTTCGACATCCTTCGCGAGTCTCGCGAGGACGGAAAGCGCGAACACAAGGTCAAGCGAAAGCGCAAGAAGACCGAGAGCAAGCGAGACAAAGACGCGCGATCGCAGGGGCAGAGACGAACGGGGCGCACTCGTACGGGGGGCAACACGAGCCAGGACCGGCGAGATGTCCGCAACGTCGACAGCCGTCGGACTGGGCGCACACGCGACAGAGATTCGACACGTCGGCGCAGCCGGAGTCGCACGAGCGGCCATGTTCACACGTCAAACTGCAGCCACAACTCTCATGACAGCCATCCGCGCACCGATCGCCGCCGCGATCGCCGCTATGACCGCGATCATCGCCACGATCACGACACACGCCGACATCGTCATGGGTCGTCGGGAAGCTATAGCCACTCACACAGCTCGAGCTCGTCGGTGTCGGTGAGCGTGTCGGGCAGCTCGGCGTCCATGAGCTCGAGCAGCTCGAGCAGTGGTTATGCCTCCTCCGGGAGCCACGCATCTAGCGGGTATGGACATGGGCACGGCCACGACGATCACTACGACAACTCCAGGCAGGCCGGCAGCACCAATGTGGTGATGCCGGAAGTCTTCGTCTCGTTGGGCATGGGCGCTGCTGGTTTCAAGGCCGATCAGATCGCCGAGAAGGCGTTGCCCGGTCAGGACTACGCGCTGGCGCTCGGCGTCAAGGGCGACTGGCTCGGGGCCGAGCTGGGCGTGTCAGGAGGGGGCTTTCGCTTCGACCCGGACGCGAGAGGCAACGACCTGGCGATGGGCGGCGTCACCGCCGATGCGCGCCTGCAGCCGAAGATCGATTTTGTGGAGCCGTACGTGAAGGCCGGCGTGGGTGCGCACCGCATGTACGACGGACCGATCGACGAGGGGTCGACGGGCACGTCGCTGCGACTCGGGGCCGGCGTGGACTTTCGCGGCGAGCATCTTGGAGTCGGCGTCGAATATCTGTGGAGCGCGTACGCGTTCGAGGGTGATAATGGGGCCTATGGCGGACGCCTGGGCGCACAGACGGGCTCGATCGGCGCGAAGATCCTGTATCATTTCTAGGAAATGAAGGTCGGTGATCCGCGGCGCGACCCACCCAACATCTCGGCCAGCTCGCGGACGTCGTCCGGCGTGGCTGGCCGCGCCTGCTCGGCGCGCTCGATCACCGTATCGAGGCGCGCGTGCAGCTGTTCCAGGCCGCTCGCGTCGACCTCGGCGTTCGGCTGACGAAACCGGCGAGCTTCGATGGCGAGCAGCTCGCGGCGGGTCTTTCGACCCAACTCCGTGCCGGTCTGCGACGCCAGGGTCGGAGCAACATCGGCGATGAGCGCATCGAGATACAAGGACTTCTGGTAGACGGCGCGCAGATCTGGATCGAGGGTATCCTGGGCCAGCAGCGGCAGCAATTTGCTGACCATCCGCCAGTTGTCTCGATCGGAGGGCCGCTCGTCCCGAGTCAAGGACAGGGCACTGACACCGAGGAGCGCTACGCCGAGCGCGACGACCAGCGCGCCTATCCCCAAGAGAAGAGACGCGACGAGTTCCGGGTTCAGGCCGAGTTGACCGGCGATGTAGTTAGCCAGGTCCATGTTGCTGGTGGGCAGCTCAAAAGATAAAGGGCGCGCGCAGGGCGCCGCCCTATTTTAGGCCGGCCTCCCCGGGCGTCGAGCGCGAATCGCGAGAGCCCCCACGAGCGTACACGCCAGGGGGAGCGGCGTATTCGAGGTTTAACACGCCGGAATGCCTTGGCTTTTATGGGCCGCGGTCGAGTCGCGCCGGTTCACCTGCAGCATTGGCTGTTTATGATTGCCGTCGGACAGTGTATTCTATTGCGGACTTTAGATGGATTGCAGCCTCCGGTGGATCTCTGCTAAGTGACACACTGCAAGGGAAGCGCTCGGACGATTTGTTCACGAGCGGGCCCGGCCGCGTCGGGTAGAATCTTGACGCTTCAAGGGCCATTGCGTAGTGTCTCAGATCGAGACAATTGCGAGCCACATCACGTCCACTCGGAGCTCAATCCTCGCTCTAGCGGTTGAGGAGAGGTGAAATTGAGTCAAGCTATGACCGGCCAATACGTTCTGAAATTCATCTCGGGTAAGTATCAGGGTGGAGAATTCCCACTCGAGATGGGCTCGGAGATTCTCATCGGCCGATCCAGCGATCTCGACATGGTCCTCGTCGAGGATATGGTGTCTCGCAAGCACGCCCGAATCACGGCCCAAAACGGGTCGCTCGAGATCGAGGATTTCGGGAGCACGAACGGTACGTTCGTCAACGGCGAGAAAATCACTAAATCTCGCCTCAAAGAGGGCGATCGCGTTCTCATCGGAACCAATATCATCAAACTCGTTCACCGAGACGAGTCCGAGCACCAGTCCAGCCCCGGCATGAAGCCGCCGGCGGGTGGAGGCGAAGGTGCCGGGCCGGCGACGCGAACGACGGGAGCAACGCTGACTGGCTCGATTTCTGGACTCATCGAAGAAGTACCCCTCCCCGACCTTCTGCAGCTGTTTTCGACAAGCAAGAAGTCGGGCGTGCTCGTGATTCGCACGGAGAATGAAGTCGGCAAGGTCTACCTGCGCGACGGCCGTGTCTACTTCGCGACCATCAACGACGATCACGACATCTCGCCGTACAAGGCGTTCTACCGCATGATCGCGTGGAATAAGGGCACGTTCTCGCTCGAGCAGCCCACAGACGAATCGTTCGACGAAGAGATCGACGAGTCGATCGAGAACCTCCTGATGGAGGGCATGCGTCAGCTCGACGAGATCATGAACCTCGGCGACGACGTCCCGGACATGCAGGCGACCCTCGAGGTCAACCGACCGCTGGTGCCGCCGCTGCGAAGCCTGACCCCCGAGCTCCTCGACACGATCCAGCTCGTCTTCAATTACGGACAGGTCTCGTCCGTGCTCAATAAGAGTCTGGCGAGCGACCTGGAGACGATGCAGGACATCGTCTACCTGATCCGAAACGACTATATGAGCGTGGCATGAGAGCCCCGAACGGGCGCTCGAACCTCGACTGACTTTACGGAGGACATGTCACAGCATGTCCTCCTTTTCTTTTGCGACTCACGTCATGGCATCTCCTCCCAATTCCGGGGCGCCTCCGAGATCCACCGCGGACTCGATCCGCGTCCCTCCGCACAATGAAGACGCCGAGCGAAGCCTGTTGGGAGCGGTCTTGCTCGACAACACGGTCCTCGATCAGCTGCTCTCGCAGGTCTCTGCCGAGGATTTCTACCGGGAGAGCCACCGGCACATCTTCCGCGCGATGGCCGAGCTCCACGGCCGAGACGAGCCAGTCGACGTCGTCACGCTCGGGGATTACCTCGACGCCGAGGACAAGCTCGAGAAGGTCGGCGGCGCGAATGTGCTCGTGCGCCTCTCCAATGAAGTGCCTTCGGCGGCAAATGCGGCCCAGTACGCCTCGATCGTGCGCCGCAAGTCCTCCCTTCGGCAGTTCATCGCGACCGCCGACTCGCTGGTGCAGAAGTGCTACGAGGATGTCGCCGATGTCGAGGGCTTCATGGACGATGCGGAGAGCAAGCTCTTCGCGATCACCCAGTCCGGCATCGACAAAGACTACGAGAGCATGCGTGAGGTGATGAAGGTCGCCTTCACCCAGATCGAGCAGCTCTACCAGAAGTCCGAACACGTCACCGGCGTGCCCAGCGGCTTTATCGATCTCGACAGCATGACCGCCGGCTGGCAGCCCTCCGACCTCATCATCGTCGCGGCTCGACCCGCGATGGGTAAGACGAGTTTCTGTCTGAATATGTGCACGCACGCATCTGTCGTGCGAAACACGCCCTCGGCGTTCTTCAGCCTCGAGATGTCGAACGAGCAACTCGCCATTCGTATGCTCTGCAGCCAGGCTCGCGTCGACCAGACGCGGCTTCGGCGAGGGCAGATGACCGAGCAGGAGTGGGCGCGGCTTATCAAGGCGGTCGGAACGCTCAGTGACTCGAAGATATTTATGGATGACACGCCGTCGTTGCCGATCATGGAGTTTCGCTCCAAGGCGCGGCGCCTCAAAGCCGAGCACGATATCGGCATCATCTTCGTCGATTATCTGCAGTTGATGGTCGGGAGCAAGAGGACGGACAACCGCGAGCAGGAGATCAGTGAGATCTCGCGTGGGCTCAAGGGTGTCGCCAAGGAGCTGGATATCCCCATCGTGGCGCTGGCACAGCTCAACCGTGGCGTGGAATCTCGCGCAGATAAGCGCCCCATGATGAGTGATTTGCGTGAGTCCGGCGCGATCGAGCAGGACGCCGACATCATCTCGTTTATCTACCGGGACGAGGTCTACAACCCCGACACCGAGCACAAGGGCCTGGCCGAGATCATCCTGGGCAAGCACCGAAATGGGTCGATCGGCACGGTGAACCTGCGCTGGTTCGGCGCACACACGCGCTTCGAGAACCTCGCCGACGACTCGCAGTTTGGGTGATAGGTCATAGGTTTGCGAGGCCTGCGGCCTCGCAGGTCATAGGTTGGGTGGTTGCTGGGTCCGCCGGTCTGGGTGGGTTTGAGACAATCAGAAACCCCGGGTCGCCTTTTTGGGCGCCCGGGGTTTGGTTTTTTGACGATATCAGGTTTCAATCCGGGCCGGTGGACCGAGTGGGGCCGGCCCCACGACGGGAGACGGCCCGGATTGAAACCTAAAAGTGCTGGTTCATGTCGGGGAAGAATTCCCACTCGTCGAGGGCGCGGTACTTCGCGGTCTTCGCGGCGAGGTAGGCATCGATCACACTGGCCCACGGAAGGAGCCCGAGGCCAAAGCAGGTGACGATGTAGACGCCGAGCAGCACGATGCCCTTGGTCTTCTGCCCGAGCATCATCTGACCGACACCGGGCAAGAAGAACGCCAGGATGATTGCAATGATGTCGTTGTTATTGAGGTCGCTACCCGACTGCGGCGCCTGGCTGGGCGGCTGCTGCTGCATCTGGCCGCCCTGTGGGTTGTTCAAGTTGGCGTTCGGCTGCGCCTGACCCTGCCCCCAGCCCTCGTTTTGCTGATCGGCCGTGCTCGTCGGCGGGTTCGGGTTATTCGCGTGTCCACCGCTCCACTCGCCACCGGCGGGTTGCTGAGCGCCCTGCGGTCCAGGGGTTTGCTGCGAGGAGGGTTCACCGGTTGGCTGTGGTTTGGACTGGTCGCCCCAGCCATCGTTGTTGCCCCAGTCGCCACCACCTTGCTGCGGGCCACCTTGCTGCGGGCCACCTTGCTGCGGGCCGTCGGGCTTATTGCCATCATTTTGGTCGGACATAATTCACCTTTGAGTTGAGTCGAACTCGAAATCACGAAACTTCGCTGCCGACGAGGGCTTCGACCTCGTCGATCGTCTTTGGACAGGACTTTGACAGGTTCTCACATCCTTCGTTCGTCACCAAGATGTCATCTTCAATTCGGATGCCCAGGCCGCGCATTTCCTCGGGAGCAGACTCGTCGCCTTCGGGAATGTAGATGCCGGGCTCGATGGTCAAGATCATGCCGGGTGCGAGGGCCCGCCATTGTTGGGCGTCGTCGTAGTAGGGGCCGACGTCGTGGACGTCGATGCCCAACCAGTGGCCGATCTTGTGGGGGTAGTACTTTTTGTACTCCTCCTCTTCGATCAGCTCGTCGACCGAGCCGTCGAGCAAGCCGAGGTCGACCATCGATTGGGTGAGTCGCCGGACGGTGCGCTCCTGCAACTCATTGTAGGGGAGGCCGGGTTCGACGTCCTCGATGGCGGCGATCTCCGCGTCGAGCACCGCCTGGTACACGTCTCGCTGAGCTGGCGTGAACTCGCCGTTTGCCGGGAAGCTCCGCGTGATATCGCCGGCGTAAAACTCGAGCTCGGCGCCCGCATCGATCAGGACGACGTCGCCGTCCTCGATCGTATCGCGGTTTTCGGTGTAGTGGAGCACCGTGGCGTTGTTTCCAGCGCCGACAATGGACTCGTAGGCCGGGTATTCAGCCCCATTTCGGCGAAAGTGGTACTCGATGAGCGCCTGGAGCTCGTATTCTTTGATGCCGGGCTTGCAGTTCTGCATGGCGAGCACGTGCGCCTCGGCGGTCAGCTCGACCGACGCGCGCATGCGCTCGATCTCCTCGGCGGTCTTGACCACGCGCATGTCGTTGACGATGTCGCGCGCGTCGACGATCGCGGAGGGAGCCGCCGGCGGCTTGCCACGGCGGTGCCGCAGGCCGTTCAGCCAGCCGATCACCTTCTGATCGAAGTCATCATCGTTGCCGAAGGTATAGTACAGAGAGTCGCGGTGCTCGAGGAAGTCGGGCAGCTTCTCGTCGAGCTCTTCGAGCGCGAAGGCCGCATCGGCGCCATACTCGTCTTTTGCGCCGTCGGGGCCGGCGCGCCGGCCGTTCCACAGCTCGGCTTTCTCGTCGCGGTCGCGCACGAACATCACAAATTCGCCCTCCTCGTGGTCGGGGGCGAGCACGAGGACGGCCTCGGGCTCTCGAAAGCCGCTGAGGTAGAGGACATCACTGGAGGGGCGATACTGGTATTGTGTGTCTGCCGAGCGCGACTGGTGCGAGTTGGCCACAAAGATCGCGACGCCCTGGTCGCCGATGCGGCTGAGGAACTCGCGTCTTCGGTT
>JBNJFZ010000001.1:55840-82270 GCA_051747295.1 Myxococcota bacterium
GCACCCCGATGCAGCCGCGCTCGACGTGCTCGAGGGTGAGCGACTGTTGTTGCTCGGTCGCCCCGAGGAGGGCCGCGCGGTGCTGGAGAGCATCGATCTCTCGCAGATCGACTCGCCCGGCGTCGCCTCGATCGTCGGTGATCTGCTGCTGGATCTCGGGCTCGGTGAAGACGCGGTCGCCGCCTACACGCGAGCGGTCGAGATGGGCAGCCGGGACATCGAGGTTGCGATTCGCCTGGCCCAACTCTGCCTGGACGACGGTGATGTCCGACAGGCCGCCGAATCCTTCGAGCGGGCCGCTAAGATCGCCGGCGACCGCGTCGGGTTGTGGGAGGCCGCAGCCGACGCCTGGTTTCGCGTCGACGAGGACAGGCGTGGCCTGGAGGCGTACGAAAAGGTGCTCGAGCTCGAGCGATCCGGGCCAGATGACTGGCTCCAACATGGCCTGGCTCTGGCACGACTGGGCGAGGCGCAGGCAGCCGAGCAGGCCCTGCAGCGCTGCGTGGACATGGATCCCTTCGATGTCGACGCGTGGGTCACGCTCGGGCAGGTGCGGATGCAACAGGGGCGCGCCGAAGAGGCGCTGCCGGCCTTCGAGCACGCCCTCGAGCAACGCGAGGATGATATCGATGCGCTCCTGGGCGTCGTCTCCGCGGCGCTCGTCATCGGTGATCTGCGGCTGGCGGAGGAGGTTGCACACCGAGCGGTGGAGGTGCTCCCCGACGACCCGGAATCGCACCACAGCCTGGGCGTCACGCTCGAGGAGCGCGGGCGCCACGATGAGGCTATCGAGGCGCTCGAGCGTGCGGTCGAGAGGGCGGATGCACTCCAGATGCCCACGACAACCTATCGGACCTCCCTCGCGCTGGCCCGACTGGCGAGCGGAGAGGTCGAGCAGGCGCTCGCCGACATCGAGGACGTGCTGGGCGTCGTGCCGCCCGAAGAGGGCCTGGTCCCGGAGTTCACAGAGGGGCTTATCCGGGCCGGCGCCTTCGACCAGGCGCGCGCATTCGCCGATGCGCACGGCACCGACACGGTGCTCGAGCAGCTGGTTTTCCCGGTCTTCGAGTTCGTGATGACGGCGTACCGAGGCGAGGACTCCGAGGCCGAGGCGAACCGCGCGATGGACGCGATGCGTCGCCACGCCACCGATCTGCCGGTCGACTGGGACTTCCAGCAGCTCGAGCGACTCAGCCTGCGCATGGATCGTAAGGCCCAACGCCGCTTCTCCGACATCGTGGCCGTGCTCGAGGGACGCAAAGCGGTGGACGAAGCATAGCCATCGCGTACATTCTACGTTAGTCTAGGCCTGTCATTGATGACGACTCAACCTGAAACAAACGCGAAGACGACACCTTGGCTGACGTATCTGTGGATCATGACAGCTTCCTGACGAAGGAAGATATCGACGCATTGGACCTCACGGATCTCGCGCCGGCGACCTATGTCGACGACGAAGCGCTGGAGACCGACGAGGGCTTCTGGCACGCATTCGATGGCGAGCGCCTGTTCTGGCAGTCCTGGGCTCCCGAGGGTGGTCCGAGCCGCGGAAGCATCGCGCTGATGCACGGCTATGGCGAGCACTCCGCCCGCTACGATCACGTGGCCGCGGCGTTTTGCCGCGCGGGCTACGGCGTTATGGCGATCGACGCGCGCGGCCACGGCCGCAGTACCGGCGAGCGTGGACACGTCGACAACTACGACGACTACGTGCTCGACTACGACCTGTTGCGGCTGCACACCGAGGATAAGTGGCCGACGCTACCGGTGTTCTGCATGGGCCACTCCAACGGCGGGCAGATCGTGTTGCGCTATGCCCTGCGAGATCCCGACAACGTCGAGGGCTTTGTCATCAGCAGCCCGATGTGCGGGTTGAGCATGGACGTGCCGCCGCTCAAGGCGCTGGCCGGACGGGTCATGAACAAGATCTGGCCGAGCTTTTCGATCCCATCGGGGCTCGACCCGAAAGGCGTGAGCCGTATCGAGCGCGTCGTCGAGAAGTACGCCAACGATCCGCTCGTCTTCGATACGACCACGGCTGGTTGGTTCCAGGAGGCCCTGGCAGCCATGGACGACACGTTCGAGCGCGCCTCAGAGCTCACACAACCGTTTTTGTTCGTGGTCGCCGGCGACGACAAGCTGGTCGACCCGCGCGCGACCGAGGACCTGTTCCACAAAATGGGCAGCGGCGAGCGCGAGATGGAGCTGTACCCCGATCTGTATCACGAGGTGCTCAACGAGCGGGAGTGGGAAGATATCGCTCGGCGCATCATCGATTGGATGGAACGAGAACGCGGACGAGACTCATGATTTTTGGACGTTCCAACGTGCTCATTGTCGCCGTCGTTGCGCTGATCGGACTCCTCGTCGGGTGCGAGAGCGAGGACTTCGGTCAGAAGGAGCGAAAAGACGTCGACCGGGTTTTGCGCACGGGCGTCGAGCTCGAATCGGACCCGTTTGTTCGCGCCGAGACCCTGCGCGTGCTGGAGATTCTGGCGGACCCGGACCTCAACGAGTTCGCGCGCCCGCGCGTCGATGACTCCTCGCCGATGGTGCGCGTGGCGGCGCTCCGGCTGCTCATGAAGACCGACGCCAGCGATGTCCGCCGCATGGCTCTGGCGAGGTTCAACAAAGCTGAAGACGCCGAAAAGCGCGCAATCCTCGAGGCTGCGTACGAATACGGTTCGCCGCCGATGCAGCGCGAGCTCACCGGACGCGCGCTTCGGGCCGAGGATAGCCAGTTGCGTCGCATGGCATTCGACAATGGCCCCGCCCAGCGGGTTCGCGATGCAGTCGAGAAGGACAAGAACTCGTATCTGCAGAACACGCTCTTCCCCGAGGTCGGCCGCTATATTACTCGCCGGGATGACCTGCTGGCCGCCGAAGCGCTCGCCCTGATGGTGTCGGCCGGTGAGGAGGATCGCGCCGAGCCGCTCATCGAGACCGTTCGAGACGCATCGGTCGATGCCGAGGATCGGCGCGAGGCGGCTCGGATACTATCGAAGGCTGGAGTCGAGCAGGCCGCTCCTGTCTTCGAGGAGCTGCTCGAGGACCTGCGCATCGACGATGAAGGTGGGTTCGTCTTGCCCAGGCGCCGTGACGAGCAACTCGTGCGAATCGCCACGCTCGGATTGGTAGCCACCGGTAACGAGACGTACGTGCCCCAGGCGCAGGCATATCTGAAGGGCGCTGATGTCGGCCAGTCGCTCGACGTGCTCGAGGCGCTCGCTCAGAACCCATCGGAGGAGGCGCGCATCAGCCTCAAGATCGCGATGCAGGACGCGCGTACCGCCGTTCGACACCGCGCGATCGAGCTCTATGGTGACCGCGAAGACGCGCGGGCCGCCGACCTGATCGCGTCGATGCGCGGAGCCGATTACGAATCCGAGAAGCGCGCCGCGGTCGAGTTGGCGCGCCAGTTTCCCGACCAGTGGGCGGAGCATCTGTCGAAGCAACTCGATAAAGACGATAAGCGCAAAGCGACCCTGACACTGCTGCGCGACGTCATCACCACCGAAGCAGAAGCCGCTGTCCTGGTGCCGCTCAAAGACCAACTCCTCGAGCTGGCGAAATCCGAGAACGAGGATATCGCCTCGCTCGCTGGCATCTCGCTGGTGCGCGTCTCAGACGACCCCGAGATCGCGACGCTCCTTCGCCAGAATAATGATGTCGCGACCCGCTACGCCTATCTCGAACACCTGCTCCAGAAAAACCCCGCAGAGAACGCCAAATTCTTCCGGCAAAACTTCTACAGTGACCGATACTCGCTGCGCTTGATGAGCGGCGCCGGCCTGCTCGCCGCGTACGAGCAGGGTGGGGTCGATGATCTGCGGTGATCTATTTAGGGAAATAAGATTGATTCGTGTGTAAAAAGTCTCCCGTCGCCATCGTCGGCTGATTTTCCCGCTATCTTCGCCGTCAATACTCGACGATGCCGTTGGCATCGCCTGCGTTTGCCGGCTTCGATACCGAAAAAATCATCTCGCCGAGGCTCGGTCCGACTTCTTACACACGAATCAAGATTGAGGGGTTGCCATCATGGGCGTGGTGGGTTTGCGTTGAATCGACACGCCACAATATGTCGACCCTAAAATCTTAAATGCGATAATAGACCGGCGTGGGTCTAAGACCTGCGGCGCGGGTTACTGGCTGTTGATGGCCCAGTCGTACGTGCTGAAGGTGATTTCCACGTCGTCGGACTTCAGCGCCTCGGCGACCTCGCCGTCCTCGTATTTCGCGAGGTATTTCGCGACCGACCCTTCGGCCTTCACGAAGTCCTCGGCAAACCAGTTGAATAGCTGACTCGTCACGACTTTGCCGTCCTTCAGGCTGGTCGCCGCGGGGACGAATTCCTTCGTGGCGCTCGCCAGCGTGGCCTCGAGGTTGGACGCCGTGAGGGCATCACGCTGGAGCTTCGGACAGCTCTGCGCGGCGCAGTTGAGCACGAAGTGAATGCGTGGCTCGGAGAACCTCTCGCGGATCAGGCCGTGTTCGAGCTTGTCGAGGGTCATCTTCTTGCCCGCCACGTCGTGTTTGATCTTCTTGAAGAAGCCCTCGACCTTCATGGGGTTTTTGACCGGCCACTGGTCCAGCAATTCGTCCACGACATGTGCGTTGTACGCGTTGATGTAGAAGGCGAGCTGCGCGTCCTCGGAGCCATCGGACGGGTCCGCCGCGGCGACGGTCTCGAGGTAGGCGTCGAGCTTCTTCATGTCGCCTTTATCATCGTGCCATTTCGCGTAGGCGACGCGGCCCTGGGCGTCGACGTACTCGGAGAGTAGCGTGTCGAAGGGCGCATGATCGACAATATCCGACGCGAAAACGCTCCCGGAGGTGAGCGTCAGGGCGATCGTGATCATCGTAAAGAGTGCGGTGCGCATTATTCGGACCTCAATGCCAGTAGGGTTTCACTGTCTAACAGACGCGGCGCGGCGGGCTAAGATTCAAATCGGACAAAAAAAGACCCCACACCGGACGGTGCGGGGTCTTTTTCGTCAGGTCAGGCGCGAATTACCACTCGACGGGGAATTCGTAGGCCTTCGCCTTGTCGAGGTTGTGCGCGACGTTGTCCCAATTGACGATATTCCACCAATTGTCGACGTAGTCACCACGCTTGTTCTGGTACTTGAGATAGTACGCGTGCTCCCAGACGTCGAGGCACAGAAGCGGAAGCGCGCTATTGACGAACTGCTTCTGGTGATTCTCGGCGGCCGTGGTGGTCAGGTATTCACCTTCGGGAACCCACACGAGGAAGCCCCAGCCGCTGCCCTCGACGGACTTGGCGGCGGCGCCGAACTGCGCCTTGAGGTTTTCGAAGCTCCCAAAGTCGGTCTCGATCTGGGTGAGCAGTTCTCCGCTCGGGTCCGAGGCCTGGTCCGCCGGGCACATATTCTCCCAGAAGAGCGTGTGGTTGAAGTGGCCGGAGCCGTGGAACGCTACCAGGCGCTCGATCTGGCGGATGCTGCTGAAGTCGCCGGACTTGCGGGCCTCGGCGAGCTTGCGCTCGGCCGCGTTGAGGCCATTGACGTAGCCTTGATGGTGCTTGTCGTGATGCAGCCGCATGGTCTGCTCGTCGATATACGGCTCGAGGGCATCATAAGCGTACGGAAGCTCAGGTAGGGTATGTTCTCCGAATCCCATATTCGTCTCCATTGGTTTGATTTCGTCAACGTGATTGTGTCCGGAAACATAGGGCAGCTCATAGTCGTGTCAAGGTCTGGACGTCCCCAGCCTGCTGTGCGCTGCGAAAAGCGGAGTTTGATGCTGTCTCGGGGGCTTTTCTCGGGCGTGTGCGATGCCTCGAACGATTGCGCGTGATATGGCGTGAAGGATAAGCTCGAGTTGCTGCATCATACCTTGTGCGCACGTTTCGTGCCGCGCCAGGCTCAGCTTCGCCGCGAACCCTCGAGGATCAGATTTTATGGGCCATGTCTCGAATCTACGCTCCCACCCGAAAACCGCCGCTCAGTCGGTGAAATCGGGACGAAAGATCTCCACGATCCTCAAGATCGTACCGCTGCTGTTCGGGCTCGCGCTGGCAGGTTGTGCGACCGGGGCGAATAAGAAAGCCGACAGATCGGCCGCGATGACCGAGCAGGTCCAGCCCGGCGCCGGTGCATGGAGCGAACACGCGCTGCGGCTGCCCAAGAACTCCCCTATCGTCATCACGGCTCAACTCGACCAGTTGTTGATGTCACTCGACGACGCCTGGGATTGGATCGTCGCAGAGCCCTCGATGCTGGGGGAAAGCGGTGGCTCGATCGTGGCGTTTTTGCAGGCCGAACGGCGTGGCTTGATCGGCGCCGAGGGGATGGACCCGCTGACCCCGGAGGCGTGGATCGACCTCGGTATCGACGTCACGCGAAAGCTCTATATGGGCGCGTATCCGGTCAACGACGAGGACTCGAGGGCGGTTCGCGAGTCCGTCGACCGGACACTGCGCGCGCAGGTCGGCCTCGATGATGAGGAGTCGATCGAGAAGGCCGTCGCGGCGGCAGGCGTACTCAGCGGCGAGGAACCGCTGCGCATCTACAACGACGTCAAGCAGGAGACCGACCAACTCGACCCGCTCGCCGGATTTCGAATGATCGTGCCGTTGGCGGATGCCGAGACGTTTACATCGTCGCTCGAGCGCTTCCTGAGCGACCTCCAGCTGGAGCCGGTCGAGCCCACAGAGAGCATCGCTGGACAGGCCGATACCGTACGCGTCTTCTTGTCGAAGAGCGGCGAGTTCCAGGCGATCCTCGTCCGCATTCGGGGCGATACAGCCGCGGTAGACTTCATCTATGAGAGCATGGGTGCCCAGAGCCCGGAGATGGACTCGGAGAGCGCCGAGGAGGACGCCCTTCGCCGCGTCGAACGGGTGGTCGAGGCCTTTCCCTACGGCCGGCCCACCGCGCCGGCACCGATCGGCGAACCCATCGCCGGTATCGCCATCGATCAGGAAGGGACGGCCGAGTTCGCGCTGATGCGCGGGATCAGACAGGCGCTGAGCGCGGCGCGCGGCGCCGGGTTGGACAAGCGCGACTCGCTCTTTACGTATAACCTCTTTCGGGCCTACGAGAGCGCGAAGGCATGGACTGTTGCGTCGAATCGGCTCACCGGTTTGAGCTACGGGATCTTCGTCGGTGAACCGGGGCGGCTGTTTCGCCTGGGCGTCGATCTGTTCGGCGCCGGTCTCGAGGAGCCGCTGCCGGTCTCGAGTCCGGCGGCGGGGATCGGGCTCGAAGAGCGAAGCATCGCGGCTTCGATCGACCTCGAGCCGATGGTCGACGAGGCGTGGCAGGATTGGATCGGCGTCGAAAATCCGCTCAGCGCAATCGACAATTTTGACGCCGTGGACTTCGACACGACGTTGTTTGCGCTGTCGCTGCCCCGCAGCCTGGCGATCCTGTTCACGAACGCCGAAAAGGTCTTCGAAGATCAGCTCCCGTCCTGGGCCGAGCCGCTTTACGAACAACGAGAATTTCTGGCGCGCCTCGACGTAGGTAGTGCAGGTCTGAATATCGGGGGCATGCGCTTGACGCCGCGGATCGTCGGCGTGCTCTCGCTCGACTCGGGCCTCGATGACGAGACGGTCACCGGGCTCAGCGAGTCGATGGCGGCCGCGCTGGCGAATTTGTCCGACGAGGCCGGCATCGTGCAGCGATCGGCGCCCCAACCGAAGGCCGAGGGTGCGCCGGAAGCCGACCGGGATGACGAGGTGCCCCCGGGCGAGGGGCCTCCGACGCTCGCTCAACCCAGGCCGGAGCCCAACGATGGCGAGGCGGCCGATGACTCCGGCCCGAAGCCCGAGCCGCTGGAGGCGGGAGAGCTGCAGCCACTGGTCGTCGACGGTCAACCGCGTGATACCGTTCAGTACTACTGGCGCGTCGACGGGGACGAACCCTACCTGTTCTTTAGCTACGGTCTCGGAGCCGACGCGGCCGAGCGCGAACATGCGGGCATCGAGAACAATACCGGGGTAGAGGGTGAGAAGATCATGCTGTTTCGAAGCGAGCCGGTCGCCCTGTTTTCGCTGATGACGTTCTATCAGCCCGATCTGTTCGAGCCGCTGGATGTAGGGATCTTGGCCCAGCGAATCGGCGCACTTTCGTTCGAGGTCACCCCGGAGTTCGAGGGCGGCGTACAGCGCATTCGCTACGACCTGGTCGTCGGCGCGCCCACCGAGATCGACGGTGGTTCGACACCCGCGAATTGAGGGACTCCGGGGGGACACACGGGCGTCACTCACGCGGGGTCACGGCGGTTCACTCGCACCATTCTCGACGCAGCAATGAGTAGAGGCGTAGGTCGGCCCACTCGCCGCCGAGGAGCGCGGCTTCTCTCTTGGTCCCCTCGAGCGTGAACCCGAGGCGATCGGCGAGGTTGCAGCTGCGCAGGTTCTGTGGCGTCGTCATGATCTCGATTCGGTGCATCTGCCCCTGCATAAATGCGACGTCTAAGACCGCGCTCGTCGAGCGCGTCATGAGCCCCGATCCCTGGTGGTGCTCGTCCAACCAATAACCAAATTCGCCCGTTCGGGTCTGTGGGTCGACTACGTCGAGGCCGACGCCGCCGACGATGGCGCCGCGGTAGACGATGGCCAGCGGCAGGGCCCGTCTGTGCTCGAAGACGCGACGGCGCAGCGCGATGAACTCCCGTGTATCTTTTAGCGATGAGGTCTCGCTCGCCCACGGGAGCGTCCGGGACAGGTAGGCGCGATTGTCCGAGACGACCCTGTCGAGTTCTTCGGCGTGCTCCGCTCGGAGAACCTCGAGGCGGAGCTCGGTATCGATCTCGATGTGCTCGCCGTCGAACAAAGGGCGCTCCGCTGGGCTTCGGGTGTCAGTGAGTGGCAGCGTTGTCGAGTCTGAGGGCGTCCATCGGGTTGGTCAAGGCGTGAGTGGACGAAGATTCGCGGAGATTGAGGGGCAGAGACTTGACCGAGTCATCGACGTGAATTAGTTTATAGACTAGCTGGTCTAACTGAGTGGTCGGACTTACTGGTCATGGCCGTCGGTCGAGCGAAGACTTCGGCCGGTAGATATTTTCGAAGAGGCACGATGGCGACATCGCGATTTTCAAATCTAGATGAGGAGAAGCAGCAGGCGATCCTGCGGGCGGCCGCAGAGGAGTTCGCTCAGAAGGGCTTCGAGGGTGCGTCGATCAACCAGATCATCGACAGCGCCGGCATCAGCAAGGGCTCGATGTACTACTACTTCGAGGACAAGGCCGATCTTTACGCCACGACGGTGCGCGAGAGTATCGAGCAGTTGGTCGAACAGAGCGGCGGCTTCGATGTGGATGCGCTGGAGGCAGAGACCTTCTGGGAGCAGTTGCTCGACTACTCGCGTCGGTCGCTGCCGCAGCTCGAGAAGAACCCGGTCTTCATTCAACTCGCCCAGACCTACTTCGAGGAGCTCGACTCCGGTGAGCATCCGGACGTGCTCGAACCGATCGAGGAGTACTCGGTCAACTGGACGGCGAGGTTCATCGAGCGCGGTCAAGAACTCGGTGTCATTCGGGAGGATCTACCGGTGGAGTACCTCGCCGGGATGATCAATGCAGTGGGACAGGCCGGCGATCGAATCGCCCTCCAGGTGATGGAAGATAAGGGGTCAGAGGCGGCAAAGAAGCTGGTCGAGGAAGAGATCGAGATGATGAGGCGCATGTTGGTTCCGAACTTCAGAAAAGAGGGTGGAGAATGAAGCGATGTCTATCCGATCTGTCTATCGCACTCGTCGTCACGGCGGTCTTTTTCGTGCTCGGCGGGACGTCATTTGCACAGGACCGGGAACAGGAGCCCGAGCCCGAGGAGCTACCGTCTGTCGACCAGGTGATCGATAAACTCGATGATCTGTATCGCTCGGACTCGTCGCATGGGCGCATGCGGATGACGATTACCAAAGAGCGGGGGACTCGGAAGTTGGAGATGGAGTCGTGGTCGAAGGGCGAGGACTATTTTTTGGTCGTGATTCGAGAGCCGGCCCGAGAGTCGGGGACTGCAACCCTGAAAACGCCGGACGGGCTCTGGAACTACGCGCCGCGCGCCGACCGGCTCATCCGAATTCCGTCGGGCTTGCTCTCCGACAACTGGATGGGGAGCCACTTCACCAACGAGGATCTGGTGCGTGAGACGAGCTACGAGAAGGACTACACCACCGAGATCGACTGGGCGAAGAAGCAGGGAAACAAGTATATCGCGGTCACGATGACGCCCAGGCCGGATGCACCGGTCGTCTACGAAAAGCTCGTCTTCTACCTGCGCCCCGGGGATTGGCTGCCCGTCTCGACCGAGTATTACGATGACGGTGAGGTCGTCCGGGAGATGCGGTACTCGAAGATCGAGGAGGTCGATGGTCGCAAGATCCCCACGGTGATGGAGCTGCAGCCCCGAGATGCCGACTCCAATGAGAAGACGCGCATCGAGTATCTCGAGATGGACTTCGAGGCCGACGTCGATAAGCGCATGTTCTCTAAGCGCGGTCTCCGACGGACGGCGAGGCGACGATGATCGCGCGCTTGGCGTTCAAAAACCTGTTGCGAAACCGGTGGCGTACGTTCTTGACCGCCGGCGGCATCATGTTCGCCGTGGCCATGATGGTGTGGATGCTCGGTTTTATGGAGGGCTTCTACGGGGAGATGGTTCGCGGCGCGACCGCCGTCGACAGCGGGCAGGTCCTGATTCAGACCGAGGGGTATGTCGACGAGAAGGCTTCCTACAAGGCCTTCGAGTATGAGCCGGCCCTGCTCGAGGAGATCGCCGAGACGGGCGGTGTACGCGCTGCCACGCCGCGGGTGCGCCTGTACGGGCTCGTCGGAAACGAGAAGCGCTCCCAGGTCGCCCAGATCATCGGCGTTGATCCCGGCCGCGAAGCGGAAGCGACGCCCGTCAAACAGGGGATCGTCGAAGGGCGCTGGCTCGGCGAGGACCCCGAAGAGCCACCGGCGCCACGTGAGGCAGTCCTCGGGGAAGGGCTCTTCCAGCAGCTCGACATCGAGCTCGGGTCGGAGCTGGTGGTCTTCCTCGAGGCCTCCGACGGCTCGCTCGGCAATGAACTCCTTGAGGTCGTGGGCGTCGTGCGGACCGGAGACTCGGGGATCGATCGGGCGGGCGTCTACGTGCCGATGGCCGACGCGCAATACCTGGGCGCGCTCGATGGGCGAGTCCACGAGATCGCGGTGATGACCGACAGCCCGTCCGATGCGGAAGCCGTGGCTGCGTCGCTGCAGCCGACACTCGGGGACGTTCCGGCAGAGACCGACGTCGTCGCCCGGTCGTGGAGAGAGGTCAAGCCACGGATCGCCCAGATGCTCGAGATGTCTGACGTCTCCAACGTCTTCTTGTACGTCATCATCTACCTGGTGGCTGCACTCGGCATCTTCAACACGCAGCGCATGAGCGCGCTGGAGCGGCGCCGCGAGTTCGGCGTGATGATGGCCGTGGGGGTGACGCCGAGGCGTCTATTCGGGACGATCGTGCTCGAGACGGTCTTTTTGACCGGGCTTGGAGGCATCGCCGGGGCGTTGCTCGGCACCGGTCTGACCTATTGGATGCAGGAGGTGGGGCTGAACGTCGCGATGTTCGGGGGCGGCTCGTCCATCAGCTATATGGGCGTATCGTTTTCCGGCAGGCTCTACAGCGCGTTGACGCTCGACGTCGTCCTGCAACCCTTCATCATCATCTTGTGTATCTCGCTCATCGCGGGACTCGGCCCGGCGATTCAGGCGGTGCGTACGGATATCACCAGCGCGATCATGGGGAGGACGTGATGAAGACCATCATGCTCGAAATCGCGTGGCGAAACCTCTGGCGCAATCGTACTCGTACCATCATCGTCGGCTCCGCGATCATCTTTAGCTACGCGATGATGCTGATCTTCTTCGGCATCGGCGACGACAGCCACGGAAAGATGGAGGAGGCTGCAGCCAGGGCCGCGGGGGGCGAGGTGCTTATCCACGGCGACGGCTTCTGGAAGACTCAGAGCAGCGATATCGTCATGGACCGTGCCGCCGAAGTCCGCGAGCGCGTCGAGTCCGTGGACGGCGTCCGGCATGTCGTGCCGAGGGTGCTGATCAACGGGTTGATGACCAGCCCTACGGGCAACGAACCGGTGCAGATCCGCGGCATCGACACCCGGCGCGAGTTCGACGTCGAGGATTACTCCGAAGACCTGGTCGAAGGGGCGTTTTTCTCCGGCGACTTCGACCATCCAATCGTCATCGGCACCAACCTTCGTGACAAGCTCGACGTCGACCTCGGTGACAAACTCGTCCTGACCGCGACGACGCCCGAGGGCGAGGTCACGCGGGCGCTGTTTCGACTCGATGGCGTCATCGAGGCCCCTGCGTCTTCGCAGGGCGGCCTCGCGTTCACGACGATCGAGGCCGCACAGGATGCTCTGAAGATGGGCGATCGCATCGTCCAGATGGGCGTCTTTACCACGTCGAATGTCTCGAACTCAGAGGCCGACGAGCGACTCGAAAAGGCGCTGTCGACCTTCGACGTCGAGGTCCTGACCTGGCAGGAGGCTGTCCCCGAGATGGTGGGCCTGATCCGACTGGATGATTCATTCTCATGGCTGTTCATCGTCGTCATCTTCGTGGTCGTGACGTTCTCGATCGCCAACACATTCTTGATGGCGGTGATGGAGCGTGTGCGCGAGTTCGGGCTGCTCAACGCCATCGGGGTGACGCCCGGACGCATCGGGGCGCTCATCATATGGGAGACGGTCATCCTGGCGGCCACGTCTATCGTCATCGGCTTCGGGATCGGGCTCGGCGTGCACCTGTGGGTCCAGAGAGTCGGGATCGACATGGCCGCCTTCGGCATGGATCAGATGGATGCCGCTGGGATCGATATGTCCGATCTGATCATCTACAGCCACCTCGACCCGATGAAGTGGGGTCTCGGCACGTTGGTGGTGTTCTTTATCATCGTCCTCTCCGCCGCATATCCGGCGTGGAGAGCGAGCAATATGGCGCCGTCTGAGGCCATGAGGTTCTACGAATGATGCAGCTTTTCGTCGCCCAGGTGGGCCCGAGGTATGATTATGTCCAATGAAGAACATGCGTTGATCGAGTGCAAGGGCGTCGAGCGCATCTTCGAGCAGGGGGAGATCGAGGTGCACGCGCTCCGAGGCGTCGACCTGGAGATCGAGGACGGTGAATTCACCGCGTTGGCAGGCCCATCCGGGTCGGGCAAGACGACGCTGCTCAACCAGATCGGCGTGCTCGACACCCCGACGGCCGGGACAATCGCGATCGATGGGGTCGATGTGACGAATTACAACCGGACCGAAGGTGCCCAATACCGGCTGGGCAATATCGGCTTCGTCTTTCAGGCGTACAACTTACTGCCGGTCCTGACGGCCTACGAGAATGCCGAGTTTATCCTGCTACTGCAGGGCATGTCGGCGCAGGAGCGTCGGGAGACGGTCGTCCCGCTGTTGGAGCGCGTTGGGTTGGAAGGACACGAAGACCGAAAGCCCCATGAACTCAGCGGTGGTCAGCAGCAACGTGTAGCGGTGGTCCGAGCGCTCGCCGCCAGGCCGCGTATCGTTTTGGCCGACGAGCCGACCGCAAACCTGGACAGCGAGACCTCTGCGGAACTGTTGGACCTGATGGCGGAGCTCAATCGCGAGCATGGTGTGACCTTCTTGTTCTCCTCGCACGACGACATCGTGCTCGAGCGCGCGCGGCGTGTCGTGTACCTGGAGAGCGGAAATATCGACCGCGAAGAGCGCGAGGAGTCGACGTCATGATTCGAACACGCGCGCCATGGATGTGGGCGAGCGCCTTCTTCGTCGCGGCCGCGCTCTTCAGTAGCTCGGCCTTCGCCGATATCACGATCGTCGACAACGATGATGGCGGGGAGTTCCGCCTGGACCTCGGTGGCTATGCCCAGTCGGTATCGGGCCTGCAGCAGTTGACGTTCGATGTGCCCGACGCCGTTGCAGACCAGCGGGGCTTCAACTCCGCGGTGCTCCGGCTCGAGCTGGACGCACAGTTTACTCGCGACGTGACCCTCGAGGTGCACAACCGGCTATTCTGGAGCGTGACCGCACCTCCGTCCCCGGTGGCCGGTGGCGTATTTGGCATCGGCGCGAGCGCTACGCCGGACAGGACCGTCGAGCTCTCGAGTACGATCATCGATGAGAACGGGATCGCGCTGGAGAATGATATCGACCGGGCGGCGCTGCGGATCTACACGTCTGCAGCCGATATCACGCTTGGACGCCAGGCGATTACATGGGGCACATCGGCGATGTTTCCGGTCGTCGATCTCTGGTCCCGTTTTAGCCCCTACGAGCTCGACCAGAGCCAGAAACGGGGTATCGATGCCGCTCGAGTGCTGGTCTATCCATCGATGGACCTCGAGCTCGACTTCGTGGTCGCCGATCGCGGCAGCCTCGACGATCTGTCGGGCGGCGTGCGCGCCGGCTGGGTCGTCGACCGCGTCGACTTACTCTTCGCCGCGGCGAAAGTCTGGAATGAAATCGTGGGCGTCGCCGGGTTTTCGGCGGATTTGACCGACGTGAAGCTGCGCGCCGAGGTCGTCGAGCCGTTCGACCTCGACGAGACAGAGTTCGACCTGCCGCGCGCCACCGTCGGGGTCGACTGGATTCGCCCGGACTTCTCCTTGACCGGCGAGTATCACTTCAATGGCGCTGGCGTGGCCGACGAGGCCGACTACGTCCAGCAATTCTCCAGCGAGATTTTCTCCCGCGGGGAGTCGTATTTCCTCGGCCAGCAGTACGTGGGCGCGACGTTTTCGTATACAGGCGTAGACGACCTGTCATTGAGCCTGACCGCCATCTCCAACCTGCTCGACCCGAGCGTGCTCATCTCGCCGGCCTTGCGCTACGACATCTCGCAGAACGCCGACCTGTCGCTCGGCGCATTTCAGGGCTTTGGCGGTGCCCCCGAGTTTCTCCCGACACCGTCGTTCAGCAGCGAGTTCGGAAGCTACGGGGGCTTCTATTTCGCGCAATTTAGAATGTTTATCTAGTTGTCGTCTGGAGCCCACCGCGTGCAACCAACTCTCGTTTTCCGTTATACTTCAACGAGCCAGGTAACCACGCTCGGTACGCGGGAATTTTGCACCGGTTGAACACGCTCTTTCCCCGGCCATCACTCATAGACCAATTGGAGCGCGTCGGTGGGTTCGAACGGACGTTTCGACATCATCACATCCATCGGACGGGGCGGTCAGGGACAGACCTACCTCGCCCGCGATAGGAACACCGGCGAACAGGTCGCGCTCAAGCGACTCGCGCTCCGCCTGGTCGACAATTGGAAGGCACTGGAACTCTTCGAGCGCGAGGGCCGCGTCCTCCAGAACCTCTCGCACCCCCAGATTCCCAGCTTCATCACCGCGTTCGTCGACGAGACCGACGACGGGCCTCGCTTCTACCTCGCTCAGGAGTATGTCGACGGCCGGTCGCTGCAACAATACATCGACGAGGGTGAGCGATGGGACGTCGAGCGGGCCCGGTCGTTCCTCCGCTCCCTGCTCGGCGTGCTCGAGTATCTGGGCTCGCTGCGACCGCCGATAGTCCATCGCGACATCAAACCTGCCAATATCATCCAGCGACCCGACGGAACGTGGGTCCTCGTCGACTTTGGTGCGGTGCAAGCCATCGTTCCGGCGACAGCTGGCGGTTCCACCGTTGTTGGGACCACGGGCTACGTGCCCCCTGAGCAAGTCATGGGGCGCGCGGAACCGGCGAGCGATCAGTACGCGCTGGGCGCGACCGTGGCCCACTTGATGACCGGTGAGCACCCGGGCGACCTCTCCGAGGGCGGGTTGAGGCTCGACCTTCGCGAGTATCTCCACGCGCCCGGGGCCTTCGTCGAATGCCTGGAGCGGATGTTGGCGCCCTGTCCCGAAGACCGCTTCGAGTCGGCCGCCGCGGCCCTGGAGTCCCTCGAGACATTAGACCTCTCCGCTGGTAGCGAGCTCGAACGCTCGGATGACGGCGAGTTGGCTCCGGTGGAATTTTGCGACAGGGCATCTCGCATGGACCTGCTCCAGGAGGCAGCGAGGCTCGACTTGCCGGCGACAATGGAGCGTGAGCGCGTCTGCTTTTCGGTCTGGTCGCCACTGATGCCCCCTGTATTCAACCCTCCACGCGAGGGCCGTATGGTCGGCGCGGCCTGGTGCGCGATGGCGGCATCGGCGTTTCTGATCACCGGCGGATGGATCCTCAGCGGGCTCGTCGCCGCTCTGCTGTCATTTGGGTTTCTCTTCGGGCTCGCCGGTCGCTTCACACAGCTCGAGGTCGGGGGCGGCACGCTCGCGATCATGCGCGGCTCGTCGCTGTTTCACCGAGTCGGCGCCCGGATGCCGATCGATTCGATCGATGACGTCGTCGCTCGCGACTCGCAGCTTCTGGTGCTGGTGGGCGTGCGGGAGTACGTAATTCCGATGGAGACGCGTGCTCAGGCCGATCGCCTCTCGCGTCTGCTCCGAACGTTTGTCCTGCGGACCAGCGAGCGGCCGCGGCCGCTCGCCAAACAACCGACTTTGACTCTGGAGGGTTGAGCTGATGAGCAGCGATGCCGCCGAGTCTCAGATCCGCACTTTCGCTCCGAGCGGGGAGAGCGCGCGCATCCTGAAGGGACGCTACGACGTGCTCGAAGAGTTGGGGCGCGGAGGGCAGGGCGTGACCTTCCGCGCTATTGATCAGAACACTCGCAACGAGGTCGTCGTCAAAGAGCTCGCCATCGGAGGGCTGGACGACTGGAAGTCGCTGGAGCTCTTCGAGCGCGAGGCTGAGATTCTCAACGACGTCTCGCACCCACGCGTCCCCGAATATATCGATTCGTTCGAGCTGCCCGACGAACACGGAGAGACTCGCCGCTTCCTCGTACGTGAATTCGTCGACGGCGAGTCGGTGCGAGAGATGATCGACCGCGGGAGGCACTTCAAGGAGAGCGAGGCGCTCGAGATCGCACGTCAGATCTTGGAGCTGATGGCATTTCTTCACGCGCTCGATCCGCCGATCATCCATCGCGACATCAAGCCGTCGAACCTTATCGTCGATGATGTTGGGCGGGTCTTCCTGGTCGACTTCGGAGTGGCGCAGGCCGCGGTGCCCGAGACGGTCGGGGGCTCGACGGTCGTGGGCACCGCCGGCTTTCTTCCGCCGGAGCAATTGAGCGGCCGAAGCTCGGCGGTCAGCGACCTCTACGCCCTCGGCGCGACCCTGGTGTACATGTTGAGCTTTCATCATCCGGCGACGCTCGATGTGCATCGCCTCAAGCTGCAATTTCGTGCAGTGACGCCGGTTTCCGGGCAATTCTCCAGCTTCCTGGACCAACTGTTGGAGCCCGACGCGACGCGTCGACTGGGATCCGCCCGCGAGGCGATCGGCTGGTTGGAGGACAAGGGGCTTCTCTCGAGCGATCGTCGGATGGCTGCCGCCCTGGGGATGGAGGCACACGCGATTACGACGCTGGGAAGTGACGGGCTCCCGCCGCTCCCGGAGGGCAGCGATCTCGAGGTGTCTCATACGCCCGAGCAGGTCGTCATAGATGTCCCCATCCAGGTCGAGCAATTGTGGCCGAACGCGCTGGCTGTGCTCGCAGGCTTGGCGATGGGCGCGGCCGGGTTTGCGACGATGCCGGCATCGAGCTTCGTGGGGGGCTTCTTTTTTCTGGTGAGCTTCTTCACGGTCGGTCTGGGCTTTCCGCGCTTCTCGCCGCGGCGCCTGACGTTGACGCGTCGTGAGTTGCGGGTGGAATCACGCTGGGCGGTGAGCCCCGAGTTCACGCTGCCGCTCAAGGACTTCTATGGCCTGTGTATCGACGACAGCACGAGGCGTCGAGTGCGCTCGAAGCGCTTCGATGAGGCCGGTGGTTTCTCGCTGGTGGGCGCGCGGGATGAGCGTGAGGCGTTGGCCGTTGTCTGGCGCGATCCGGAACTGTCGCCGCTCGATGTGCTGAACCCCATCAAGATTCGGCGCCTGAACGACTCGCTGTCGATCATGGAGCGCCGCTGGTTGATCGAGGTGCTGGGACGCTGGGAAGACGACGAGATCTATTGAATCGGATATCTCGGGTCTCCACGTCGTCCGACCCAAGCCATGCGATTCATAACTCGCATCCAGGCTGCCAGCCTGCGAGTGGTCAATCCTGACCGTGGCGCGCACGCTGCAAGCCTGCGGACTCCACACCTGTGCCGCGCATTGCGGTTGTGTTTTGGGTTCGCGGTGCCATGGCCCCCTCCGCGGCTCGCGCCGCGGTTTCCCCCGCTGTCGCGGGAGAACGATCTGGTGCCTCCAAACGCTCCGATCGCTCGCGAGCCCACCGCCATCCTTTCGAGCAGCGGAACCGGAATCGAAATCGAGAGCGAGAGCGTGATCGAAATCGCGAGCGAGACCGAAATTGTGAGCGTGCTCTCGTGCCGTTCTAATGGCCCCACCCCTCTTAGAAATGCCGCAGGAGCCGGTTTGGAGGGTCGCGCCACGACCGCCTTCCGACTGCCGCAGCACATATTTCCATGGAGCACGCAAAGGGGAAAACAGAGGGGGCCTGGGGCCAGAAAATCTGGGAGGACGATGAGATCTACCCAGCAGGCGGCAAACAGCAAACAGAAAACGGCAAACGACTGAACCTATGACCTATGACCTATGACCTATTCACCTACCAACCCTACGCCCTATCCCTTCAGCTTGATCTTCCACACCCGCCACAGCGCTTCCGCGGCGATATCCGGGGTCATCTTCGACTCGCCCGCTACGCGATCCGGGAAGATGATGGGCACTTCGATGATCGAGAAGCCAGCTTCGTGGGCGCGGTACTTCATCTCGATCTGGAAGACGTAGCCGGAGCCCTCGACGTTCTCCAGGTCGATGGTCTCGAGGACCTGACGCCGCCAACCGACGAAGCCGGCCGTGAGATCCTGGACGTCGAGCCCCAGGATCGTCCGGGCGTACGTGCCACCGCCGCGCGAGATGAGCCGCCGGAGCACGCCCCAATCCTCCGTGCCGCCGCCGGCCACATAGCGCGAGCCGACGACCGTGTCGAAGTGGTCGAGCTGGTCGATCATCACCGGCAGGTACTTGGGTTGGTGGCTGAAATCCGCGTCCATCTCGAAGATACGCGCGTAATCGTGCTCCAGCGCCCAGGTGAAGCCGGCCACGTACGCAGGGCCCAACCCGGCTTTTTCGGTGCGATGGAGGACGTGGACGCGGTCGTCTTCATCCGCCATTGCGTCGGCAATATCGCCAGTTCCGTCAGGCGAACCGTCGTCGATGACGAGGACGTGCACGTCGGGCACCTCCTCGTGAATTGCATTCATAATGGCGCGAATATTCTCGCGCTCATTATACGTCGGCATGCAGATCAGGGTCTTCTCGGACATAGCTCAGCTTCCAGCAAATACGTAGTGAGGAGTGGGTCGTGAGTCGTTCAGCTCACAATATCTTCGCGGGACAGGTCGTGCTTCTTGAGGATGTACTCGACGGACTTTCGGTGGACTCCGGCCATCCGCGCGGCCTTCGACACATTGCCGTCGGTTCGCTCGAGCAGCTCGGTCCAGTAGGCCTTCTCGAACTCCTCGATGAGGCGGTTTTTCGCGTCCTTGAAGGGCAGGCTCTCTCCGATGGCGAGTTGGGCCATCGACGAGGCCGAGTTCTGGGCTTCTTCGGGGCTCTCGGGCGTCGGCTCGCCGGCCTGCAGGAACCTGGTCTCGAGCTGGTCGCCCTGTGTGAGTAACACGGCGCGCTCGACGAAGTTCTTGAGCTCGCGCACGTTGCCCGGCCAGCGGTGGCGCTTGAGCTTCTCCATGGTCTTGTAGGCGATCTCGATTTCCTCGTCGCGATTCGCCATCTCGTGGGCTTCCCCGAGGAAGTGCTCCACCAGGAGCGGGATGTCCTCGGTGCGCTCGCGGAGCGGCGGTAGATCGACCTTGATGACCGCGAACCGGTAGTACAGATCCTCGCGGAAGTTCCCCTCGCGCACCTCCTGCATGAGGTTGCGATTCGTCGCCGCGACGATGCGTACGTCGGTCTGGATCGTGTCGTTGGCGCCGACCGGTTTGACCTGCTGGTTCTCCAGCGCGCGCAACAGCTTCGGCTGGAGATCGATATCCAACTCGCCGAGCTCGTCGAGGAAGAGGGTGCCGCCCTCCGCGGATTCGAATGCCCCCTTTCGAGTGCCGGTTGCCCCGGTGAATGCGCCTTTGACGTGGCCGAAGAGCTCAGATTCGATCAGGTCGCGGGGGATCGCCGAGCAGTCGACGACCACGAGTGGGCCATCTTTGCGCTTGCTGTGGTTGTGCAGGGCCTCGGCGACGAGTTCTTTACCCGTCCCGGACTCACCCTCCACGAGTACGGTGGCATCGGTTGGCGCCACGCGCTCGAGCAAGGAGAAAATCTCTCTCATCTCGAGGCTCTGGCCGAGCAGGTTGCCGAAGCGCGTCTGCCCCGAAAACGTGACCTCGACCTCTTCGCCGGTGGTGCCGAACTGGATGCTTGTCTTGCCCAGGCGGAAGACGGAGTCGCCCGTCAAATAGCCCTCGTTGATCCGCACACCGTTGATGAACGTTCCGTTTTTGGAGTCGCGGTCGGTCAGCAAATACCCGTCGTCGTCGACCTCGATGACCGCGTGGAAGCGGCTTATCGCCGGGTCGTCGAGCACGACGTCGTTGTCCGGCGCGCTGCCGAGCGTGACCCGTCGTGCTTCGAAGGTCTCGTCGAGCCCTTCATTGGGCCCTTCCGTGACGGCGAGACGGTACTTCTGCAGCTCGAGCTTGCGCTCGCCACTGTCGAGAAAAACTGTGCGCGTAACTTCGCTCATATCGGTCGAAAACCTGCGTTTTATGGCGTTTCTGCTGGTCAGTGGACCACGCTCCGGGGCCTTCGTCAATCTCGACATCCGGGCCAGGAGCCAACCGTCCGGTCAGTTAGTCGGCGCTGTTGCGTCCAGTAGCGTACACTTGTCTCCGGCCGGGATTTTCACGGTAAACGTCCGGCGGAAGTCGGCGCTTTCGTTGGTGGCCACGATGTTGTGCTTGCCGACCGGCAGGTCGATGCGGTCGGCCCGCTCGGCGGCAATTTCACGCCCGTTGATGTGGAGCGTCATGACGTGTGGCTTCAACAAGTTGACCCGCACGCACCCCATGGGCCGCTTCTCGAGGGTGATGAGGTACTGGCGGTCACGAACGTCGCCGACTCGGATTTTTCGCTCGGCGGTCTTGTATCCGTACAACTCGGCGCGTACATCGAGCACCTCGCTCGTGCGCCACTTGCGCTCGACCGCCTCCCCCGCGCCGAACTGCTCCCCGTTGACCGTCAGCTTCGCGTCGACCGGGGATGTTGCGATTGTCAGCCGCCTGTAGCGGGGGCCTCGGTCCGTGGGTTTGTCGGTCGTCTTGGCTGCAGCGGCCTCCTCATCGGCGTCCGAGCCCGCGTCCGCCGACGCGACCGGGCACTCGAGCTTGATGGGGACGACGTCGTTTTCTCGGTCGAAGAGGATGATCTCGCTGTTGTCCTCGCAGCCCTCGTGGGAGGCAGTGACGATGACCTTGGGGTTGCTGCTCTCGGCCAGAGTCACCTTGATCGGGGCGTTGCCGCGCGGTTCCTTGTCGACGGTCATTTCGGCGTTGGCCGGCGTGGTCGAGACGAAAAAGGTCCGCGTCTCCTCGCCTTTTCGTGGCAGTTGCTGCAGCTCCACGTTGCGCTCGAGCCGGCGTCGGCCGACCTCGCCGCCTTCGATATTCACGACGATCTTCTTGTCTCTGTAGCCATCCGGGGCCAGCAACTCGACGGTGTGCTCGCCCTCCTCGAGCTCGAGTTCGTACGGCGTCTCGACGTTGAAGGTCTTGTTGCCATCGACCCGCAGTCCCTGCGCCTGCGGCTGAGCGCTTATGAGCACGTTGCCGACCGACTTGACCGTCAGGAAGTACCAGATGGCGCCGGCGCCGGCGACGACCCCGAGGACGACGGCGATGGCGAGCCAGCGCTTGAATCCGTGGTTTTCGTCTTCTTCGACGCGCCCGGTGGGGACATTGTCTTCGGTGCCCGAATTCGTGGACAACTCCGCGTTTTCGGTGGTCGGACCAGTGTTTCCGGTCGGGTCATCCGATGGATTCGTCCCGGCAGACACCTCATCGGCGTCTGCGGCGAGGGTGGCGGTATGCGCGTCGACAGCCGGGGTTTTACGGCGACTATCTGGCGTCGAATCGTGTGCCGCCGTCGTCTGTAGTGGATTGACGTCGCCGCCCAGCTTATCCAACTCGGCGTTGAGCGCGTCGTCGAGGTTCATCGGGCTGTCTGGCCCCTTCTCACGCGCCTTCTTCAGGTCCTCCCGCTCGAAACCCTCCGGAAAGAGGTCCGTGACGAATTTGGAGACTTCCTGTCCCATCACGGCCCGCCCCTGGCTGTGGGCAAACTCCAACAAGTCCACGTGCAGCCCATGGATGCGCGGGTAGCGCTCCTCGGGGTCTTCGGCCATCGCGCGCTCGACGATGGCGTCGAGCGGTTCGGGGATATTCGGGTTGAGCTCCGAGGGCGCCTCGAACTGGCATTTCCGCACCAGGTCCAGGCTGTGCATGTCGCTCTCACCCTGGAAGGGCCGAACGCCGGTCAAGAGCTCGTAGAGCACCACGCCGGTCGAGAAGATGTCGCTTCGGGCGTCCAGCGAGCGCCCGGAGGCTTGCTCGGGGCTCATGTAGCAGATCTTGCCCTGGATGCGGCCCGAGGCGGTCTTGGCTGCTCGGCTCGCCGCTCGGGCGATACCGAAGTCGATGATCTTCACCTCTCCCTCACGGGAGACCATGATATTCGACGGGCTTATATCGCGGTGGACGATGTCGAGCGGATTGCCGTCGTCGTCGGTCTGTCGATGCGCGTAGTCCAGGCCGTTGCAGACCTGCGCGACGATGTGAATGGCGAGGTCGAGCGGGACCTCGTGATCCTGAGCCTCGGCTCGCTTCAGGATGTCGCGCAGGTCTCGGCCATGCACATACTCCATCGCGATGAAATACTCGCCGTCTTCCTCGCCCATATCGAAGACGGGGACGATATTGCCGTGCGTCAGGTTCACGACGATTCGCCCTTCATCGAGGAATTTCGTGACGAATTCCTCCTCTTCGGCGAGGTGCTCGAGGATCTTCTTGATGATGACGGTCTTCTCGAAGCCCGCGGCGCCACGTGACTTCGCGAGATAGATCTCCCCCATGCCACCGACCGCAATGCGTTCGATGAGTTCGTATCGGCCCAGTTGTCGCGTCCCGTCGGACATGAATCTCGAATATGCTGCGGGTTCGATCAGCGCGGGGGCACTTTAACTCTGTTCGAATTACGCGGCTAGCGCCGCGTTGGTTACGCGGCTGGTGCCGCGTTGGTTACGCGGCTGGTGCCGCGTTGGTTACGCGGCTGGTGCCGCGTTGGTTACGCGGCTAGCGCCGCGTGTTTTACGCTCGCTGCGCTCGCGTTGGTTAGGAACAGGGGATCGGTGTTTGGTGGGGCTTGACGGGTTTTTACGCAACGATTCAGGGGGTTCGGTCGAAAACCATTATGTAGGCATAATTGAATGGCTGAACCTGAATCTGGAGTGAGAGATGTCTGGGAAGCGACCACCTTATGAGAAGCTGGCGGTTTGGAAAGTCGCGATGGAGTTCGCGGATGCGGTGTATGACGTCACGCTCGACTTTCCGCGACGCGAGTGGGACGTGTCTGCGCGGCAAGTGCGCAGGGCTGCGCTGTCCGTGAGCTCGAATATCGTCGAGGGCTACATGCGCGAAACAACTGCCGAGTATCGACGCTATCTCTATATCGCCCGTGGCTCCCTCAATGAAGCCCGCTCGCAGCTCAGGTTCTGCAGAAACCGCGAGTATCTCAGCGCCAGCGACTACCGAGCTACCGACATCCTCGCGAACAGAACTTCGTTCCTCCTCCAGCGGGCCATCAGCAACCTCGAACAAACGCGAGCAAAATGAGCGTAACAAGCGAGGCCCAAGGCTGAGCAAAACACGCCGCGAAGCGGCGTAAAACACGGCCGCAGGCCGTAAAACGCCGCCAAAGGCGGCAAAACACGCCGCGCAGAGGCGTAAAGCAGGAGCGAAGCGAGTAAAACACGGCCGCAGGCCGTATCCAGCCGTACCCATTGCGAAAAATGTCATGGCCGACTATTCGTGTGGGTAGTCGAGGTGGCCTCGTAGCCCGCGGCTACGACGAGGACGGCAACCACTGCGCCATCGTCGATGTGACCTGGCCGGTCCGCGCCAGGTCATTCTCTCACGGGGTGACTTGTCCCGAGGCCGGCGCCATCATGCTACCAGATAATCCCATGGAGCCCGGGCCCAGCGAGTCGGCGCTGACGCTCGAACTCAGCCTGATCGTGCTCGCGTTCGGGGTGGTGATCCTGTTGGTCATCATCGGCAAGTTGGTATGGGAGTGGCGCAGCCGCAAGGGTGAAGACGAACACACCGAGCAAAAATGATCGACGAGAACCCCCGATTGGAACTTCTCGTGGCGACCGTAGTCTAATGACATGTGTAGGGTCTCCCGGCGATGTGCGGGCCGTTAATTTATGAGGAACGAGCGAAAACTCGTCCGGGCGCTCCGGCGAAGAGACGAAGACGCTTTTGCAGAGATGGTGCGTCGTCACCAGCACAAGGTCTTCAACGTCATCTACCGGATCGTCGGGGATAAACAGGAGGCCGAAGACGTCGCACAGGAGGTGTTCGTCGCGGTCTTCAAGTATATCGACTCCTTCCGTGGAGAGGCCAAGTTCTCCACGTGGCTGTACCGGATCGCCACGAATCGGGCCAAGAATCGCATCAAGTACCTGGCGCGTCGCTCCAAGAGCAAGCACCAGGATATTGACGATACGCCCGAGTCGAAGATGGACGATAACCCGTTCGGCGGAGATATGTCGCGCCCCGATCACAAGGCGATGGGGCACGAGCTCGAGGAAATTATTCAGGACGGTCTCGCGTCTTTATCAGAGGACCATCGAACGGTCATCGTGCTGCGGGACATCGAGAATATGACGTATCAAGACATCGCCGAGGTGGTGGAACTACCGGAGGGTACGGTCAAGAGTCGACTCTACCGTGCGCGCGTGGCGTTGAAAGAGTACGTCGAGTCGCGATATGATTCGTCGGAGGGATCATGACGACACAGAGCCCACATATCTCGGCCGCTGACGACCTCGAGCTCGGGGACGTCGACGAGCGCGACGCGAAGTTCATCGCGTATCTCGAGGGAGATCTGAGCGAGCGCGAGCGTGAGGAATTCCGTGAGGAGCTCGACCAGGATCCCCAGCTCGAGCGGGATTTCGAGGACTTCCGGGCCGTCGTCGACGGTGTGCGGGGCCTGCCATTTCAGTTCGCTCCGGACGACTTCGTCGATAACGTGACCAACCGCATCCGCAGGCGCTCGAGCGGGAGGTTCTTCGCCGAGAGCTTTTTATACTCGACGCGCACGCCCTATGAGGCGATCGCGGTCGTGATGATCGCCGTGATGGCCGCTGCATGGATCTTGATGGACATGCCGCGCGACCGAAATATGAAGGACATCGAGGTCGAACCGCGACTCGATACACCGGCGCAGCAGGCGCCCGCCGAGCCCGGCTCGACTCCCGCAGCAACCGACTAACTCGCTTCGAGACAAAGAAAAGGTAGACAGCGTTGGCATCCCGGACACTGACGACCCTCCTTCTGGTTTCGTTCACCCTGGTGGGGCCGTCCGCCTTCGCCCAGGACGCGCCATCGAGCGGTGAGGCCGCCGGCGCCGCGAAGACCGAGGTGGCGCCCGATTTCGCAGCGGCCAGGAAGCAGCTGACCGGCCAGATCGACACGATCCTCAAGTCGAGCGATGTCACGGCCGGTAGCGTCGGCGTCTACGTCGCCGATGTGGAGACCGGCGCCGAGTTGTACAAACGCGGCGCAGATCAGCCGCTCAATCCTGCCAGCAATATCAAGCTCATCACGTCGGCGGCCGCACTGGACCGCTTTGGGCCGCAACACACCTTCACGACCCGCGTCCTGGTCGACGACCTTCAGGACGGCGTCGTGAAGGGTTCCATGTATGTTCGCGGCGAGGGCGAGGCGTTTCTTTTGTTCGAGGATTTTATCGACTGGGCGGCAGAGCTGCGTCAAAAGGGCGTGACAAAAGTCGAGGGCGACATCGTCGTCGACGACGGGGCGTTCGACGCGGCGTACCTGCCGCCGGGCTTCGAGCAGAAGAGCGAAGACGCGTCCTATCGGTCTCCCATCGGTGCCGTTTCCGTGAACTTCAACGCGGTGACGGCCGTGATCTCCCCGGCGCAAAAGGCCGGTGAGCAACCCTCGGTGCGCCTGGTGCCGCCAAATGAGCATGTCGAGGTCATCAACCGAGCGAGTACGCGCCCTGGAGGCCGCCGGCGGCTCATGGTCGCGTCGAAGACCACCGAGGACGGCACGAAGCTCGTGATCGACGGCTACACGGGCACGCG
>JBNJFZ010000001.1:82370-102326 GCA_051747295.1 Myxococcota bacterium
CTGCGCAATCGACTCGACGGGGCGGGCGTAAAGGGCCGAGTGCGCGGCAAGACCGGCACGCTCAACGAGGTCTCGGCGCTCTCGGGCTACGCGCGAACCACGTCGGGGCGCGTGCTCGCGTTCTCGATCCTCTTCGACGACACGCCACGGCGAGGCTGGCTGTATCGCCCGGTGCAGGACCGCATCGTCGAGGCGATCGTCGGGAGCATGTGAGACTCGTCATGCTGACTGCCATCCAATGGATCCTGGACACTGCACCGAGCTGGACGTTCGGCCTGATCCTCGTGGCGATTATCCGCTGGATGTCCGCGAAGGGGCTGGGCTTCTTCCTCGTCGAGCTCGTCGACGTCGAGACCCGGCTCGGGCGCGTCTCCGACCCGGATTCGCCCCTTCGAGATGTCGCATCCGACACCAGAACTTCGGGGGGCTGTCTGGCGTCGATCGCCACGTTCTTGCCGGTGTTTGCGCTGGGTTGGTGGGTGACGGTCGACCTTTGGCTGCTGCTCCAGTCGCCCGAGAATCCGCGACCCACCCTCGGCGAGCACGCATTTGTCAGCGCGGCCGTCGTCTGGGTGCTGATCCTCGCGTTGAGCTGGGGCGAGCTGCGGGGTCGGCTGGATGACTGGCGTCGCGACTTTGATGAACGCACGATCTGGACGCTCGTCAGCATACTCGCCCTCTGGCAACTGGTCCTGCTGATGGTCGCCCCCTTCGGCCTACACCTGTACTGGCTGGTGCTGAGGTTCCTGAGCTATGCCGATGAGGCGTGGTTTGCGGGGGCCGAGGCGGGGTCGGATATACGGAGCCGGTGAGGCGCCCGAAGCGGCTTCCTTCCAGTAGTTGAACAAACCCTAGTGGTCTGGTAGGAATTAGTGGCGGCGCTCATTTGTGAATAGATCGACGCGCCGTCACGTTCACTGCACGTCTCGAGAACGCACGGAAGACTTATGTGTAGGCTATTCGGATTCAGGTCGGTCATTCCCTCCCAGGTGCACAGAAGCCTGGTGAGCTGTGACAACGCCCTGCTCAGGCAGTCGGAGAACCATCCCGACGGCTGGGGCGTGGCCTACTACGTGTCTGGCGTGCCGCATGTCATCAAGAGCGCCGAGCCGGCGGTCGCCGACAGCCTCTTTCAGCGCGTATCGGGCATCGTGTCCTCGCAGACCGTGCTCGCGCACCTTCGGAAGGCCACGACTGGCCAGTTATCGATGGTGAACTGCCATCCGTTCCAATACGGCCAATGGGTCTTCGCGCACAACGGCCAGGTGCCGGATTTCGGTGAGTATCGCGAGGCATTTCTGGATCGAGTAGCCCCGCAGCTCAAGCGCTTCGTGCTCGGTGAGACCGACAGCGAGGTGCTCTTTTACCTGTTGCTTACGAACTTGTCGGACCGCGTCGAGCTGGCCGAGACTGGCCATAAGACCGAACACCTCGTCGGAGCCGTCGAGGAGACGGTCGAGCAGGTGCACGATATCCTCGGTGACACCTGCTACGACTCCGGCGAGAAGGGCGATCTCTATCTGTCGTTCCTGCTGACGAATGGCGCAGCGATGGTCGCCCACCAGGGCGGCAAGGAGCTGTATTATTCGACCCATAAGACGTCGTGCTCCGAGAGCGACACCTGCCCGAGCTACTCGAAGATCTGCGAGATGTCCGTCGACGCCGGTCGCGTCAACCACATGATCTTCTCGAGTGAGCCGCTCGAAGGTGAGAACGTCTGGACCGAAATGGCGCCGGGCCACGTTGTCGCGGTCGACCGCGGCATGACGTTCTTCGAGAAGAACGAGCCGAAGCTGCGCGCTGTGTCGGGTCAATGATGCGGCGTGCGCGCCCGGTTTTATTATTCGTCGCCGGATTCGTCGCTGGATTCGTCGCTGGGGACAAAGTACGACCCTTCCGCTACTTCTTCGGCCATATCTTCATCAAACTCGCGCCAGAGTGAGCCCGCGAGCTCGATCGTGATGTTGACGACGCCAGACTCGCGGAGGATTTCGAGTTCGAGGGTTCCGTCGGACTGACGCTTTGCCTCGAGGTAGTCCGAGAAATTCTGTGTCTTGTGTCCGTTGACGCTCAGGAGAATGTCGCCGTACCGCACACCAGCGTCTCCCGCGGGGCTGCCTGGGAGCCCTCCCCAGATAGGAATGCCCTCTGCGGCGTCAGCGAGTTTTTCTATTCGACTGCGATCAATCATGTCGCGTTTCCTCGCTGTACTCACAATAGCGCTCGTAGAGCTCCGACGCGGTGTCACGTATCGGATATTGGTTCAACGCGTGTGTCGCACTCAAAATTCGCCAAGTGCAAGATGCAGCAATCCGGCTGAGCGGTTCTCGTCGAACCCGAAGACCGGTATCATCGGGCGATGACGCCGAGATGGCCGCGTCCCCGCGCGTGATGGTCAGAGAAGGCGCCATGACGGCGGGCGGCCCCGCCGCCATGGCTACTCTTTCTTAAAGTGCGTCTTCGAGCTTGGCGAGCTCCATACGAGACTTCGTGAGGACCATGCCGATATTCGCGCTCTTGCGACAGACATAGACCGCCGCATGGTCGGTGTGCTTCTTTCCCCGTAGGAAGACGTGGAGGAGGTTGTCGCTGAAGACGACGATCTCCTGGAAGTAGTGATGGTCGTCGGCCTCTAGTCCACGTGCCTTTTTGAAGGAATCTTCGATTGCGACGACGTTGCGGCCCTGAAAGAGATCGGCTGTGGCGGCCGAGACGAGGTCTAGGACTTCGCTCGGGTGACTGTCGACAGTCTTGACACCGAGGAGCATTCCCGTTGACATGTCCACGTATCCGAGGGCGACGCACTCGGGGACGGCCTGGCTCGACTCTTGAATTTGCTTGTCTAGAGACATCGGTTCTCCGTTTTTCCTAGAAAGGTGAAATGGGTTTAAAAAAGGTGCTGCAACACCTGCTGATGTAAATCAGCTTCCGTATTTGTCTTGGACTGCTTGTTCGAGTTGTTCCAGAAACCTGATCTGGGCGTCGCTCTGGATCCACTTGGGTTGGACGGACCGGGCCTGCTCTACGGCGTCCTCGCTAGAGGCGCCCCACCAGACTAACTGGGCGGCGAGCATGGTTCCGGTTCGTCCCAATCCAGCTTTGCAGTGATACGCAACTACGTTGCCTTCTTCGAGACATGTGTCGACGCGAGCGCACATCTCGAATGCTGCATCTATCGTGGGTGCCTCCATGTCCACGATGGGGAAGAAGAGACTTATAAGGGACGTGTTCTCAAAAATTTCGGGGTCGAGCGGGGATTCGGTAAGCGTCACGAGGTGCGTGACGCCGACGCGCTCGAGCGCCTCGAGGTCATACTGAATATCGTTAATGATGCCGGGCCGGGGGCAACCGCCGAGTTCATCGGGCTCGAGCCAGTGGAAGTTCCGCGGGCCGCCGTACGACGATCCGGAGCGGCGCTTTCGCGGGGTCGGTCGACGCGACTCGTCATAAGGCACGTCGTCGGGTTCGGGGGTCACCGGCCGCTCGACGTCGGTGGTTTGTTCGAGGGTAGTGGCCTCGCTTACAGGTGTGAATGCAGGATCGAGTTCTTCGGCCGAGGCGTTCGGCGAGGGGATGCTACACCCGCCGGTCCGCACGTATTGGCGAGTGGCCTCGTGCTCCGGCGCGCCGAAGAACTGATCACAGGTCGTGTACTCGACGATATTTCCACCGGCGAGGAGTGCGGCGTAGTCGGCGATCTTACGAGCGTGGCGCTGATTGTGGGTCACGAATACGATAGTGCGCTCGAGCCCCAGTTTCTCGAGGAGTGCGAGGACTTTGTTTGCGTCTTCTTCCTCGAGGGCCGCAGTCGGTTCGTCGACGCACAGGACCGGTGGGTCGCTGAAAGCCTCGCCGGCGATCGAGACCAGGCGGTGATCGACGGATTCGAGTGCGGTGACCGGCTTATCAAACTTGTCGGTGAGGTGGTCGAGTCCCAGGGCTTCGAGTCTGGCCGAGATCAACGCACGCTGCTCTTCGCGGGTGTAGTCCTTGCGATTCGGGAGATGGGCGGCGAAGTGCTCGAGGACCTTGGCCCGGGCGAGGTGGAGCTTTTGCAGCACGATCGACGGGTGGTGATCCTCGGCGATCGGGGCGCCCTGAAACAGCATGTTTCCGTCGACCGAGGCGTATGCGACGTCGAGGAGCATGCCCGATATGGTGCGCAGCAGCGTCGACTTTCCGACGCCGCCCGGGCCCATCATGGCCACGACACCGCGTTCGGGGATTTTGAGGTCGACTTCATTGAGCACGACCCGGTCTCCAAATCTGACAGTGAGGTTTTCCAATTCGACGTTGTATCCCATGGGTTAGCTGCTCGCTCGAATATGCTCTCGGGAGGTGCTGAACTCGCGCGCGGTGCGCAAGATGAGCCCGAGATTTGACGGCTCGAACGAGTAGACTAGCATGACCTCGCCGTCAGTTGCAGCGAACCAACAGACCTGGCCATCCAGCCCAATTCCGGAGGTGAATTCGTGCGTGTCGCCGTCAGTCTGACGCGCAGCAGCGACGAGGCGACGACCCAGATCGAATGCCTTGTAGGCGTCGATGAGACGACAGTTTCCGGGGGCCGACGAGGCCACCAGTGCCTCGAGCGCGTCGGGGGACTTCTCGTTGGTGAAGCACCAGTGCTGAAGCGCTCTGGCCTGCAAGGCTGCGGGAATGCGCTCGAGCAAGGGCCCGATCGCGACCTCCGTCTTCTCGCGACCGGACAGGACGAGCTCCAGCGGAGAGAATGCCAGTGGCTCGAATCGCTGAGGTTGGTCGACTTTCTCCACGGAGACCGCGTGGTTTTCAAACGGAGCGACGCGCACCAGCGTCCGAACCATCAACGCCATAAGGGCATTGCGTTCCTGGTCGGTGAGTTCGAGTTCGTCGCGCCCGACGAGCGAGTCGAGCGGGAGGCCGGGGTGCTGCTCTCGGTTCCGGTAGAGCTCGACGAGTCTGGCCACCAAGTTCGGCACGTGTCGCTTGAGGGCGACGTCCAGGAACGGAACCTTGCCGATCTGCATGCCGAAACAGAGCTGTCCATCGACGACCACGAGCTTCAAGGGGGCCTGCAGGTTGGAGCTGTTAATCTTGACGACATATGTTCCGTCGCGGGCGGCCCAGGCGTCGAGCCAGCGCAGGGTGTCGTCCGATATCTCGGCGACCACGGCGTCAGTCGTGGCGTTGGCAGCGACTCCGTGAGCAGGCGTGGAGGGCCGGTCGATGAATTCCTCGGTGTCGACCTCGCTGGCCTCCGGCCACTCCTGGTCGACTGGCACCAGGTCTTCGGCTGGGATGTCGACTGGCTCGTCGTCTCCCTCGAGCGTCGGGAAGATGCTGTAGGTATCCGTGCGGTCCTTGAGCTGACTGGCGCGGAATTCATTCGCGTCGCTCTCGTCCTCGCTCTCAGCCACGGAATCCACACTTCGACCGAGTCCGCGACCGAAGGCACCAAACTCGTCGTCTTCGGTCGTGCTATCCTCTTCCAACATGGAGACGTCGCTGTCGCGTTCGTCATCGTCTCGAACGGTCGACGTCGTCTTGTCCGACTGGTTGCTGGCCATGGTGATCACCTGAATGGCAGCGCCGTGCTTTCGATCACACTGCCGTATGAAATAGGCATCCCGGCAGATCCTCGAATCTAAAGAACGAGCCTGCTCCAGGTCCCCGGAAAATAAAGCTACGGACCCAACTCAATCGCGGGAGTGCGCCTCGAGAAGTTCCGAGGCTAACAACCGATATTTGAGCATGTGCGCTTACTCATTTGTAAAACATAAGCTCACATGACTCAAGTGGTTTTTTGTGGGTTTCTGTGGGGTTAAAAGCGTAAAAGGACTGCTAGATAGGGGGTGGGATCGCCTTGGAGCCGCACTGGGTGAGACAGGGAGGAGGGTGTCAGTTTTGGCCTAATTTAGGTTAGGTGACAAAAAACCACGATCGGGTTTGTTGTTTTATGACAGCGACTCGAGTTCGGCGAGTGTCGCATCGACCTCCGCGATCGGGAGCCCGGCGTCCTCGAGCTGCTGCTCGTCGAATTCTTTGAGGGTCTGGTAGTGTCGGATCCCACGTGCGATATGATCCTGCGGATCGGCGGCGAGATCAATGGCGTGGAAGAGCGCGTCTTCGGCGAGGTCGAAGCGCTGGGCCGCGGCCTCGGTCTCGAAGATCTCGCGCCACAGATCGGCCATCTCTTCGGTACTCAAAAAGCGTGGCCCGACATCGCCACGCAAGAGCTGTCGCAGCACGTCGTTGGCGTTCTTTTCGCTGGTCTGCAGGTCGACGCCGACGCCTCGCCGAAGCGCTTCGATGGCGAGTCGGTAGGAGCGCCGGGCGTGTTGGTGTCGGCCCAACTCCTGGCTCAACCTTGCGTGCTCGACGAACACGTGGCCGACCTCGGCGTTGAGCCGGCCGTCGAACTCCTCGATCATCTGCATGGGCTTCATGAACAGCAGCTCGCGCCGGGTCCGAAAGACCTCGGCGAGCGCGGTCTCGAGCTCGATGATCGCGCGCTCCGGATCCTCGTGCGAGTCGCCCGCGAAGATCCGCTGGAAGGTCTCCGCGAGCTGCTCGATCATCTTCATGATCAGATCCTGCCGGATGGCCATCGGCAGTACCTCCCATCAAAATCAGGGTCAGTTGAGTGCTTCGATCGACAGGATGAGCTCCAGGTAGCCGGACTTGTCGTCCGTGACCTCGGCGACGAGCGTCTGCTCGATCGAGAAGCGGTACTCGCGGCCGTCGGGGAGCGCCAAGACCCGTGCCCCTCCGCGGATCTGATTGACCTTCGGCGAGGGCACCAGCAGCGTGGCTTCGCCGGTATCCGGCGAGAATTCGGTGAGCTCGACGTCCTCGACTTCGTAGTCGTCGACGAAGACCTGTGCGGCGTCCAGGACAGCCTGCTCGGCCTGGTCGGCTTCTTCCTCGAGCGGCGCCAGAGCCTCTTCGACGGCGTCGAGGAAGTCAGCGTTCTCGACCGCGTCGGACAGCGCGTCCAGGTAGTTGTCGACCTGGTCGGCGCCGAAGTCCGACGGTGATTCGGCGATCTCGGCGACTACGCGCGCGTGGCGATCGATGGTGTCCCGGAGCGCCGTGAGCCTGGTCTGGAGTTGCTCTACTCGTTCGTTGGTGTCAGTCATGTCGATTCTCGTCGGTGGCAGACAAATAGAAGTCGTCGTTCCTCTGTCTATGCCGCAATCATACGCACGTAAAGCCGATTCCGAAGAAGCAGCGGCGGCGTATCGTTATCAGCGGTGACTGTAGACGACTTTCGTGTCGGCGATGAGGTCGTAGGCCGAGCGCTTGTCGCCACGGAAGGGGACGACCAGAAAGCCGGCGATCCACAGGACGAGGCTGGCGATCATCACGGCCAGGATCGTCAGCTGGAGGGCTGCGTTTCCAGGCGAGACGATGTCGCTGTTTTCGATGGCGATACTCTCCATGCCCATCAGCGACATGGCCCCCGCGATGGCCAGGAAGGCCAGGACCCCCCAACTCATCACCGTGAAGCGCCGAATCGACCTCCACAGGGTGGGGCGAGAGCCATCGGTGCATGCGACCCTGATATTGAGAAGGCGCTTGCCCAGTGTCTGGCCGAAGATGCTCCACGCGGCGATCACGTAGACCGCAAACGCCACGGGCGGGAGCCAATCGGCGACGAAGCCAAACGGCAAGACCAGGAGGCCGTCGACCGCCATGGCGGCGAAGCGCGGGAAGAGGCCGGCCGGTGGATGGTCGGGCTGTCGGATATCCTCCAGGCGCTCGATGAGCTCGCCGTAGTCGTCGAAGCGATCGTCGGGGGACTTGGCGAGCAGGCGCCGCAGCACGTCGGCGAGCGGCCCGGGCACGTCTTCGCGCAGGCTCTCGATATCCGGTGGCGCCTCCGAGACGTGTTTGACGGCTACGGCCATGGGCGTTGGCGCTTCGAAGACGGGTCGGCCGGCGATCAGGTGCCAGAAGGTCGCGCCGAGCGCGTACATGTCGGCGCGGTGGTCGAGTGGGCGGCCGCGAGCCTGCTCCGGGGCGATATAGAGCGGCGTGCCCAGAAATCCGCCTTCCTGAGTCAGCTCGCTATTTCCCTCGTCGATGGGCTTGGCCAGGCCGAAGTCGGCGACCTTGACCTTGCCATCGGGTCGGATGAGCAGGTTGCCGGGCTTGAGATCTCGGTGGATGAGCTCCTTTTCGTGGGCCTGCTGGAGCGCGCGAGCGACCTGGATGAGCAGGTCGATCGCCTCGTCGGGGTCGAGATCGTCGCCGCGCTCGAGGCGGTCGGCGAGCGACTCACCCTCGACCAACTCCATCGCGAAGAAGTGGAGCCCCTCCTCCTCGCCGATGAAGTAAATCGGGACCACGTTGGGATGGCTCAATCGCGCCTGAGTGCGGGCTTCGCGCTTGAAGCGCTCGATCAGAGCGGGGCGCTCGGCGGCGAACTCGCGCGGCAAGACCTTGAGGGCGACGTCGCGCTCCAGCGAGACGTCGTGGGCGCGATAAACCGAGCCCATGCCGCCCTCGCCGATCGGCGCGTCGATGCGAAAGTGCTCGAGGCGCGCGCCCACCAGCGCATCGGCGTCGGAGCGTCGAAGTTCGTCGAGGCGCTGCGCGTCGACCGGCAGCGTCTGAGGCGCTCCTGTCGGGGCGCTCGTCTCAGCGAGCGCGGGGTTATCGTCTGCGTTCTGGGCCATGGTCGCAGCGGGGGTTCTTCGACGAATCGTGAGTGAGGGGTTTTGTCGGACGCTCGGTTGTTCTAAGACTACATCGAAGCCAAGAGATGTCGAGTCTACCACGGCGCCGAGTTGTCGCCTTACTCCAGTTGTCGAGAGAGCTATGTCTCAGGACAAAGACGCAAAGATCCGCGAAGGTGAGGCACTCGAATACCACGAGAAGCCGCGCCCGGGGAAATTCGAGATCGAGCCGACCAAGCCGCTATCGACCCAGCGGGAGCTGTCGCTGGCGTATACGCCAGGCGTCGCCGAGCCGTGCCGCGAGATCGCCAAAGACCCCGAGGCGTCGTTTCGATACACCAACCGGGGCAACCTGGTGGGCGTGGTGAGCGACGGCACGGCGACGCTCGGGCTGGGTGATATCGGCCCATTGGCCTCCAAGCCGGTCATGGAGGGCAAGGCCGTGTTGTTCAAGCACCTCGCCGGGGTCGATGCGTTCGATATCGAGCTCGACGTCGACGGCGTCGACTCGCTGGTGGCGTGCACGGCGGCGATGGAGCCGACGTTCGGGGGCATCAACCTCGAGGATATCGCCGCGCCGGAGTGCTTCGAGGTCGAGGAGCGGCTTCGCGACCAGATGTCGATCCCGGTCTTTCACGACGACCAGCACGGCACGGCGATCATCACCGCGGCGGCCCTTTTAAACGCGTTGCAGCTGCAGGGGAAGAGCATCGACGACATCGACGTCGTGTTCGCCGGAGCCGGCGCGGCGGGCATCGCCTGCGCGCGGCTCTACCATTCGCTGGGCGTGCCAATCGAGCGCATCACGCTGGTCGATATCGACGGGGTCATCCACGCCGGGCGCGACGGCTCGCTGAACAAATACATGCGACCGTTCGCCCACGAGACCGACAAGCGCACGCTGGCCGACGCGCTGGAGGGCGCCGATGTCTTCGTCGGGGTTTCGGCTGGCGGCATCGTCAACCAGGAGATGGTCGCGTCGATGGCCGAACGCCCCATTATTTTCGCGTTGGCCAACCCGAACCCCGAGATCACCTACCCGGATGCGATGGAGGTGCGCGATGACCTCATCATGGCGACCGGACGATCGGACTATCCCAACCAGGTCAACAACGTGCTGGGGTTTCCATTCATCTTTCGCGGCGCGCTCGACGTGTCGGCGACTGCCATCAACGAGGAGATGAAGAAGGCGGCCGTCGAGGCGATCGCCGAACTGGCGCAAGAAGAAGTCCCCGAGGTCGTCTCGCGGGCGTACGGCGAGGAGTATTTCACTTTCGGACCCGAGTATATCATCCCGAAGGCCTTCGACCCGCGGGCGCTGCTTCGAATCGCCCCGGCGGTCGCACGCGCGGCCCATGACTCGGGCGTCGCCCGCCGTCCCATCGAGGACTACGACGCGTATCACGAGGAACTCGAGCGCTTGCAGAGCAAGTCGAAAGCGCTGGTGCGGCGCCTGATCAACAAGGCGAAGACCGACCCGCGGCGCATCCTGTTGCCGGAGGGCGGCCACGACAGTATTTTGCGCGCCGCGCAAATTCTGGTCGACGAGCAAATCGCCCACCCGGTACTCGTCGGTGACATCGAGAACATCACCGGGCGGGCCGAAGAACTCGATGTCGATCTGAGCGGCGTCGAGCTCTTCGACCACCGCGAGGATCCACGCTACGACGACATGGTGCAGGCCTATTACGAGCGCCGACAGCGCCACGGCGTGACCGAGAACGAGGCCTATTCGATCATGAAGCATCGCGAACCCTACGCGATGATGATGGTCGAGTGTGGCCGGGCCGACGGTGTCGTCTCCGGGGTGACGAAGGCCTACAAAGAGTCGTTGAGGCCGGCGCTCGAGATCATCGGCGTCGAAGAAGACGTCGAGCGAGCATCCGGCGCCTACATCGTGGTCAGCGAGTCAGGCATCAAGTTCTTCGCCGATACCACGGTCAATATCGACCCGGACGCCAAGACGCTCGCCGAGATCGCGATCAATGCCTCGGAGCTGGCGACGGCGTTCGATATCGATCCGCGCGTGGCCATGCTCAGCTACTCGAACTTCGGCACCAGCGACCACCCGATGGCCAGGAAGGTCGCGCGGGCGGCCGAGATCCTCAAGGAGCTGCGGCCCGACCTGCCATCCGACGGTGAGATGCAGATCGAGGCGGCTCTGGATACCGAGTTGCGCGAGCGAGACTTCGGCTTCTCGACGCTCGATGGCCCGGCAAACGTACTCGTCTTCCCAGATTTGGATGCAGGCAATATCGCCTATAAGTTGATGTACAAGCTCGGCGAGGCCGAGGTCGTCGGACCGGTGCTGCTGGGCATGGCCAGACCGGTCAACGTGCTCCAGCGCGCGTGCAGCGTCTCGTCGATCGTCAACCTCACGGTCATCACCGTGCTGAAGTCGCAGGCCGATGCGCCCAACGGTGTCGAGGCGCCCCTCGTCGACCGTTGATGTCGGGAAACAGCCTTGTAGTCTAGACGAAACGTTCCGAGAGTGGCGATATACGCTCACGTGTGTCACATTTGAAACTACATGAAGCCCTCCACGATAAATGGAAAGATCGCCCTGACGATTCTGGCTCTGACGTTGATCGGCATCGTGCTGGTCTTAGTGCCGGAGAGTTATATCTCGTCCTCTCTGGCTGGCGCGATCATGGCCCTGTGCGGGCTGGGTCTCGCTGGCTGGTCCAGGCGGTGGATGACGCCGCTCCGCGAGGTGACCGACTACGTCGAGGCGATGTCGCAGGGTAAAGTCGCCCGTCGACCGCTTCGCGTCGAGCAGGCCGGAGAGGTCGAGAGACTCGCGACCGCGGTCAATCGCCTGAATACGCAGCTGCGGGGCGTCGCCGAAGAGGCTGACGAGCTCGCGCGGGGCATGATCGGCATCCAGACCCTGGCCGACCGCGTCCTCGACAGCGGCGACCTGTCGGCCGTCGACTTCGAGGTGCGCGGAGCCGAGGGCGGCCTCAACCACAGCTTTACGATGCTCACCAACCAACTGCGACGCGTCGCGGTGATGAGCCACATCATCGCCAGCGACAACCTGCAAAACCCCGCGCTCGACGACGAATTGCCGGGCGAATTGGGCGAGACCTACGGGGCGATGATCCGTCACCTACGCCAGCTCGCGAGCAACGCCCGACGGGTTTCGCACGGGGATCTGACCGTGGAGCTGGAGGGCGGTGGTGATCTCGGCTCCTCGTTCAACGAGATGGTCAACGGGCTGCGCGAGTTGGTCGGTGAGATCGTCCAGTCGGCGCTGCAGATCTCGTCGGCCTCCGAGGAGATGCTCCAGGTGCTCCGCGAGCAACAGAAATCCGCGCGGGACCAGGCACGGCGCATCGAGGCGACCAAGCGTTCGATGGACGAGCTGCTCGACTCGGCCGATGCCATCGCGCGCAGTGCCCGCACCGTCTCGGGGGCTGCCGAAAAGACGCGCGACAAAAACCGCCAGATCGGTCGGCGCATCACGACGCTCGAGCAGCAGTCCGACCGCATCCGAGAGATCCTCGAGCTCATCCGAAATATCGCAGACCGCTCGGACCTGCTGGCGCTCAACGCAAGCCTCGAGGGACAGCGTGCCGGTGAGGCCGGTCAGGGCTTCACCCTCGTCGCCCAGGAGATGCGCCGACTCGCCGAGAACACCAAGGAGTCGGTGGGTAACGTCAAGAACCTGGTCTCCGAGATCGGCGAGACCGCGACTGGCGCCTCGAAGGCCAGCAAAGAAGGGCTCCAGTTGTCGGAGAAGACCACGAAGGAGTCCCAGGAGATCAACGAGGTCTCCCGACGGCAGCGAGAAGCGACCGAAGACGTCGGTGAGGCGATGGAAGAGTTGACCACGCTGGTCAACCACGGCGTCGCCGGCATTCGGCAGGTGACTCACGCTGCCTCGGACCTCGCGGACCTGGCAGATCGACTCGGAGATCTCGTGGACCGCTTCGAGGTACGCGCCCAAAATGAGTTGGGCCACGGCCTGGGACCAGAAGACGGCGACGGTACCCGGACATTTCATTGATGGCGCTGTTGCCCCGATATGCCCCCTTGAAGCAGTAGGTGCGCATGAAGAAAGACGACCTCAACCCCATGCTTCGCCGCGAATTGGAACGCCTGGAGCTCGCCGCTGACGCTCCCCCCGACGCGGAGGCGTGGCGAGACTTCCTCGGCAGCCTCAATGGCACCTTGAGCAAGAGCTTGAGCGGGGCGGTCATCCTCGACGAAGGGTTCGACAAGCTCGTCTCGGACGCCGTCGATGGCTTTTTTCTCCACGATACGAACGGCGATATCATCGACGCCAACGCGGCGGCGTGCTCGATGCTCGGCTACTCGATGGAGGAGCTGCTCGAGCTCAACGTCGCGGACTTCGAGATGCAGATCGAGCCCGGGGCGATCTGGGACGATATGCAAGAGGGCTCGGTCCATACCGTCGAGGGCGAGCACCTCAGGAAGGACGGGGATACCTATCCGGTCGAGTCGCGTGTCGGCGCGTTCATGGCCGGAAATCAGAAAGTCATCCTGGCGTTGTGTCGCGATATCACCCACCGGAAAGCCCAGGAGGCACAGCTCCAGAAGGTCAACGAGCGCCTGGAGAAGGCGCGGGACGAAGCCGTTCGTGCGAATAAGGCCAAGAGCACCTTCCTGGCCAATATGAGCCACGAATTGCGTACTCCGCTGAACGCGGTCATCGGCTACTCCGAGATGCTGATGGACGACATGAAGCTCGCCGAGGAAGATGGCTATGTCTCGGACCTCGAGCGCATTCGCACCGCCGGCGAGCAGCTGCTCTCGATCATCAACGACGTGCTGGACCTCTCGAAGATCGAAGCCGGAAAGATGGACCTGCACGTCGAGCGCTTCGACGTCGGCAAGCTGCTGCGAGACATCGAGTCGACGGTCCGGCCGCTGGCCCGAAAGAACGGCAATAAGCTGTCGATGGATGTCGAGACCGAGCTGATGCTGAGCTCGGACATCACCAAAGCACGACAGATCCTGTTCAACCTGTTGAGCAACGCCTGCAAATTCACGTCGAGCGGTGAGGTGAAGGTCACCGCCGAGCGAACCGAATACGACGGCCAGCCAGCCGTCTACTTCGAGGTTCGAGACGACGGCATCGGCATGAGCGAGGAAGAGCTCGACCAGGTCTTCGGGGCGTTTCAGCAGGCCGACAGCTCCACGACGCGCGAGTATGGTGGCACCGGCCTGGGCCTGGCGATCACCCAGCATTTCACGCATATGTTGGGCGGCGATATATCGGTCTCGTCGGTCGCCGGCGAGGGAACGACGTTCGAGGTCACCTTGCCCTCGCTCGACGAAGACGAAGATGTCGAAGTCGAAGCGATGCCCCGCGAGATCATCGAGGGCGAACAAGCCGAACGCGACGAGGGATTCGACGGGCCGACCGTCCTCGTCGTGGAGGATGACGAGGACGCTCGCGAGTTGCTGCGACGTACGCTCGAGCACGATGGCTACGAGGTCGTGACGGCCTCCACGGGGCGCGAAGGGTTGCTGCTCGCACGAGAGTTGGAGCCCGATGTCATCACCCTCGATGTCATGATGCCGGCGCTGGATGGATGGACGGTGTTGTCGCTCATCCGCAAGAATCCCAGGCTTCGCGACATCCCAGTCGTGCTGATCTCGATGCTCGATGAGCGTGAGAAGGGCCTGGCCCTGGGGGCCGACCACTACATGTCGAAGCCCATCGACCGCGAGCGGCTCCGCGCAGTCCTCGCCACGTATGGCCGGCCGAGGTTCGGCTCCGAGACTCCCACCGCACTGGTCGTCGATGACAGCGAGCCCACACGCAAGTTGTTCCGGCGCTCACTCGAGGGCGAGGGTTGGCGTGTCGCGGAGGCTCGCGACGGCCGAGAAGCACTCGAAGTCCTCGAGGACACCGAGCCGAGCGTCGTCATCCTGGACCTCATGATGCCGAAGATGGACGGCTTTTCGTTCCTCTCCGAGTTTCGCGCGATGCCTCGGTTTTCGGATGTGCCGGTGCTTGTCGTGACCGCGAAGAATCTGACACACGAGGACTACGAGCGCCTGCAGTCCGGCGTCGCCGACATCATCGAGAAGGCCGGCCGCTCGCGCGAGAATCTCCTGTCCAATGTCAGGGACATGGTACGAGGGCTTGTTCCTGAAAACGAACATGATGCTTGATTTTAGCGGTCGATAGCCTATTAATAATTGCGCTAGACCGTTTCCGGACGGGAACTAGACCATTCAATGCACGGTTGAGGGCGGTAAGATGACCAAGGTTTTACTGGTGGAAGACAACGAGATGAATCGCGACATGCTAGGAAGGCGTCTGCAGCGTCGTGGTTTCGACCTGGTCTATGCCGAGGACGGGCAGCAAGCGCTCGCACAGGCAAAGGCCGAGAGCCCCGATATTGTCCTGATGGATCTGAGCTTGCCGGTGATGGACGGCTGGGAGGCGACGCGTCGGCTCAAGGACGACGATGACCTGGCGAGTATTCCGGTGGTCGCCTTGACCGCCCACGCGATGGCGCAGGACGAGCAAAAAGCGCTCGACGCCGGCTGTGATGCGTTCGAGACCAAGCCGGTGGACTTCTCGAGCTTGCTCTCCACGATCGAGGACCTGGTCGGATAATGCGCTGCGTGACGGATCACTGCCGTCCGCGGTTTTTCACGACCACGCGTCCACGCTCGATCTCCAGGGTCATGCGGCCCTGGCCTTCCCGCTCGATCTCGAGCTCGACGGGCACACCCTGTTGCCCGCGAATTTGTTCGATGACCGATTTGAGTCGCATCCCATCGACCGGCTCCCGGTCGACGCTGCGGATCGAGTCTCCTCGCTTCAACCCAAACTCGGCGGCCGGGTGACCCTCCATGACGTTCATGACGCGGATGGCCCCGTCCGTCTTGCGCAGGACCGCCCCGATGCCGTGGAACTGCATGCGCTCGCCGGGCTTTTGCTTGCGGATCTGGACGTTGCGCTCGGCGCCGTCGTTGGGGCGCACGTCGACCCCGGCGGCGACCGTCGAGAGGTAGCCGTTCTTGTTGACGCGGACGCTGCGTCGGCCGGGAGGTACGCCGTCCAGCGAGTAGCGGCCCCGGGAATCGGTCCGCGTCTGGTTGTCCGAAAACGGAGAGCCCGGCTCGAAGACCACGACCCTGGCGCCGGCGACCGGCTCGCCGGATTGTTCGTCGGTGACGGTGCCGCTGATGCGGCCGCCCGCGCCGACGCGAATCACGACCCCGGACGCATCGGAACCGGCGCGGACGAGCACCCGATCAGACGTCTCTGATGCGAATTGAGGAGTCTGCACCCGAAACCAATATGTGCCGGGTCGCAGCGAGTCGAAGCGAAAGCGTCCGCGGGAATCGTTGACCTCTTTGACCCCGACGCTGGCGGGTCGATACGGGCGGATGCCGTCGACTTCGAAGGACTCGACGCCCACCGAGAAGCTCTGGACGGGGTTGCCGTTCGGGCCAACGACGCGGCCGGAGACCGAGCCGCTGCCGCCGAGCGTCAGGCGTGCCTCTTCTCCCGGACGAATGCGCTGGGATTCGCTGTCGCCGTAGTGGCGCGAGATGGCGGTCGCGGTGTAGCTGGGGCGCGGTGCGTCGGGCCACTCGAATCGCCCGTCATCGCCGGTGCGCAGTACGCGGCGTCGGCCCTGATCGGGCATGACGTAGACGAATGCGTTGGGGGCGGCCTCGCCCTCGGGTGTGAGCACCTGCCCGAAGATGCCGCTGGCGGGCTTCATCACCACGTTGCGCTCGGTGGGCTGGTCGTCGGCGACCTCGAGGTCTTCGATGAGCTCGGTGCGATAGCCTTGGGCGCGCGCCTCCAGCACGTACGTGCCTGGCGAGATGTCGCGAAAGACGAACTTGCCGCGTTCGTTGGCCGTGATGGTGCGGCTTCGCGCCATCGAGCCGCCGCGCAGGTTCAGCTCGGCTGAGAGCGGCTCCCCTTCTTCGTCGACGACCTCGCCGGTCAGCAGGGCGCTCGGATCGAGGTCGATGACCAGCCCGCCACGCGACTCGCCGGGCTCCAGGTAGACCTCCTGGCTCTCGGCGAGTGCGTGTCCGTCGGCTTCGACGAGCACGTGGAAGCGGCCGGGGGCGATGCCGTCGAGCTCGAACGCGCCGTCTTCCTCGCTCTCGGTGACGCCGTCGAGTGCGAAGGGCTGCAGGCGCCCGTCGAGACCCTCGGCGAACAGGTAGTACAGCCCGACTCGGGCGCCCTCGATGGGGTCGCCGCCAGCGACGATTCTCCCGGAGAGAGTCGCCGGGCGGCGGAGGGTGAGCCGCAGATCCTGAATCGCCTGCCCCTCGGACAGCGTGACCTCGACGCGGCGCATGCTGGCGGGCCCGACTGTCGCGAAGCCGTCCGCCTCTGCGTCGACCTGGTAGGTGCCCGGCGCCACGCCCTCGAGCGCGAACCGGCCGGTCTCGTCGGTCCTCGCCTCCGGGCCATCGACGGTCGAGACGGTCGCGCCCTCGACGGGAGCACCGGTCGAGTCGACGACGGTGCCCGCGATGCCTTCGAAGTCGTCTTCGGTCTCTTCGGTCGTTGCCTCGGCCTGGTCGGGTTTCGTTGATTCTGGTGTTGCGATGAACATCCAGATCCCCAGAGCCGCGAAGGTGGCGAACACCACGAAGGCGACAAAGAGCGAGAGTTGTTTCGTTTTATTGGATGCTGCCATGGTGGAGCGGGAACGCCTCGTTGGCCGGGTTTATTCGCGGCCGAAGGATGGCGGTGCCGTGGGCGCTTGGCAAGCGCACGTCGTGGAATGTCGAGCTGCCATGGACGCGTCGTCGGGGTCGGGTGCGGTCGGTAGGAGACGGATGGCGCAGCAGAAGTAATGCGAGAACACGGAGCACGGCCCAACTTTTTACGCAACGATTCGAGGGGGCCTGCCGATAACCATTATAGAGGGGTTTGGTCCTTCTGGTATTGGTTCTATCGACGCGAGGAGTTCATGGCACGCGATATTCGTATCTTTCGGAAGGGGGCGGTCTACCACGTCACCAATTACACCTACCGCGGCGAGCTGCGGCTGAGTCCGGACAAATTTGTGGAGATGTTTGTAGAGGGCTGCCTGGCGAAGGCGGCCCGCAAGTACGGGGTGCGCATCATCACGTTTGTGACGATGGGCAACCATTTTCATCTGGTGGTGCAAGTCCCGCTGGCGAACCTCGATGACTTCATGGAGTACTTCCAGAAAGAGTTGTCGACGCGGCTGAATCGATATCGCGGCGTGGATAAGTCCAATTTCCCGGAGCGCTATGTCCCCCAGGAGATTGCCTCGGCGGAAGACTTCTGCGAGTTGGTGGCGCGAATCCTGTGCAATCCGGTGCGGGCGCGGCTGGTGCGCGAGGCGGCCGATTGGCCGGGGGTGTCGTCGCTCGGGATGCATCGGGCGGGCGAGACGAGCCGGACGGTGCGGCATGCCAGCCGCCGCCAGGCAGCGAAGATGCGCGAGCACGGGTTGACGCCGAAGCTCGAGCGCAGCCTGGAGCGGCTGGAGCTGAAGCTGTCGCCGCCGCCGTTCTGGCGCGACCTGGACGAGGCAGAGGTGCATCGCCGGATTGCCGAGCGCGTCGCCGTGGAAGAGGCGCGACTGCAGGCCGAGATCGACCGGGGCAACGAACGCGTCCGCGGCCGCCATCGCATTCTGGACGAGCATCACCGCGACCGCCCTGAGGAGGTGCACTGGCGGCCTCGCCCCCGCTGCGTCAGCCGGGACTCGGAGTTTACGGCGGCGTACAACGCGTGGTTCGAGCGGACGACGCGGATCTACAAGCGGGCGGCGGCCAAGTGGCGGCTGTTCGGCGAGTGGGGCGAGTATCCGCCCGGCACGTTTCCGCCGGGGTGGCTCTGGTGTCTGCCGCCGTCGGCAGAGGTCGGGCCGCATCTCCCGTGGCAAAAGCGAAGGCAGATCGCGGCTTAGATCGCCCGGTGACGATCGAGGCTGAGGGGCTTGCTTGTCGGCGTCTCGAGTGGGCGGTAACACCGAGCAGCTGGAGCCTCAAGCGGCTCCGACATACCGATCATGCTCCTGAAATTTCGTTGAAATTAGGGCCTCTCCGGGGCATGGATTGGTGTGTCTTGACGGGCGCTCTGCGCTCGATTTTGGTGGAAAATTCGCCGAAAAAAACCGCTCCACCCATGATCGGCACCTCAACTCCCGGGAAAATGCGACTCAAAGCGACTCAAAACAACACGAGAACAACCAATTCGACCAACTTTTCGCGACTAAGGTGGCACCAACCTGGTTCCGCCCCCTGGAGGGCTTTCGGGCGTTTGTCGTGGGTATCGAGCGGGGCGCAGCATGTCGTGTGCTGACCCGAAAGGCTTGCTTGGAAACGATGCAGTCGGCACACTCGCACGCGTCATCAACTCCTGCTCGAGAGACACCATGCTGCGTATTATCCGATTCTTGTTGGTCGCCGTCCTCGTCGTCGTGGGATTGTCCGCCTGTGAACCCGAAAGCGACACACCCGGCAACGACACGGGCATCGCAGATACCGGCCAGGACGCAGACACTCAGGATACCGATGATGCGCAGCCGGACGCGGAGGACGACTCCGGCGACGCGGACGAGGACACCGGGCCCGACCCCGGCCGCGTCGTGTCTGTCGAGTTGACGCCGGCCGAGGTCTCCCTGCGAGTCGGTGACACGCAGCAGCTCGAGGTCTCGGCGCAGACGGCCGATGGCAGCGCCCCGTCCACGGCGGATGCGACCATCGAGTCGGACGCGCCGGGCGTGGTCGAGGTCAGCAGCGGTGGCTTCGCGATCGCCAAGAGCGTCGGGCAGGCCAACGTCACCGCCTCGCTCGAGGGCGTCAGTGACACCATCCTCATCACCGTCGAGCCGCGTCCGCTCGAGTCGGTGGAGGTCGTCCCAAAAAACCGTACGATCGGGGTTGGCGAGCGCTTCGAGATGGACGTGACGCTCACAGATGCCAGCGGAGCGAGGGCCAACGACCACTACGATATCACGTGGGAGTCCAGTGACACGGGCATCCTGACCATCGACGCCCAGGGCGTGATTCAGGGCGTGGGGGAGGGGAGTGCGACGGTGACGGCCAGCGCAGGCGGCCTGAGCGATACGGCCAACTTCACCGTCGAGGCACCGACGGTCGAGATCGGAAGCGTGACCGTGACGCCCGCCCAGGCCAACCTCTTCGTCGGCGAGACGGTGCAGCTGGACGCGACGATCGAGGACACGGGCGGGAGCGAACTCGACAGCGTGTCGGTCGGCTGGGTCAGCTCGGATACGTCGGTCGCCACGGTCGACCAGAACGGCCTGGTACGCGGCGTCGGCGACGG
>JBNJFZ010000001.1:102426-103669 GCA_051747295.1 Myxococcota bacterium
CACACCTGCGGGCTTACCACAAGTGCGGCGCCGGCGTGCTGGGGCGACAACTCGGATGGTCAGGTCGGCGACGGGACCGGTAACGACCAGGTCACGCCGATCCTCATCGGCATCAATGACTCGCTGTCGGGCATCGCGTCCGGCGACAAACACACGTGCGCACTCGCCGCGGGCGGCTTCGTGTATTGTTGGGGTTCGAACCAATTCGGCCAGCTCGGCGACGGCAGCACGAGTGATGCCGCCGAGCCGCAGGAGGTGCCAACCGGCTTGTCGTTCACGTCGATGGCGGCCGGTGCGCGACACAACTGCGGCATCGACTCCGACGGGCAGATCTGGTGCTGGGGTGACGGCGACAAGGGCCAACTCGGCAGCGGTCGCGGCGTCGAGACCTCGCCCATCCAGGTACAGATAAACTAATGTCGTGCGGCCATCTTGGCCTCAACACGTTCTCTACGCAGCAAGCAACGCTATGCGCCAAAGACGTCTCATCCTACTGCTCGCCCTCAGCCTCCTCGCGCCTCTCGGCTGTGAAACCGGGCCTACGTCGACAGGCGACGCCGGTGGCACGGACATGGATACGTCCACGAGCGACACGGGCGTAGAAGATGCGGACACCGAAGACGTGGTCGAAGACACGTCGCAAGCCGACACGAGCGACAGCATGGTCGATGGGGATGGTGGAGACGCGTCCAGAGGCGACCCCCTCGGCACGTTCTGGACGACCTACTACTACCTCGCCTACGAGGAAAACTACTCGGGACCGGACGACACGACGCTCTACGGGGAGGGATGCACCGAGCTCGCGCAGGTGCCTGCGGGCTACGGAGACGCGGTGTGTATCGAGGGAAGCGGTAAATTGGAGGACGGCACCGTCATTAATTACGCCAAGCGATGCACCTGCGGCGGCCCTTGCAACATCTGTTTTGCAGTGATGGATCCGAACAGCTTCCCGTGGGGCCAGGGCTCGCGCGGCAACGCACTCGAGCCGCTGCGCTCGTGGGCGGTCGACACCGACATCATTTCGCACGGCACGGTCCTCTACGTCGAGGAATGGGACGGCGTCGAGATACCGGCGGTCGACGGGCTGGGCGGATTCACGCACGACGGATGCTTCCGCGCCGACGACGTCGGCGGCGGAATCAATGGGATGCACTTCGACTTCTTCGCCGGCACGCCCGACATGCGCAGCGCGCTCGAGCAGATCTACCCGACGCGCAGCGAATTCGTGGTGTACGAGAACAGC
>JBNJFZ010000001.1:103769-111053 GCA_051747295.1 Myxococcota bacterium
CCAACCGAGCAGTACACACGATGAGTGATTCAGAAGACGACGGGCCGCTTTCCCGGAGCAAGCGCTTCTTCAAGCTGGCCTCGATGACCGCCTCGGTGGCGGGGAACGACGTGAAGTCGCGCATCTCTTCGATCTTCAAGTCCGATGAAGACAAGAAGAAGGCACGTGCGTCCGCCAATACCGCCAGCGGCGAGCGGATCGCGGAGACGCTCGGGGAGCTCAAGGGGGCGGTCATGAAGATCGGCCAGATGGCCTCAGGGGCCACCGATCTGCTCCCCAACGAGCTCGCCGAGCCCCTCGAGGCGCTGCAGCAGGACGCGCCGCCGATGTCATTTGGCGTCATCGCCGACCAGATCGAGCGCGAGTTGGGCAGCCGCCCCGAGATGCTCTTCGACGACTTCGACGAGGAGCCCTTCGCGTCGGCTTCGATCGGCCAGGTCCACCGCGCCGTGACCGATGACGGCCGCGACGTCGTCGTCAAAGTCCAGTACCCGGGCGTCGATGAAGCGTGCGACAGCGACCTCGATCAGCTCAAATTCGCCCTTCGCATGAGCGGCATGCTCAACAAGGCGCACCGACGCGCGTTCGACGCGTTATTCGAGGAAATCCGCGAGAAGATGCACGAGGAGCTCGACTACACCCACGAGGCCGACAACGTCCGATTGTTCCGCGAGATGCACGCCGACGACGACTATGTGATCATCCCGGAGGTGGTCGGTGAACGCAGCGCCAAGCGCGTGTTGACGCTGACGTTCGTCGATGGCGATAAGCTCAATGAGGCTGCCGAACAGTACGACCAGGACACACGAAACCAGATCGGCGAGCACTTCTTTCACCTCGTGCTATCCGAACTCTTCGTCCACAGAGCCGTGCACGCTGATCCCAACCCCGGCAACTTCGCATTTCGCCCCGACGGGCGCATCGTGCTCTACGACTTCGGCTGCGTGAAGCGCCTCCACCCCGACATGGCGACCGCCTACGCCGGTATCATGCGGTCGGGCTTCGACCGCGACTTCGTGGCGATGGATGAGTACATGCACGACATCGGTGGGCGCATCCCCGAGGGCCCGGAGCCGCCCGAGGACTTCTACCACCGCTGGTACGAGGCAGTGATGGAGCCATGCCTGGAAAACAGGCTCTTCGACTTCGGAGAGGCCAATCTACACGAGGATACGGTGCAGATGGTCAAGTGGTCGGGCCGCTACGTCGACTCGTTCAAGCCGCCGGTACAATTTACCTACGTCAACCGCGTGATGGGCGGCACCTACAACACCCTACGCAAGCTCCGAGCCGTGGTGCCGTGGGGCGAGCTCGTCAGCAGCTATGTAGAGCGCGGGTTGGAGTAGCGGGCGAGCGCGGCTTGCGGAACACCTGAATGCATTACAGCTCCTGCTCGGCGGCCGCCACACCGTCGCAGCCGTCGGGGGCATTGTTGGTGGCCCCACTGCCTGGCTGGCCGGCCTCGAAGGTCGCGCCATCGACGTTCACATCGCCGTTGATGGTCGATGAGCTGTCGAAGGCGACGCCGTAGGACGGGCCGCCACAGCCGCCCGCGCCGTCACCGCCGTCGCTCCCTGCCTTTCCATCGCCACCTGGGCCGCCGTCGCCGCCGGGAGCGTCGGCACCGGCTTGACCTGCGGTTCCCGGGCCACCCGCTGTGCCGGGCGACCCCTTACCACCGTCGCCGCCACGTCCGGGTACGCCCATGACACCGTCGAGCTCGATATCCGAGCCAATGGATAGAATCAGGAACGATGCCCCACCGCTCTGTCCGTTTTCGCCAGGCTTTCCTCCGCAGCCCCCATCGCCTCCGCGGCCCCCGTCGCCTCCTGTATCGTAGGTGGAACTTGACGTGCCGCAGTTCGCCCCTGCGCCGCCTCCGCCGCCGGCCCCGCCATCGATCCCGGCCGTGGGCGCGGTGCCCGTGGCAGGGGTCCAGCTACCGTTGTCGAGTATGCCCGCGCCATTCGTCGGTGCCATGCCGTTCGTGCCGGTGTTCTGCGGCACGGCTCCATCCTCACCGGGCCGCCCGATCATTCGCGTATTCGTGCAATTACTCTTGGTCTCGCAGCTCTGATAACCACCCTCTCCGCCAGATCCTCCCAGAGGCGGTCCGGGTTCACCTGGGTTTCCGGGCGGGGCCGTGCGCGTGGTGGTCTGCAAGTTACAGCCGTTCACGCCGTCGGGCATGCCGCCGCCGCCGCCGGCTGGCTTGTCGCAGCTGACGGGACCGGACACTGACTCACCGTCTTCCCCACGCGCCGCCCGGCCGCCCTCGAGGGTCAGCTCTCGCAGCTCGAAGGTCGAGTTCTGCGCGTAGACGGCCACGGTACTCGCGCCGGGGTCGACCGCCTCGGCGGCGATGACACGGACGGAGGCGAGGACCGTATTGTCGATGTCTACGGCCTCGACGGTCTGCAAGTCTCCGGCCCCGCTGGCATCATCGGAGCGCTCGATCGTGGTCTGGTAACTCGACGGGTCGTACTCCTGAAAGTCTCCAGAGTAGCCCCCGACGACGGTGACATCGGAGACCAGTGAGAAGGGTGGGTAGGAACCCTGAGCAATCAGGATCTGCGTGAGGCTCTCGTCGGCCGCCGCATCATTGAGGGCATCGGACAGCGAGCCCATGGGATCGTCGGCAGTCAGGCCGTTTCCGCTGGCGCCTTCGCGGACGAATAGCGCGGTGCTCGCGTCCCCGTCGATACCGTCGCAGTTGGCGTCGATATCATCCCCGGGAGGATCATTCGGGTCAGTAATTTCGCACTCACAGCCGTTGGAGGCGTCGCCGTCGAGGTCGACGAAGCCCTCCGCGCAGTCTGTGGTCGCCTCGCACATCGACTCGACGCAGGTCTCGATGTAGCCATCAGAGCTGGTGCCACATGGATTGTCGCACGCGCCACAGTGCTCGTTTGAAGAAGTGGTGTCTATACACTGATCTCCGCAGGGCTCTGCGGGAGCCGTGCACTCGAGGCCGGTGTCGGCGTCGGCTTCCTCTGTGTCTCCAGCGTCGTCGTCGGCATCTGCCTCGGCGTCCGGCGAGGTGTCTAGCGACGTATCTGACTGGACATCGTTCCCTGCGTCGGCTCCGGTATCAGACTCCCCGTCTCCCGACTGGAAGATGCAGGAGCTGGCCGAAAGGGCTATGGCGAAGAAGATCGGCAGAAAACGGGTCATTATGACTCCATCGGGCGTAAGGCGCGCGGACCACGCGCTACACATCATATGCGTTTGCATCAGTGCGGGTCTGTCCAGGCGACGGACGACTCCAACGCACTGTTTTCGAGAATGTTACACGTAAGTGGATCGTATCCCAAGAAAAGCACGAAAGAGCGACTCTCACGGATGCGCGAGCCAGCGTCGAGCGCATCGAGAGGACATGCGGACTCAGTAGCAGGGTAGTTGCAACATGAGCTGATCGAGCCCGCACGCCCCTCTCCGCGCTCCGCGCGGTATCTCCCCAAATGGGGAGAGGTCGCTTAGCGTCACCGCCACGCTTCTGGTTCACGGTCGACGATCTGCAGCCCTATGAGGGTTCCGTGTCGTGGTGAACCTGGAGTGGTGCGGCAGAGCAAAGCGACCCTTCCCCTTTGGGGAAGTACCCGAGCGCGCCGGGAGCGTAGCGACCAAGTACTCTTGGGGTGTGAGCGAGGGGGATGGGGCGTGCGGTTCCTGAACCACGCTCGCCGAAGCTAGTCACGATAGGGCGTCCAGCCCCTTCCGGTCGCCGCCTCATAACCGAGGCCCGATCCGTACGGTCACCCTCCATCGGAGTGTCCGGCGTCGACAAACGGGCCGCCAGGACATTCTTGGCTACCGCCGTCATCGCATACGGTCTCTAAACAGTATTCATCTGCGCAGAGGGTGCACACGCACTCTCCGCAGCGCACGTCGAGCTCCGCACATCCTTCGTTCTCATAGCATCGGGAGTCACGATTGGCGTTGGCGGCGTACCGCCCGTCGCACGCCGTGCCTTCGAAGCGTTGTGCATCGGTGTCCGGCGGATAGTCGGGATCCTCAAGGCAATAACCGTCTTCGCACAATTCCCCCCTGCCACAGTTCCAGTGGCCGTCACACGGCTGGAGGTTCGAGGCGTCCCGGCAAGACTCTCGGACGCAGACCTCCGAGCCTCCGCAGTCGGAATCCTCTCGACACTCCGGGCTGTATGTGTCGACGTCCCATCCATTGTTACCGGCGTCCGGATCGATTTCGTTATCCGGGTAGCGCTCGTCGAGCTCCTCGGGGAGACCTTCGGGCAATTCCTCGTCACCGCTACAGACCACGAGGTCACCCATGTTGTGTCGATGCGGGCGCTCGGCGGGACAGTCGAAGCCCGTTTCGATGATCTCGTTGCGATAAACACAGACGGTCTGACCGCTGGCTTCGACCTCGTCACCGTCACCGCAGAGCGCGACCTCATCCGGGGAGCAACCCAAGGATAATGCCATGACGAGCAAGCAAGCTGAGATACGTAAGGGTTTCATAGTTCCCCCAATATTGGGTTGGAGCCTTTGGGATTATTCGTCGTCGATAGTGTCGTCGATGTATTGATGCGGTGCCCACGCGACCGATAAGTCCATAGGAATTCGGTGCCTGTCGTTGGCCGCGCGCTCGTCCATCTCGCTGAGCGTCGGCCAGATATGATCTTCGTATAGGGCTCGGAGTTCGGGCAGGTCTTCCGCCCGGATGTGAAAGTGGAGGTTTCGCGCCAGCGCCTTGCCATCGCTGGCGAAAAAGCGCGCGTAGACCGCGCTCGAGATTGTCGATAGCAAGTGGTTGAGCGCGTCGACTTTGCTCAGCCAGCCATCCTCGACGAGGCGAGACTCTCCACGAGCAATCTCGTATACAGGCGTGCGTCCCTCTCTCTCGACGATTCGCCCCGCAGCGATGAGTGTCTCGACGGCACGCTCGACCTCCTCGGCGCCCGCGTCCAGGGTCTGCTTAATACGTGCGAGGCTCAGCGGTTCGGCCCACACCATGAATTCGATCTGACGCGCCATGCCCTGTTTGCGCTCCGGGTCGAAGAAGTTTTCCTTGAGCATCCGCGACAATTCGGCGGCCTTGCGGGCGCTCACGCCCAGCCTTTCCGCGATGTCTCCGAGCGTCATGTTGGATGCGCGCAGCTTCCTGAAATACGCGAGCTCGAGCCAGTGGCTAACGTCGCTCAAGGGGATAGAGAAGGCACGCGCGAGGTCCAAGGCTGGACCGAGCAATGAGTAAATAACGCGACCGACCATCTCTTTGTGGGTCGGTTGATTATCGTTGTCCACGGGCACGTCGTGTCCTTCGCTGCTCAATCATGAACTCATCAGAGGATTGCATTAAATTGCATCTATTTCAAATTTATTATGCACTTATATGCATTTCCTGTGGGTTTTTGGAGCAACTTCGGGATACGTGCGATTTTTCAGTGTGCCACGAGAAAAGGAGCACGATGTCAGCGAGTGAAAGTTGAGCCCCAGCAATTGTCAGTACGGCTGGGAAGCTATCCGGGCGAGTCGGAGAGCGATCGATGGCTCGAAGTCCCGGAGACAACGCCTGGACAGCCAGGTTAGCCGGCATCATTTATGGAGCCTCGTCACGAGGCGAAATCAGCGCCAGGAAGCCAAAGTCGAGTGCACCCTTCGTGGCCGCCGGGGTAGTGGCAGCAGCACGCACGGAAGTCGTCTCGCAAAACGTGGGAGGCCTCGTGCACTTCGCGCGAGGAGTCGGACGGGTCCATAGTACCGTCGACGCCGGTGAGAGCCGGTCGAGGAAAGGGCCCCAGGTCAGACGATGCTGCGCAACACAGTCGAGAGCAGCGAGATTGGTGAGAGCCTATAAACTCGTCCTTCCGCTCGGAGGCTGTCGCGCCAGATCAACGCCAGAGCGAAGCCCGACCCGGCGCAATACGTGTCGGTCGTGTCGACAGCGAAGGCGTGAGGACGTGCACCGACCGGAATCAAAGAACAAGCCCGAAAACTGGTCGACTCGCTTCCCGAGGACGCCACCTGGGAAGACCTCGAGTACAAGATTTTCGTGCGTCGAAAGATTGAAAGCGGGGCTGCCAGCATCGAAAACGAGGAGACGCTGAACACCCAGGAGGTCCTCGAGGAGCTCGGGCTGGACGATGCGTAACATGACGTGGCTAAACCATCTGCACGTTCACGGCCGCACCTGATTAGACCCCGCTCAAACGTATACGCGTACCTTCGAAGACAGCTGTGACTTCGAGATCTCCGCCAAGCGCTTCGACGTAGCGTCGAAGGGTGGACATCAAGAAATCTGTCTGGCTCTCCATTTTGGAAAGCTGGGGTTGTTGCGTGTCCATGAGCTCGGCAAGCTCTGATTGCGTGATGCCAAGCTGCTCACGCAGAGTCTTGAGATGCATCTCGAGTACGTCCTGAGCGGCTTGCTCGCGGATTTCAGCGATTTTTTCGTCGCTGAGTTTCTTGCGTTTGATGTCGTTCCAGTCGTGTACGTTCATGGCCGTCTCCTTTCAGTTGTCAATCTCGTCGAGATAGCTCTCCCAAATGCCTTCAGCACGGGGAACCATCCGGTCGTAGAAACGATCGTCTCCTGTCTTGTCGCCGCCGATGAGAAGGACGGCGTGCCGCCTCGGGTCGAAGGCGTAAAAGACCCGAATGGGTCGTCCCTTCGACTGGATACGCAACTCGCGCAGCGGATAATCAGTACCTTCGATGGCCGAGCAGTATGGGAACTGAAGCGTAACGCCCGCGGCGGCAAGTCGATCGACACCAAGAGTGACAGCCTCGGTATCTGCATCGTTGAGACTGTCATACCAACCCGCGAATTCATCTGTACCAACCACGTCAACCATAGCCACAGTATAACACCAGATAAATATAACCTCAAATGAATACAGGTTAATCCCAACCCGACGTGCGGCGTAGACCTGGGTAACCTCGGGATACGTACAATTCTTCACAAACCGCCCGTGACGCCCTCCAGAGGCCGACGACTTCCGACGAGCTCGCCGAGCTCCGCGCCGGCCGACCGTGCTCCGGTGACCTTTACGGGCAGGTCGCCCCGATTTCTGTGATCTTTTACGCGTATCCCGAAGTCACCCAGAAGTCAGACGACAAACCGGCCTTAGACGGCCTCCAGGCGGGGGTGCCCAGCCCGAAATCAGGCGGTATACCACCGGTCCGGCCGGCGAGCGGGCCGAATCCGCGTCGACTGTCGTCGGAAAGGGCCGATTTTCGCGCGATTTCGGCCAGTTTTCGTCGCCTCGAGGCCACAAATCAGCCTCGAATCGCGGGTTGCCGTCCGATAAGGCTCATTATG
>JBNJFZ010000002.1:0-15528 GCA_051747295.1 Myxococcota bacterium
CTCGAGGAGGTCTTCGTCGACACGGCCATCGACAATATGGACAACTTCCTGCGAGGCGCGCGCACCCTCCGCAAGGTGTTCCGGGAGCACGGAGAGCCGGATATCTACCACGACCTGTTCCACATCCTGCCGCTGGGGCTGCGGATCGGTCGAAGCGATACCCCCAAAATCGTCGTCACGCTTCACGACCTGGTCTGGATCGAGCACCCGCATGAATCGCAGCCGACCTGGGTCCAGGCCGAAGCCATCCGTGCGTTCGCCAGGGTCGCCATACCTCATACACTGCGAGTGGCCGACCACGTCATCTCGGTCTCCGAGCCCACCGCGGAGCGAGCGAGGCCGTGGTTGCCGGCCGACAAGGTCACGACGATTTACCACGGCGTCGACGCCGAATTCTTCGAAGACACCGAGCCACCCAGCGGCGTCCTGCCGAAGCTGGTCGAGAACGAGACGCCCTACGTCGTGGCGATAGGCAATGCGAAGCCCTACAAGAACCTCGGGCGTTTGATCGCGGCGCTGGGCCTGGCACGTAAGCGGGTGCCGGATCTACACCTGGTGCTCATCGGAAATTGCGAAGGTCTGCGCCCGAAAATCAGAGCTGCGGGGCTCTCCGACGCAGTCCATATTCCGGGATATCTAGAGGACGATGAGCTCCGGCGCGTACTCGGACACGCACGGCTATTCGTCTTTCCCTCGCTGGTCGAAGGGTTCGGCCTGCCCGTACTCGAGGGCATGGCGATGGGCGTTCCCACAATCGTGTCAGACCTGGAGCCGATGCGCACCGTGGCCGGCGACGGCGGCATGAAGGTCGACCCACGCAACACCGAGGCAATGGCCGACGCCATCGCGGACGTCGCGACCGACGACGAGCTCCACAGAGACCTCGCCGAGCGCGGCCGCAGTCGAGCGACGGATTTTCGCTGGCCGTTGACGGCGCGGAAGACGCTGCAGGTGTACGACAAACTGCTATAGGGGCGGCCGATCGGATCGGCGCCTCAGGCGCTTCTAAACGGCCCACCCCTCTTAGAAATGCGTTCAGGCCGGGTTTCTCGTCCTACTACCGACTACCGACTACCAACCACCAGTCACCGCAGCCCCGCCACCTCGTCGAAGATCTCCGCCGACAACGACTCCGCCGTGCGCGACGCGTCCATGCGTACGATATGCTCGCCGGCGTCCTCCAAAACGGTGATGACTTGATCGTAGCGCTTCTCGAGCCGGCGCATCTTCTCTTCGGTCTCGAAGATATCGCGGTGGGCGCGATCCGACATCCTCTTCATGCATAGCTCGGCCGGCGCCTCGAGAAACACCGTCAGGTCTGGAGTTATCGCACGCTCGTTGACCGTCCGCACCCACTCCAGGTCGATCTCTTCCTCGTCGTCGACGTCGCCCTGATACGCCAGCGACGAATGGTAATACCGATCCGACACGGCGACCTCGCCGCGATCGAGCGACGGCTGCACCTTCGAGGAAATGTGATCCAGGCGATCGGCGGCAAAAAGCAACGCCAACGTCTCCCTGCCGATCGTCTCGTAGTCGTCGTCGCCGCGCGGCGTGACGATTCGTCGAGACAACATCTGTCGAATCAGCATACCGATGGGTCCCTCGGACGGCTCACGGCTCATATGCGCGGCCTGACCGGCCCCGCGGAGCCGCCGTACGAGCAGCAGCGCCTGAGTCGTGGTGCCGGCACCATCCAGTCCTTCGATGACGACAAACGGGGGGGTGTCGAATGAGAGAGTCATGTCGGTCTCTTCAGCTTTAGTCATTTTGGTCAGGGTCCGATCTGCGGAGGAATCTGGCAATCTTGTCGTGGTGGCGCTGCCCCGACCACAGTTGTGCAAACGGCTCGAGTTCCGAGGCTATCGCCTCGTCACGCGGCGCAGTCGTCGCTCGCGCGGCGCCTTGCTTGAGCGCGCGAATGAGCGCCGGGTCGCCGGTCGCGAGTTCTTCTACCCATGCGTCGAGACGAGATCGGAGTCGCTTCGGTGCAACGACCTCGTCGACCAACCCGGCCTCCAGGGCATCTGTCGCGGGCACTCGCTGCGCGCGGCCCAGCCACTCGAGCGCGGTCGGCCGCCCGACCAACTCGACCAGACGCGTCAGGCCGCCCCAACCCGGGGTCACGTTGAATCGAGCCTGGGTGAACCCAAAGCGCGCAGTCTCGCTCGCGATACGAAAGTCGAAGGCCAGCGTGGTCTCACAACCGCCGCCGTAGGCATCGGCGTTGACGAGGGCGATGGTCCACGCGTCCAGGTTCTCGATTCGCTGCAGAATCGCCTTCATGCGCCTGGCCATCGCCGCCGCGTCAGCCGCTGTTTCGAGGCTTGCGAACTTTCTGAGGTCCCCGCCAGAGATAAATGAGCGCTCGCCGGCCCCGGTGAGCGCGAAGACACGTGCGTCCCCGTCGGACTCGAGCATGTCCAGCGCGCCCTCGAGCGCGGCCATGACCTCGAAGTCGATCGCATTCAGCGCCTCCGGGCGGTTGACCGTGGCGACAACAAGCGCGCCCTCGTGCTCGAGGTCGAGTACGCTCATGGTTGCCCTCGATCGTCATCGGATACGCCGGAGTCGAGTGCCTGAGTTGCAGCGCGCCGAATATCCGGGATCTGATGCCCTCTTAGCCCATCCAGATACTCACGGGCGACCGGCTGATCGAGATCCCCGACGATGAAGATCAGTTGGTGAAGAGACGCGTACTTGCGCTCTCGGCCGAGGCGGCCGGCTGCATCGACGATCTGTCCCGCTGTCTTCTCCGGCGCCATCTTTGCCAGAGCCCCGGCCGCCGCCACGACGACGTCGGGCGAGTCATGTCCGAGCAGCTCCGCGACAGCGGGCGCTGCCTCATCGACCTTTCGGTCACGCGCTTCGTGGATTGCTGTCAGCGCCGCTTCCGCGGGTAGCTCCTCGGACTCGAGGAGTGCGACGAGTTGCGTCTCTGTGCCCGACAACGCCTCGAATCGACGCGCGACTATTCTGACGTATTCCTCGACCACCTGTCGGACGGATGTCTGAACGGTCGTCGCAGAAGGCGCCCCGTCCCCCGCCTCGAACTGCAGGTCGCGCGATAAACCCAGCGCCATCAAGTTATTGACCGAGTCCGGGCGCGTCGGGTCCTCCAGGCGCCCCTGGACTCTCACCCGCAAAAAGGGCTGCTCGTCGGAGGGGACGCCCGAGACGCCATCGACCACGGCGGCCTGATACATCAAGAATGCCGACGCCTCCTCTTCGGTCTTTTCGAGTGCGTCGACCTCCCGGATGGTCGCCGTAAGCCATTTCGAGACGGACTCCGAGGACGGCAACTCGACTTCCCCGGCGGATTCGCCGGCGCGAACGTCGATCGTGCCGATCCTCCACGGGCCAGGCGCTGCGGTGGACGGGCTGGACGACTCTCCCGGTGGAGACTCCGACAGTCCCGAAGCTCCCTTCGTCGCCTCGGTCGACTTGTCACAGCCAACAATCGCCAGCAGCAATGCAGCGCAAATAATGTAGATAGTAGGTCGCACGTCGCACGCATTATGCACATGCGAGCCCGCCGCGGAAAGCGCCGCGCCGAGCTGCGGGCTTGAGTCCTTCGGGGCCGAAGACTATGGGTAGAGTGACTGACATCGAAAAGTGGAGAATCGATGAGCGACGAAAAACAAGCGACCGAACTCGGACCGCCATGGACCACGCTGAAGATCCTGCGATGGACGCAGGGATTCTTCGAGGACAAGGGCCTCGTAGACTCCCCACGCGTCGACGCCGAGGTCCTGCTCGCGCACGTGCTCGGCCTCCCTCGCATCGAGCTCTATGCCGCCTTCGACCGCCCGATGGGGCCGGATGAACTCGCAGAGTACCGCGCGCTCATCAAGCGGCGCCTGGCCGGCGAGCCGGTCGCATACCTCACCGGGTCGCGGGGATTCTGGAGCATCGACCTGAAGACCGACGCCCGCGCCTTGATCCCGCGCCCGGAGACCGAGCATGTCGTCGAGGCTGCACTGGATTTTCTGGAGGAAGACGACGTCGACGCAGCGGTCATCGACGTCGGCACCGGCACCGGGGCAATCGCTCTGGCGCTGGCCGATGAGCGTCCGAATATCCGCGTCGCGGCCACCGAGATCGATCCGGATACTGCAGCGCTCGCCCGCGAAAATGTCGAGGCGCTGGAGTTTGGTGGGCGAGTCGAAGTCGTAGAGTGCGATCTGTTCGAGGAAGTGTCCGAGGACTTCTTCCCCGCGGACCTCATCGTGAGCAATCCACCGTATATCGCAGAAAACGAGCGCGACGAGGTCATGCGCGACGTGCACGAGAACGAGCCTCACGAAGCTCTCTATGCAGGTGAAGACGGCCTGGACGTCATCCGCAGGCTGGTCCCCGAAGCCGCAGAACGGCTTCGCTCCGGCGGCCAGCTCATCGTCGAAATCGGATACCGGCAGGGCGACGCCGTGCGTGGCATTTTCGAGGACGCCGGATTCGATAACGTCACAGTACGCAAAGACTACGCCGACCACGACCGCGTCGTCGTCGGTACCCGACCCTGAGCTATCTCGCCTCGTAGCGACTCAGATGATACGCGGCCGCGACCACGAGCGAGTGGGTAATCTCGCCGTTATCGATGAGCGCGTCGAACGCGTGTCGGGGCACGCGGAGCACCTCGAATTCTTCATGGTGATCGGGATTCGGCTCGGCCGTGGGTCGTGCATCGAGTGCCAACCAGGTCTTGCATTCATTGCCCATAAACGCCGGATTCGGCTCCACCGACCCGATTTCGATCCACTCCTGTGCCTCGTAGCCGGTCTCCTCGCGCAGCTCTCGCTCGGCCGCCTCGCGCGATGTCTCGCCCTGATCGACATTGCCACCGGGAATCTCGAGGGTGATATCCTTGGTTCCGTGTCGGTACTGACGGATCAGAACGACGTCGTTCTCGGGCGTTAGCGCCACGACGTTTATCCAGTCGGGCAGGTCCATGACGTAGAAGTCGGCCTCTCCAAATTCGGCGTGCTCACGGCGCACGCGAGATACGGAAAAGATGGGGACGCTCTCGAGGAGCTCGCGGGTCAGGGTCTTCCAGTTACGAATCATGCTTGATTTCCATGGGGTGACGTACAGATTCTCGGTCGAGCGCTGGTTTGACACGGTGCGTCATGTGAACTAAACCACCAGTTAATGTCGCAATGGTGGTGCTAGTGCCACAATATTGAGATGTATCGCGCTGGTAGAAAGTTTCGGGACGCAAGCCGTTCCCCGCCGGCTCGTCAGGCTCCACCGACTGCGGCGCCCAAAAGTATAGACACAGTTTCCAAGATGCGTATTCGGATCTCCCGAGCAATGAGGCAAAGACGATGGCCAAGAAATCGAAGAAGTCCATCATCGAACAGCTGTCCGAGGTCAAGTACGTCGGACCTTCCAAGGCGGAGTCCTTCGTCGAGGAGCTCGACATCGAGTCGATCGAGGACCTGATCGAAGCCGCTCGTGCCGGCGACCTCGAGAAGGTCAAGGGCGTCGGTGCGTCGACGCAGGCCAAGATTCTCGAGGCCGCAGAGACTGCGCTCGAGGACCTCGAGGAGCAGACCGACGACGTTGCCGATCAAGCGATGAAAGCCGCGGAGAAGGCCGAAGAAGCCGCCGAGGAGACGGTCGAAAAGGCAGCTAAAACGGCGAAGGAAACGGTCGAAGCGGCTGCTGAAGCTGTCGAAGAAGCGACGTCCACGGCCAAAGAGGCGGCAAAGTCGGCCAAGAAGAAGTCGACCGAGAAGAAGTCGACCGAGAAGAAGTCTAAGAAGAAGAAGGCTGCAAAAAAGTCAGCGAAGAGCAACGGCGCCGCCGAAAAAGCCGAGTCGAAGCCCGCAGCGGCGAAGTCCGACGATGCCCAGACGCCTATTGAACAATTTATCGATGCGCTGCGCTGCCCTGCTTGCGGTCACGACGACTTCAAGCAGGGCCCAACCTCGCTGACCTGCACGGCGTGCCGTCGTGAGTACTCGTTCCAGAACGGCATCGCCGACCTGGCGCCGCCCAAGCCCAGCGGCCGCGGCGTCACCCAACACCTGATGGAGTCGCGATTTTACGCGCGCTTCTACGAGGACGTGATGCGCCCGCGCCTGACCAGCCTGGTCAGCGGGCGTACGATGCGCGAGGAATACGCGCTGTCGACCGAGATGCTCGACCTCGATGCCGATACGCGGCTGCTCGATGTGGCATGCGGTACCGGCAACTTCACGCGCTACTTCACCCAGAAGCTCCGCGAACAGCATGGGGTCGATGGCGACTTCCTCGTCACCGGCATGGACTTGAGTTGGCCGATGCTCGAGACCGCGCGCACCTACCTGCGTCGCGAAGGCCTCGACGAGCAGGTCTACCTGGTCCGCGGCGATGCCTCCCGCGTCCCCGCTCGCCGCGCCGCTTTCAACCGCCTGCACTGCTCCGGCGCACTGCACCTGATGCCGCGCGTCGACGAAGTCCTGCGCAACTTCGCGCGCGTGGTCGAGCCCGGCGGCATCTGCGTCATCGGCACCTTCCGCATCGGCGACTCCAACCCGGTCAAGCGCCTGCTCAAGCGCGCTGCGGAGCTGCCGACTCAATTCCACTGGTTTACCGAGGACGAGCTCGGCAAGCGCCTCGAGCGCGCTGGCTTCGACCTGGTAGAGGCCGACGCCGCGGACGACGCGCTGACGGTCAAAGCCGTGCGCCAGTAAGCCGAGCCGGCCAATCCGAATTGAGGCGAGCCGGCCAATCCGAATATGCGAAGAGCCGACGGTCCGTACGTGGCCGTCGGCTCTTTTTTTGATCATGGAGACTCGGTCATGGCGCGCCCATCGAGATCGGCCCCTGCGCCATTTCTAAGAGGGGTGGGCCGTTTAGAACGGCGCGAGGGGCCGCTGCTGCACCGCACGTATTTCACACGCACAGATGTCAAGCTCGACGCATCACAATCACATACCTGCTCCCCTCGCTCTCCAACATCTCCCTCTCCCCAAACCTCACCAGCGGGGCGGCTTCTCCAGGTCTTGCAGCACTTGATCCAAAGAATACTCGTGGTCGAAGCCGAGCATCTCGCGGGCACGCGTATCATCGACCATGCACACGTATTTTATGTGGTCGAGCTCCGGCACCGGCCAGTCACTCATCTTGAGCGACCATGCCGCCTCCAGCATCATGCGGGCAATGGGCTCGGGCAGCGGCAGCGGCTTCTTACCCAGCTTCTCGATCAACAGCGACAGCGGAACCGGCGAGGGTCCAGCGACGTTGAACACGCCTCGGACACCGGGTGTGAGCGCCTCTTCGATCGCCGTGACCACGTCTTCGACGTGGATGACTTGCATCATCGGATCGAAGCCCATGACCGTCATCGGGCGCTCCAGGCGCAGGTAGCGGCTCGGCGCATTGTTGACCCGCCCGACGATATGAACCGGGCGCAAAATCACCGTCTCGATCTCGGGATGCCGCCAGAAAAACGTATTGCAGAACATGTCCAGCGCGATCAGGTCGCGGATGGCGTCGAACGACTGCCCACCCATCAGCGGTGCATCTTCAGTCAGGAATTGATCGTTTTCTGGGTGCGGGCCGTACACGTCGGCGCTGGAGAGCACGATGATCTTCGGGACCCGATGGTCCGAGGCGAGTTGGAAGATCTTCTGCGTGCCCACGATGTTGAAGGCGTGGTGCTCTTCCTGACGCGTCCGCGGGTCGTGCATGATATTGAGGTGGACGACCGCGTCGATATCCTCTCGACGAAATACGTCCTCCATTCGACGCCGACGAATATCGACGTTCTCGATGTCGATATCCTTCGGCAGGTAATGCGCCGGCCTGCGGTCGATTCCGATGATATCGAAGTGCCGATGCAGGCGTCGCGCCACTGCTCGCCCGAAATTCCCGGCGATGCCCGTGATAACGACTCGTTGTTTGCGTCTGGTTCGCTTCGGACTCAAAAGAACACTCCTTCGCGTGTCTCGAGACCCTTATCGATCAGGGAGCGAATCGCAGCGCGGACGTCATCGACGAGCGCCCCGATGACGCGATCCTCGTCGTCCGACGCACCCTCGAAGTGCAAGGGTTCGCCAAAGTGAATGCGGTACTTCACCGGCAGCGGCAGCGCCCCGAGGGGTCCGAGGAGCGGCCACGTCGGCGTGATCGGAAACGCCGGCATACCCAGAATCTTGGCCAGCGACTCGAAGTTCCAGATGGCGGGCATCTGCTCCTCACCACCGACAACCCCGACTGGAACGATCGGCGTATCCGTCTCGAGGGCGAGCCGCATGAACCCGTAGCCGAATCGCTCGAGCTCATAGGCGTGGTCGTACGTCTTGCTGATTCCCTTGACGCCCTCCGGAAAGACCAGGATGCATCCCCCGCGTCGCAATAAGATGCGCGCATTCTCGCGCGTGCCGACCACCTGACCGACTCGCGGGAAGAACCACGACACGAACGGAAGTCGCGCGACCCAGCGCTCCACCATGCTCCGTGCCATCCGCGGTGGCTTCTTGTCGAAGAGCATCGATGACGCGACCAGGAATCCATCGACAGGGATCTGGCCGGTGTGATTGGAGATCAGCAGCACCGGACCGTCGTCCGGCACATTTTCGATACCGAAGACCTCGGTCCGAAAGTAGTTGCGGTAGACCCGCTCGGCGAGGGGCAGGATATACTTGAGGAATTCCGGCTCGAACCCGAACGGGTCGAAGCCGTACTCGTTCTGCCCGGCCTTCATCTTCCGGACGCGCTCCCAGATATCCGAGTCGATCGCCGAGACCATCGCGTCGTCGACTTTTTCGCGCAGTTTCTCGATCGAAAGCATCAATGACAATCCGTCCTTTTAGGGTACCCGCAGTAAGTGCCGGGCACGTCTCGTGCGTGCCTCGCCACCTTCCCCCATCTGCGGGACTGGTTCAACCGTCGCGCCCGCAGTTGCTCCGAGCTCACTGGCAGAACAGGTCGACGGTGGGAACGTCGATGGTTCCGAGGCCGGGGGCCTCGAATTTATTGCCGTCGGAGTCGGTGTCTCCATCGACGTCGATGTAAACCGGGTTTGTGAACAACACGGTTTGCGCGCCGGAGGCGGTCGGTCCAGTTGCGTTGGGTCCATACGCGAAGAAGACGACCCATGCGTCTTCGGTCACCGTAATCGTCTGCGTCTCATTGAAGTCCTCGATTCGCGCGGGGTCATCCGACGCAGACACGGCGTCGACTTCCGTGCCGTTCACCACCGTCACGAGGTTGGTGGCCGATGCCCAAGACGGCGTCTGCACGCGCACGCTCAGATCGACCGGGTCTCCGTTGCTCTCGATGAGGTCGCCCGGGTTGGCTCCTTTAATCTCGATGAATCCGTTGGCACCAGCGACGACTCGACCGTCGCGAAGTGCACCCCGGATATCCGCCTCGGTCACATCGGACGGCGCCTTGTCCACCATCAAGTAGTTGCGTGGCGTGCCGGTCGAACCGGAGAGCCCGTGCTCGTCGGAGTTCGCCAGTCCGGTGGGCGTGAGCCCGTAGTTGAGAAAACCCGACCAATCTCTAAACAGCTTGCAGGTATTCTCGAACCGATTGACGATCTCCATGGTGTCGAAGGACGTGAAGAACCGATTGTCAGCGATGATATCCGGGCCGACCTCCGGGTCGTACCCGACCAGCTCGAGCATCCCCGAGCTATCGCGCCTGCCGTGGTTGAGCTGCACGATGGGATCGGACTCGAGGGTTCGCGCGATGTCCACGACCTCCGGAATCACCCGCCGCGCTGGCTCGCCGTCTTCCAGAACCGCGAGCGCCACGGTACCGCGCCCACGCTCGTCGGGCGCGTAATCCATCGGATACAGCCCGACGTGGGTCGCCAGCGGCGAGATCTCGACGCCGCTAAAGGTGCCGATGTCCTGCGTGAGTCCGAGCGCATCGATAAACGGCTGCAGATCGGAGACCACGTCGTGGTCGGTCGGCACGGCGAATTCGACGCCCAGGCCGACGTTTTCTTTGACGCGAGCCTCGATATGCGCCGCGCTGTCGGGACTCGGCTCCATATGCTGATGAAAATCGGCCGAGAGCCAACCATCGGTATTCAACGAGTGCTCGAGGACGAGGTCGGCAGACTTGGCCTCCCCGGCGGCGACCTGAACCTCGACCGACGCGCCTTCCCACTCCGGGCCATGCATGCCCGAGACTCGATAGGTCCCCGGCTCGACCGTCAGTACGTGTTCACCGTCGAGCGCAACGCCGTTCCAGTTGCCATCCCCGCGAAGCTCTACATAGGTATGCATCGGCTCGTCATTCGTGTCGCTCGCGGTGATTTGGATTCGCCCTGGCGTCGGAAGTTCGAGTGCGACCGCCGTCCCATCGACGTCCTGCGTCGTCTCGACCGGTCCGGCTCCATCCCACGATTCAACTGTGAAGATCAGCTCACCGGAGGGCAGCATGAGCTCGGTCTCTCCGTTCTCGTCGGTCATGCCTGCAGTCAGAGCACCGTCGTCGTTGGATACCGTCACCCACTTGCCCTCGACCGGGTCACCTGCTTCGGTCTCGACCAGAATAGTTCGCATCTCACCGCCGACCTCGTCACCGGTGAGCTCACCGGCGCGGCGCCGAACGTAGTCGAGCGTGCCATCGCCGACGACGAACCACCTGCGAAACGCGGCCTCCTCACCGCTCTGCAGTGCACCTCCACGCGCCTGACTTGCTACGAATGGTAAGCCCTGCGCCTGGAGGCCGAGATCCGAGGCGCTCTCCTCGACGACCCACCCATAGGAGTGACCCTCGCCGACGCCGCCCATCCACTTATAGCGGCTCGACAACGCGCCAAACCCGGCTCCAGGCGTCCAGAGGCGAGCGCGGTCGCCCCAACCGAACCAATCGCCAATCTGGAATACCCGGCGGCCGTCCTGCACATTGGTGTACCACGTGACCATCTCGATCGTGTCGGAGTCCGGCTCCAGGCGGTATTCGAGCGACATCTCGAGGCCTTTTCGCTCGTCGAATAGCCCGGGAATCACACCGATGACGTACGCCATCGGAACATCGAGCCCTTCCACACGAATGACCGCCGACTCTCCGTCGCTCCCGTCCCGGATAACCTCGACGGATTGGGCTTCCATGGTCCCGAAGCCCGCGAGCGGGAAAAGTCCATCCAGGACGTCCTGCGTGGGACCGCCAACCCGCTGTGCGTCGAGGAGCTTGCCTCCCGTGAACATCTCCATACGGTTGGTCGCCTGACCCTCAACGCACACCGCAATGTCTGAATTATAGAGTTTGAAGTCGCCCTCTTTGCAGTGCGCCCAGATTCCCGTAAAGCCGGTGTCCGACGAGGTAATCTTGCCGGCGCGGACTTCTCCTGCCGACAGATCCGCGGTCGGGTCGAGCCCGTCGGGGGCGACATCTGGCTGCGGATCGGTGCGGTCCAGTGGGCCTGGCATATCTCCAGCGTCCGCATCGTCGACGGTATCCGCATCCTCACCCGCGTCCGCCATGGTGTCGGCCGCGTCGGCCTGGCCGGTGTCGGAGGTCCCGTTGTTCTCGTCATCGCTGCACGCCGAACAGACGAGTACCGCGCATAATAGAACCGGCAGAAATCTTTGGAATCGCATGCGTACTGCTCCGCGTCGCTTATTTGGTGTCCGGATGAGAACTATTTGGAAATCCAGGTACGGGGCAGTCTATCTGATTTTGGTTGTCGGACCAAACGTGACGCCGAACAACCGCCTGAAGATACCCGGCGGGGCTCCGCTGACCGAGGGACCGGACCGCCGTCCGCCTCGAGATGCCCCGAGTGGCAATAAACTGGCAATAAAAAAGCCGCTCGAAGAGCGGCGAGATGTCGCAAGGGGTCTGCTTCTAGCCTTCGTCTTCGGTCGTCCCCAGCACGTAATCGTCTTCGGCCTCGTCGTCGTCGGCGCCCAGTATATTCTTGCCCAATTCGAGGATCCCGCCGCCGAGGCCGACGATGATATAGAGCACCATAATGGTCACAAATGCCACGCTCGGAAGCGCCAAGACACTCACGGCCGCCACGGCGAGCACGAGCATGCCGAGGAAGACGCCGGCGCGTCCTTTGAAGTTGACGTCCTTGAACGTCCGATAGCGTACATTGCTGACCATCAAACCGCCGAGCAAGACGGTCATGATCGCCGCGTTTCCCGTCGGCCCGGTTGCACTTCCGGTCACAGACACGTGCGCCAGGATCACAGAGACGACTGCCCCTGCCGCCAGCGGGGTGGGAAGGCCCAGGAAATACCTGGTTTCTCCGCCGCTCTCCTGCGACATCACGTTGAAGCGCGCGAGCCGCATCACGGCACAGGCTGCGAAGACGAACGCGATGAAGATCCCACCGATACCGAGTGGCTCGAGCCCCCAGCTAAACAGCAAAAAACCGGGAGCCAACCCGAAGCTGATCGAGTCGGCCAGGCTGTCCATCTGGACGCCGAATTCGCTCTGCGCGCGCGTCATCCTCGCGACGCGGCCGTCGAAGAGATCGCATATCATGGCGACCACGATGAGCCAGGCGGCGAGCACAATTTCCTCTGTAGAGGTCGCCGTGAGCGACTTGTAGATACTCGACATCCCGCAAAAAACGCTGGCGAGCGTCAACGAGTTGGGGAGCACATATTTTGCCTTGCTCAGATCCACGGCCGGACCTCTTCCTTCGTCTACGGATAGGACGCCGTCACACTAAAGTCATATACACGCTCGCAACAGACGCCAACGCACACGGTTACGGATTCTTGGCTTTGGTGTCAACCTTTCAAAAATCACAATTCAGTCTCACCGAAGACTTGTGGTGAAACTTCGGGCTTGATTTACTTGTCGTTCCTCTGGAGCGTCGATGCTTCAACAGGTAGCGGCTCCGTAGATTCCAGCACACCTTGAATTTGGGCGGCATGAAACGGCTTAGTAGTGACGACTTCAGAGACCAACTCGACGCCTTCGACGCAGCGGTTCGGGTGACCCCCGACATCGATCACTTTTGCTCGTCCAGCCCCTGGGCCCTCTCCGCCTTCGACGCACTGACCTTCGACCATGAACTCTGGGCGCTCGCCGCAGAACAGGCCGACGGATACGTCGCTTTGAGCTATGGCGATCACGAGCGCATTGGCCGGTATCTCCAGCCGCTGGAGGCATCCTGGGGCCTCTGCGCGCCGATCGTCGGTGAGGACGTCGCTCAGATAGTCAGGGAGTTTTCCGAGTATGCCCGCTCGGTCACGGAGAGCTGGGATTTGCTATTTTTGTCGGGTCTCGTCGAGGGATCACCGCAATTCGTCGAGCTGATACGCGCATTTCAACAGGATCATTTCGTCGGCCTCGGCCCCTCGATGGGTCGCATGTCGGCGAGTCTCGAGGGCGGCGTCGACGGCTTCCTGGAGCGTCGCACATCGAAATTTCGCAGCAATATTCGGCGTGCACGACGCAGAGCCGCTGAGGCAGGCGTCGAGTTCGACTACTTCGATCATCCAGATTCATCGGACGAGGCGCTCGCCCTCTTCGATCGGATCATCGCCATCGAGAAAACGAGCTGGAAGGGAAAGCAGTCCGCCGGGATCTCGAGCGGACGTATGAACGACTTCTACCGCAAGATGGTGCCCCGATTGACCGAGCGAGAGATGCTTCGTGTGGTCTTCGCCACCGTCGACGACACGGATATCGCTTACTGCTTCGGCGGCGTCATGATGGATACCTACCGGGGCCTTCAAATGAGCTATCACGACGATTTCAAAGACCTATCGCCCGGAAATATCGTTCAGATGGAGATGATCGAAGCACTCTGTGAGGAAGGCGTCGCGTTCTACGACATGGGCCAAGCGATGGATTACAAGTCGAGTTGGACCGATGAAGAGTTGGAGACCGTCGCGCTCATCGTTCGAAGCTGAAGCGGCGAGGGGCTGTTGACCACGACGGACGCAGCGTGGTCCTCGCCGACCTCCATCGAGTACACCTGCCAGTCCGCCGGCGAGCCTTCGCGGTACTCGAGCACCCGAGGTTGGTCGTCACCGACGGACACCGAAAAACTATCCATACCGAGATGAAAGCCCTGGCCGGTCGCCTTCATGAAGGCTTCCTTGCGAGTCCAGCACCGAAAAAACGCGTGGACGCGCTGATCCTCGGGGATCGACTCCATGGCTTCAATCTCGAGCTCGGTGAAGAAGCGTCGGGCCCGGGAGTGCGCCTCGTAGTCGACGCGAACGCGTTCGACATCTGCGCCGACCCGCACATCGCGAGCGAAGGCCAACAGCGCAAGCCCACCGGAGTGAGACACGTTGAACTCGATGCGAGCATGGTCAGACATGCGCGAGAAGCCGAGCATGGGCTTGCCCCACGCCCCCGTCGCGATCGGCACATTCTCCGGCTTGACGCGCGGGTGATCGAGATAGCGAGCGAGGAGGGTCCTCAGGACCGCGCGCGTCATGACGTAAGCGCGGCGATCGGAGCGAACGCGGAAACGCTCGGCGCGCTCGAACTCATCGTCGGACAGGATCTGTTCGAAGTGTGAGACGACGTCGGAGGGCTGATCGAGCTCGAGGCGCCAGACGTCGACGAGCCCGGCCTCCAGCGAGACGGGTCCGGCCGGCTCGACCCACCTGGTGAAGCTGGCCGTGCGGGTCGTGTGATGAGGTCTCCATATATCAGTTTTCATCGAAGCCGAACTCCCAGCCATCGAAGAATTCTTGGACACGGATGGTCAACTGGACGCGCTCTTCCAGGCGAGATGCATCACCGAGATCGACGCGGGCGTGCTGCGGGTCTTCAACATCGACATCGAGGCTGTCGCCATCGAAGAAGATAATGACGTCATCGGGGTCGGACAGGTCAGGCCCCTCGTCAGACGTCTGCAATTCGAGCCGCGCGCGGTCGGTCTCTTCGTCGATGACCAGAAAGATTCCCAGCGAATTGTCGGCGTGCAGCGTGTCTCGCATGGTGTCGGCAGTCTCGCTATTGCTGCGGTTGATTCACCTGAATGATCAGATTCCCCGGGGAGCCTTCCATGCCTTCGACCTCGGGGAGTTCGACCTCGATCTGACCGAGGCCGGGATTCTGTTCGACATAAGCCGGAATCTGATCGATGACCTCGCGAACAGCATCGGCGTAGCCTTCGGGAGCCGCGTCGGGATCGCCGAAGATTTGCTCGAGGATCTGCCGCACGTCCACCGGCTTATTCGGGTTGACCGGGACATTGCTCGCCGGGTCCAGGATATCCCCGTAGACGACCCCCGGAAGCCGCGAGGCACCCTCGGCCTTATCATGGGCTGCCGCGGCCTTGTCGGACTTGCCGAGTTGTTCGTAGGCCGAGGCACGGAGGGCGTGTAAGTCGGGATAGTCCCGCGGATCCTGCATCAGGCGTTCGGCTTCCTTGAGCGTCTCGATCGCGGCTCCCGGATCGGCCGCGGTCAGTTGGCACGCAGCTCTCTGGAGATAGCCCCACGGCTCGTCGGGCGCCAACTCGATGGCGATGTCCGCATCTTGCATGGCGGCGTCCGTGCTCCCAAGTCCGAGCGACAACTGGCTTCGCAGCAGCGCGCCGGGCACGACGAACTCCGGCATCTCACCGTCGTCGACGAGCGGCTCGAGCGTCTC
>JBNJFZ010000002.1:15628-17520 GCA_051747295.1 Myxococcota bacterium
TCGGCCTTGGCCACGCACGCCTTGTACTCGCCGCTCTCCAGCAGGAGTTCGGCCTCTAAGACCGCGAGCGCGTCTCGCTCACCGAGCTCGGCGACGGTGGCGTCGAGCTTTTGTTGGGCTTTGTCGAAATCGCCATCGAGGATCAGATCATCGATCGCGTCGATCGCGTCGTCGAGTGTGAGTTCCTGGGCCATTCGGCTCTCGGACATCGTGCGTAAGTGGAAGGAATCGACATCGGGTGACGCGCCGCGTCAAGCTCTTCGAGGCGGCGCGTCACGCCGCCCAAAAATTTACACTTTGGCGCCCGAGCGTCAATGCAGAAACGGCCCCTGGGACATTGTCACCGCCAGCCGGCGGTCTCGTCCGGATCCAGACGGTGTACCTAACTGGCCTTTGGTCGCGTCCTATTTAATGAGGCCAGCAAAGAGCGTCGATCGAGGAGCCACATCGAGGGGGCTTGCCTCCGCTCGAATCGGCGGTTCGTCGCTATAACGTGGGCATCCCGTGTTGTTTCGCCAACTCAGGCGGCCCGGTGCGAGGCCCTTTCAGACTCGAAGATCGGTGTGTTATGACATCCGCTACAACAGAGATCGCCCTTCCGACCGAGAAGACGATGCCGGACCTTCACACAGACCTAGAGCGACTCCGCGACGATCATCTAGAAGCCATTCGCGAGTTGATCACGTTGACGGTGGCCCGAGAGTCGCCGCCCCAGTCATCCCTGGTCGAGATGTGCGCCTACCACCTCTCCACGGGTGGCAAGCGCCTCAGAGCTCTGCTGCCGCTGGCCGTAGCCGAGGCCCTCGACGTCGACGCCGAGCAGTTGATCCCGTTCGGTGCGGCGTGCGAGCTCCTGCACAACGCGACTCTGGTTCACGATGATCTCCAGGACGGCGACACGACGCGGAGAGGACACGAGGCAGCCTGGGTCAAATACGGTGAGGCGCGCGCCATCAACCTGGGCGATGCAATGCTCTACTGGACGCTGCTGCTCGTCCGCCAGCTCGACGCCGACCCCGCCGACCGCGAGCGCCTGTCGACGCGCCTGCTCCGAGAGACCGTTCGCGTGGTCGACGGCCAGGAGCGCGAGTTTTTGCTCAAAGACGCGGACGCACCGCTCGAAGCCGACTACTTTCGGATGGTGGAGGGCAAGACCAGCGGCCTGTTCGCGCTCCCCATCGCGGGCGCGGCCGAATTCTGCGGCGCGAACAACCGACTGGTCGAGGCGCTCGAAGAAGCCGCCGGCCACCTGGGTGTACTCTTCCAGATACAAGACGACGTGCTCGACCTTTACGCGGACAAAGGCCGCGAACACCGTGGCACGGATATCTGCGAGGGTAAGATTTCCGCGCTCGTCGTACACTTCCTCAACAATGCCCCCGCCGACAAAGCCGCCTGGCTGCGGACCATCCTGGACGCCCCCCGCGACGATGTGACCCTCGACCAGATCGACGACGTCGCGGACGCATTCCGCGAGTACGGCTCGCTCGAGTACGCGCTCGGTGAGATCGAGCGGCGCCGTCGCCTCGCCCTCGACGATGAGACGTTCGAGGACTACCCGCGGGTTAAACAGCTGCTGCACGGGATCGCCGAGGTGTTCTTGAAGCCGATCGATGCAGTTGAGGTGTAGTTGGTGGTTGGTGGTTGGTGGTTGGTAGGGAGTGGGGAGTGGGGAGTAGAAACTTGCGGAACCAGAACCGGGTCTGGCGCCGCTCTAAACGGCCCACCCCTCTTAGAAACCGCTCCAAGGCCGCTTTTTTTGATGGTGCTATGGCCTCACCGAGCACGTCTCACGCTCGAGCCGCGCACCCTCCCACACAATGCACCGCTAACCGCTAACCGCTAACCGCTAACCGCTAACCGCTAACCGCTAACCGCTAACCGCTAACCGC
>JBNJFZ010000002.1:17620-52695 GCA_051747295.1 Myxococcota bacterium
ACCGCTAACCGCTAACCGCTAACCGCTAACCGCTAACCGCTAACCGCTAACCGCTAACCGCTAACCGCCCCTCGCGCCCCGCCCCAACATCTGCCATGATGCCCGCAAGTAATGCATCACTTACTTGCGAGGCCCTCATGGCATTCGAACTCACCGAACAGCAAAAGATGGTCCGCCAGATGCTCCGAAGCTGGTGTGAGGACAAACTCGAGCCGAGGCTCGACGCGCTCGAGGAGGGCACCGAGTTGCCCTATCCACTCATGCGCGACCTCGCGAAGACCTTCGGCATCAAGGACATGATCCGCTCCGGGGGAGCCAGCGAGGATGGCTCCGACGAGAGCGCGGCCAGCAGCGACTCGGGTGGTGGCCTCTTCGGCCCTGGTACCGACCCGATGCTCGGCCACATCATTATGATGGAGCTATCGCGTATCAGCCCGGGGTTTGCACTGTCCCTGGGGGCCAGCATTGGGCTCACCGGCGGCACGATCATGGCCAAGGGCGACAAGACGCAGAAAAAACGCTGGGGTATTCCACTACTCACTCTAGAGAAAATCGGTGGCTGGGGTCTAACCGAGCCCAATGCCGGAAGCGACGCATTCGGCTCCATGCGAACGACCGCCAAGAACGACGGCGACGACTGGGTCATCAACGGCTCCAAGACCTTCATCACCAATGCCCCACACGCGGACATCGTGGTTGTCTACGCGCGCCTCGGCGAACTCGGCAGCAAACACACCGGTGCGTTTGTGCTCGACACCGACATCGACGGCCTCACCCTGGGCGAGCCCATGAAGAAGATGGGCATGATGGATAGCCCCACCGGCGAGATCTTTCTCGAGGACGTCCGCGTCACCGGCGAGCACCTGCTCGGCGGCCGTCCCGAGGACTCGTCACGCGATCAGGCCAAGGACACGCTCAAGGGCGAGCGCAGCGCGATGCCGGCGATGGCCGCGGGGATGGTCCAGCGCTGTCTGGAGATCTGCAATAAGTACGTGCGCGAGCGCGAGCAGTTCGGCCGCCCCATCGGCGACTTCCAGGCCGTGCAGATCCGCATCGCCAAGATCTACACCATCCAGGAGACCATCATGAACTGGGTCCACCGCCTCGCCCACGAGGAAGCCAACGGCGGCCCCTCTGTCGCTACAGCCTCGGCCGCGAAGCTCTACTGCGGCCAGGCCTGCGTCGACGCCTGTCTCGAGGCCATCCAGGTCCTCGGCGGCTACGGCTACATGCGTGAGGGCCGCGTCGAAAAGCTCATGCGAGACGCGAAACTCTTCCAGATCGGCGGCGGCACCGACGACATCCAGATGATCCGAATCGCCGCCGAGCTCGCCAAGAAGGTGTGACACGTCGTTGAATATCAGCGAGATGATCGAGCTCGCGAGTCTCAGCTACTCGAGAGGCAGTCGGCCCACGTCTTCTCCTCGCCATCTGAACACGTCACGACGGCATCACCTGCGTTCGCTCCGTCACCTTCCTGTGATTTAGCGAACCCCGATTCGACCGTCGTCAGATCGGCGTCGCTGAAATCGGCACCTTCCAATTTTGTCCCCACGAATGACGTCTGTTCGAGGGATGCTTCACTGAAGTCCGCGCCCCGGCAATCGGCTCCGTCGAAACTCGCCTCATCCAGATCAGCCTCAGAAAAATTCACGTCGCGCGCGTTCGCCCCGGAGAAATTCGCCTCGCGAAGGCGCGCCTCCCCGAAGAATGCGTCCTGGAGTGCTCCCTCCGATGCGTCCAACGACTCCATCCGACTCATGTGGAAGCTCGCATCCGAGACGTCGCCCCTGATCTCGAGTCCGCGGATGCCCAGGCCGCTCAGTGAGGCCGATCTACAATCTCCTATCTGGGCCTTGAAGTAGGCGTCATCCTTGTCGCCAAAACGTTCATTCGGCCCGGGGCTGCTCAGCTTGTAGATACACCCACCGCCCTTTTCACACGATTCCAGTATCTTGCCGCCAATCGATGAGCCCCACGGGTCCTTCGAGTCCGACACCGGAGAGTCGTCGAAGGCCGGACACGAACCCGCAGACGATCGCGCCTCATCCAGCTTGGAGAGCATGCCGTCAAACCGCTCTCGTAGCTCGTCGTCTTTTGTCGACTCCCCTTCGGACATCTCCGTGCTCGCACTCTCGTCGCCTTCGCTCTCATCTTTCGATGTCTCGCTCTCGCTCAATTGCTCGGTTGACCGTTCGTCTGTGACTTGTTTCGTCTCCGTCTCGCAGCCACACAGAAGCAAGATTGCGATCGAGAGAAGCAAGAATGGACGACGTCGCATGACATTCCCCTGGATGAAGGCGCAAAGTGGTGCTCTCGACTGGTTAAATGTGTACAGAGGACATAATGGGGTAAATACGAGGAAACAAAAAGCTGTTCGCACTGTCAGTCCCCACCAAGCTCCCTAAGAGGAAACAATCAGCCCATTATCCAGCGCTCATCTCCCGGTCGCGGAGTAGGTCTTCATCGTTCGCGGGGTACCCTTACCCCGACGGCCTCACCCTGATCATTCGCGTCCCCCACACAACCTCCAGAACGCAACTGGCATGTCCCCTGCATTTCCCTCTCGGCGTCACTGCCAACCCGAGGAGAGGAAAGGAGCATGCGAGGGCTATTGAAACGCTTGATGGTTGCGGCCTTTCTGGTCTCGTCCTGCATGGCCCTCAGCGCGAGCACGGCTGCCCACGAACCAGGCGACAAGAAAGCCTATTTCGACACCGGTGAGGGCATTGACTTCGAATTCCGCAGCTTTGCCGCCGGGCTGGGTAACCTCGGGGTGCTCGAGCTCGACTTCTACTTCAGCGAGAAGTGGGTAGGCGGCCTGAATTTCGCCAATACGATCACCCTCGACGAGGAGGCATGTATCGGCTCCTGCCGCAAGCACACTCGATTCAACCTCTTCGCCGAGCGCCTCTGGGGCGGCCGCTGGGGTCATGTCGGGTTACGCGGTGGGCCGTACGTCGAGAGGCTCTTCCACCAATTCGAGGAAGGCGGCCGAGAGTTGTCCCACGTGGGCCCCGTATTCGGGTTGAACCTGGGTGCCTCCGCGACAGTCACACCTTTTCGCTGGGCCGGCGTCACCCTGACCGCCTCGGCCTTCCCCGGCGTTTTCGTCGGCCAGGAGTCCTCGCCGCACTGCTGGGACTGCTTCGTCGAGGAGAATGCGGAACCCGCACAATCGTTCGAGCTGACTGGTATGGTCGCGGTCCTCGTGCGGGTGGGTGACCTCGACGGACCCGAGCGGGAGTGTCGCAGTTGCGGACCACGTCCGACTTCTTCTGCAGCCGTCGATGATCATCCGCGCCGCCCCACGGCCGAAGACCAGATCGACACGGCCGAAGACCAGAGCGACACGGCCGAAGACCAGAGGGACACGGCCGAGCCCGACGAAGAGTCGACGGCGTCGGCTCCGGTCGGCTTCCGCAGCATTGGGCTGGCGTTTACGCCGCACCAGGTGCTCGAAGCAGACATCTACCTCCACGAAAACTGGGCCGTTGGCGCAGGCTTCACGCGGGGCGGCGGGGACCGAGATTACGACTGCTCCTTTAGCAGATGCTGGTGGCTCGCCGGCGGAAAGGCCTACGCCGAGCGCTTCTTCTTCCTCGGCGACCGATGGGCCCACTTCGGGCTTCGAGCGGGCGCCTTTGCGGGGCGGTTTTACTCGCAGACTTTCGCATACGGACGAGAGGGCCAGGAGATCACGCGTGAAGGCGCCATCATTGGCCCGAGCCTGGGCGCAACGCTCAATGTGACGGCCCTTCGATGGGGCGCACTCACGCTGACCTTGACCGGTGTGCCCGGTGTCTTCGCCGGCACCGAAGAACTCGGCTGGCCGAACCGCTCGTTGGACGACCAGCCGCCGTTGCCGCCCCGATCAGATACCTCGTTCGTCTTCACCGGGACCGCCGCGTTCGGCGTACGCTTCGGCAACCTCGACGGCGAGTAAACCGAGTCGCTTTGCGCGACAGCAGGAGGCCGCATGACACACTCAAAATCACAATTGTCGACGTGGATCTCCGTACTCTGCGTCCTCGCGACACTCGGCCTGACCATACCCGCCTTCGCGGGCGAAGAGGGAACGGGAAAGACCTCATTCGCCGCCGTTCCCGCCTCGAAGACCCCAATTTTCCAGTTCAGGAGCCTCGCCGTCGGCATCTACCCCGCGCATTCTCTCGAGCTCGACTTCTACCTCGCCTCCGAATGGGCCGTGGGTGCGAGCCTCTACGGCGAGTCCCGATTCTGCTACCGCAACCCCGGTACTTGCCGCCAGGCCACCGGACTCGGCGCCCATGTGGAGCGATACTTCGGCGGCCGCTGGGCACATATTGGGATTCGAGCAGGCGCGTTCGCCACGAGCTACTCCACGCGGCAACGCTCGATCTTCGACGGGTCCCTGATATCCCGGAATGGCGGGCACTTCGGCGCGCAACTCGGCCTGACCGCGACGTTCACGCCGACGCGCTGGACCGGGATGTTCGTGACGTTGCTCGGGATGCCCGGGTTCTTCGAGGGATTCAAGACTCCGGGACACGTCAACTCCATCATCAATCTCGACGAAGACCAGGGCCGGCCCACGCGCGAGTTGCTGTTCACCGGCATGCTCACCTTCGGCGTGCGCTTTGGCATCCTCGATGGGCCCGACCAGCCCTGTCCCTGCTGCCACGACGCCTCCCTTCCCTGCGGCGATTAGCCCCCATCCGCTTCCTCCGCTCTGTCGACGCTCTTGCCAAACCTCGGCTGCGAAACTACAAATCACGCCCACCGGAAAGGAACAGACGGGTCAGCCCCTCCAGCATAGGTCCACGCAATCATGAGCGACCAAGGCAGCGACGAAACCAAGAAGCCCGACCTCACTGACGATGAGGGCAAGCCCTTAGCGTACGGTTCCTACCTCAAGGTCCCGCAGCTACTCGACCTGCAGACGCTTCGAAGCGAGCCCAAGGCCCACGATGAGCTGCTGTTCATCATCATCCACCAGGCCTATGAGCTGTGGTTCAAGCTGGTGATCTTCGAGCTCGACTCGGTACGCGAGCTCATGGAAGACGATGACGTCTACGAAGCGTCTCGCCTCCTCCAGAGAGTCCTCAAGATCGAGGAATTGCTCGTCCAGCAGATCCATATCCTCGAGACCATGACCCCGCGCGACTTCCTGAGCTTTCGTGCGGCGCTCAAGCCAGCCAGCGGCTTCCAGTCCGCACAATTCCGCGAGGTCGAATTTCTCAGCGGCATGAAAGAAGGCGGCCACGTCATGAAGAGCATGCAGATGCTCGACGAGGAGAAGGAGCGCCTGCAAAAGCGCCTCGACGAGCCCAGCATCCGCGTCACCTACTACGAGATGCTCAAAGACAAGGGGTACGACGTGGTCGTCCCACAGGACGGCGAGCCTCTCGACGAAGAAGAAGAGCAGCGGACGCTCGATGCACTCCACGAGATCTATGCGGCCCCCGAAGAGCACTTCCACATCTACCAACTCAGCGAGTCGCTGGTCGCCCACGATCAAAACATCCTGATGTGGCGCTTTCACCACGTCCGCGTAGTCGAGCGGCTCATCGGCACCAAGCACGGCACCGGCGGCTCACCGGGCGTCAAATACCTGAACAGCACGCTCTCCAAGCGCGCCTACCCGCTCCTCTGGCAGGTCCGGGGGATGCTCAGCGATGAAGCGTTCTATGGGGTGGCAAAGGGCCCGACCATTCCGCCGAGCTCGGAATGAGCCTCAGTACAATCGAACGCGCATATCGTAGTCGAAGAACGCCGAACCACTCTCGGCCTCTGACTCCACCGCGATGAGCGCGAACTGAACTGCAGGCATAGAGTCGGCGTCGATGAATGCTGTCAGCTGGCGGCCACCGTCGGAGAGCGTCGTGCACCGCGCATTCGAATTCGAGACGCTCTCATCGGGCGAGCATGCGTAACGCGTGCCTTCGATCTCGATACTCAGCGAGTAGGTCTTGTGCGGGCAGGTCTCGGGATGCGGGTCCAAGATCACGTCGATGCGAAACTCGCGATCGCGGCACTCGACATACTCCAGCGAGTAATAGTCGGCCGAATCCCGACCGCATAAGCCCGCGGACTTGACCGTATCCAGGTCGCGAAAGTCGTTCGCCCCACCGGTACAGCCGAAGCCACTGGCCATCATATCCGCGGCCTCGCGAGGCGAATCGTTGGGCTCACCTCGCCTCGAGCAACCCACGTCATCGACCTCTCCCACGCAGGCCGAGGGGATAAATACCGTGTCCTCGCCCGTCTCTTCTTCGACGTCTCTCGTATCTTCTCCATGTCCCGTATCCTCTTCCATCACGTCTGGTTCGGGATCGGGATCGGACTGGCTCATGGCATCCCAATCGGGCTCGCAATAGCCACTGGACGAGCTGCAGACGAAGTCGCTTCGGCACTCCGAGTCACTGACGCAAACAGGTTGCCGAAAGTCACACGCGCCGACGCACATCGACGTCGCGCATATCAGCAGCAACTGCACGACTCGCCTGCCCACTCCGGACGAGATGTCAATACCCTCGCTCATCGTCTCGTCTCGAAGGTCACGTCGTATTCGAGTTGGACTTCCTCGCCGTCGTCGAGCGCGTCGGTGATCTTCCCCACACCGAAATAGTATTTAAGGGAACTCCCGGCCGAGGTCGTGTCGACGAGTTTTCTGATGACGTACGACTCCCCCTCCCAACCGCATGAAACATCCGGGTCCGAGCACTCGCTATTTGCCAGCCGAGCCTCGAACAACTCCCGGTCGCACTCGGTTTTCGGGGTGAATGTCGCCTCGATCCGAAACGTCGTATTGTCACACGGATAGTAGGTCACATCGTACCAATCGTTGGATTCATTGGCGCACAACCATGTCGAGTGCGACTCCGAGAGCGCCCGAAATTCGTCATTCAGGCACCCGATGGTGTTGTTGTCGTTGAGATCGTAGCCGGTGGTCGTGCTTTCATTTGGCTCACCAAACTCGTCGGGACACGACGCCGTAAACTCATCGACGACGCACGCCAACCCTTCAAACTCGGAACCCGAGGTATCCTCGGTGGTGTCGTCGGTGGTGTCCTCAGTGGCGTCCATCTCGGTGTCCCCGTCGGTATCTTCGTCCGTCGCATCCGCACCGCTGTCGTCGGCCGTATCGTTGCTCTGTGTATCCTGATCGACATCCTCATCTCCACCATCGGCAGAATCATCGCGCACGGCACACTGGCCGTCGACGCATTGCTCCCCCGAGAAGCAGTCGTCGTCCGAAGAACAATCGGCGGCCCCTTTGCACCCCACGGCTATGAGGGCGCAGGAGCACGCCAGTAAAGAGACAGCCAGCAAATTTCGAGACAGAGAAGCGTACATCAGCGATATACCTTGACGGTTAGAGTATAGTCGACCTGCTGATCATCGACGGTGGAAACGACACCGAACGACGACACGAGGAGCTGTTCCGTAGAGGTTCGTCGGTAGATGCGTGTCATACGAAGTGTGCCGTCCTCCAGAGTCTCACAGCGCACATCCGCGGATTCGCAATCCCATCCACGCAACTCCAGGGGCGTCTCGCAATTCCGGGCGGGGACGACGTCGACCCGCACCCGAAACTGAGTATCGTCGCACTCGAAGAGTTGAAATTTGTACCAGTCCTCGTATTCATCGAAACACAACGTCGCGCTCAGCGTCTCCTCCGCCGGGGTAAACTCATCGGATGTCACGCATCCGGCCCGGCCAAACTCGAACTGATAGCCCTGAGTTGAAGAGTCGTTGTTGTCATTCGAGCCATCGCCCTCGTAGGGGTCGGTACATGTGGGCTCATCGATGCGGTCTTTCAAACATGACTCGACCTCGCCCGGCCCCTCGGTGTCGCCCGTAGCGTCGTCGCCCGCATCCGCCTCGCCGTTATTGTCCTGCCCACCACTTTCGTCCCCGAGGCATGTCCCACCGATACAACTCTCGCCTGAAAAACAATCCGCTGCGGTATCGCAGCGGCGACTATCGTCGCACGCAGCCGCGAAGGCGACTACACCGATCGCAACACACGCTGAACTCGAGAGAAGTCGCACAATGGTACCGCGGGGGAAGGACTGCCGGTTTCAGTCGAAGTTGATGTCCGCGTAAATGGTAGCGTATCCAAGGGGCGCTTTGCTACCCATCGACGCTCGTCTCGCGGCACATTTAAGAAGGTTTAAGCGCTCAAGGCTCCGGCTGACGGCTTCAGTCGACCGTCCTGCCAGATTCTCGCGTAAAATGGACGAACCGCGATCTGTGTGGTAACCACCGTTTGTGTTTCCTGAATATTTTCGAACGAAAAAGATGGAGTCCCCGTGATGAATGGCTTCAAGGCTTCGCCCCGTGCCGCTCTTATCGCCCTGATCACCGCTTGCTTTGTCGGCCTCGCCGCTGCTCCCGCGACTGCGCAGGACGCGCCTGAGGAAGGCGGTGATGAATCGGAATCGACCGCAGAGTCCGAGGATGCGGAGTCTGAGGACACCGACGAGTCCGAGGATGACGATCAGGACGACGACGAGAAGGATGACGACGACGAGAAGGACGAGTCCGAGCACGGCAGCTACGAATGGAAGCCCTCATACGGCTTCGGCGTAGAGGCCGGATTCTTCGGAACGAGGCTCGACCGATGGAACGAGTATCTGCTCGAGTCCAACGACCAGCCGCTCTTCGATACGGCTGGAATCTGGCACTTCGACTTCGCGGCCGAGGGCTCGTTCTTCGAGGGCACGCGCTTCGCGGTCTTCGGAGGCGTCGCAACGCCGTTCCACAGCGACCCCTCCCTGCTCGCCTTCTACGGTGGTGTCGAGCCCGCTTTCGCGTTTCGACGGGACTTCTGGGAGCTCGCTCTCGGTACGCAGTTCGGTGTCGGCGCGACGCAACTCGAGTTGGACAGCGGCGCCAGCGCCAATACGGGCCTCGCGGTCGTGCGGCCGTTTATCGAGGTGCGCCGCTACTTCAACGAGCGCCTCGCGGTCTACCTGCGCGGTGGATTCAGCGGATGGATGCCCTTCAACGTCGATACCGAGGATCTGTTCTTCGGGACCACGACGAATAACCCGGGCCAGGCGAGCGACCTGCAGGAAGGCGGGGTTTTCTTCGCCCTGGGGACGCGCTTCGGCAAGTATCCCGAGCACGTCAAATCTGTGCCGGATAGCGATGGAGACGGCTACCGCGACGATGTCGATGAATGCCCCGAGGAGCCCGAAGACTTCGACGAATTCGAGGATGACGACGGCTGCCCGGACCTCGACAACGACGACGACGGCATCCCGGACGAGGAAGACGAATGCCCCCTCGAGCCTGAAGACATGGATGGATGGGAAGACGAAGACGGCTGCCCCGAGACCGACGACGACACCGATGGCGACGGCATCCTGGATAAAGATGACGAGTGCCCAGAACAGCCCGAAGACAAGGACGGGTTCGAGGACGAGGACGGATGCCCGGACCCCGACAACGACAACGACGGCATCGCCGACGCTGACGACAAGTGCCCCGACACCCCTGGCGTCAAGCAGAAGGACGGGTGCCCGTTCGAGCGCGTCCAGGTCACCATGAAGAGGATCGAGATCAGCGAGAAGATCTTCTTCGACTACAATAAGGCGACCATCCAGGAGAAGTCCTACCAGCTGCTCAACGAGGTCGCGACGGTCATCAAGGAATACGATCGGATCAAGAAGATCGAGATTCAGGGCCACACCGACCACGCGGGCAGCGACGACTACAACCAGGAGCTTTCGCAGAAGCGCGCCAAGTCGGTCTACGACTACCTCGTCGACCAGGGCGTCTCCGCCGACCGCCTGACTTACAAAGGTTACGGTGAGACTAAGCCGCTCGTCCCACTCGAAGAGGGCCAAGACGACAAGGACGAGAGCGAAGAAGCCGCCGCGAAGAATCGCCGGGTCGAGTTCGTCATCCGCGAGCAGTCCGAGGTCAAAAAGGTCATCCTCGAGAACGAAATCCCCGAGGACGCCGCCAAGGTCGAAGACGCCGACGATGAGGACGAAAGCAACGACGATGCCGAGCCGACATCCGAGGACGGAGAAGGCTCCGAGGACGATGGGGCTGAGGAATAAGCGTCCCGTCTGTTAGTGTCACAAGAGCCCGGAGGCTACCCTCCGGGCTCTTTTTTGATCAGGGGCGGACCTTTTTATCAGAGGCGGACCGTATGAAGCATATGTGCATCGCACTCACCGGATTCGTGCTACTCATGGGGACTTTGGGCTGCGACGCGACGCAGTCACAGACCGAGTCCTCGAGCGGTGTGAGCGTCTCCTATTCGGACAACGACGAGTCGCCGGAGGAGCGAGCAGCCCCCGGGGTTGCGGAGGACGACAAACCCGCGAGCTCGAAAGACAGCGCCACGCCCGGTGGCGACACCTCCCTTCCCGACAACCCGCGCGGCATCGTTCAGGACGCCCAGTTGCGCTCGTGGCCCGGCTCGGTCGTCGATGGCGACACCGTCAAGGCCGTGGGCTTCGGCGAGAGCATTCGTCTGCTCAATATCGACACCGACGAGACGTATTCCCCCAAGGAGCGCGCGCTGGCGGAGCGCGCAACGCATCGAGGTTCGTGGAGCGACTACATCGCCCAGAAACAAAAGGAGGTCGAATCCCAGGGGCGTCGGTTTGGCAACTACGGCACACAGATGGGCGAGCACGCCCGTAAATTCGCGCGCGACTTCTTCGAGGGGATCGAGGACGTCAAGGTCGAGTACGAATCTCCCACGCGAACCCATGGCTTCTTCGGCAGGCACCTCGCATACATCTGGGTGGAGCGCGACGGCCAATGGGTCAACTACAATGTCGAGGCGGTACGCAAAGGAATCTCGCCGTATTACACCAAATATGGCTTCAGTCAGTTGTACCACGACGCCTTCGAGCGTGCGCAGGCCGAGGCCCAGAAGGCCAATCGCGGTATCTGGGCGAGCGACGTAAAGGGTTACCCGGACTACGAAGCGCGCATCTCCTATTGGAACGAGCGCGCCGAACAGATTCAGCGCTATCGCAATCGCTTCGACGACCACCCGCGCTACGTCGACCTCGCTGAGGATACCGCCTTCGCCAACCTTCGGAGCAACATCGGCCAGCGGATGGTGGTCTTCGGAGAGCCGACCTCGCTGAAAGAACGGGGGCAGCCGCAACGTCTGCGTATGAGCTACCGCTACAAGCGCGACTTCACGGTGGTCGCCTTCGACCCACACGAGCTCACGGCTGCGTCGGCGAACCCGGATCGTGAAGATTTCGTCTACGTCGAAGGAAGGGTCTCGATGTATCGCGGCGATCCGCAGCTTCGCTTCGACGGCGAAAGCTTCTTGCGCTCGGGGACCAATCCGCCCGAGACCACGACAGATTGACGGGGTCGCGGCGCCCCACCCAAAGAGATGAGGAAGACATGTTCAAACCCTCCGTCATTGCCATTCTAACTGCCCTGGGCCTCTTAGCCGGCGCCTGCGCGGCCCCCCCGCATTCGCCCCAAAGCCCTGCAAAAAAGGGGCAAACAGGCACGAAGATGACCCCCGGCGTCTACGCGGTGCAAAGCGGCGACCGCATCGAGCCCGAGGCCTTCTTCGAGCGCGTTGCCGATGCCAAATTTGTGGTGGTCGGCGAGCAGCACGACCGCGCTTGGCATCACGAGGTGCAATCGAAGGTCTTCGCCGCGATGATCGAGCGTCACGACAACCCTGTCGCCATCGGCATGGAGATGTTCCAGCATCCGTATCAGCCTGCGCTGACTGCCTACGTGAGCGGTGATATCGACGAGGCCTCCATGCTCGAGGAGACAGAATATCGGTCGCGATGGGGCTTTGATACCGAATTCTACAGCCCACTCTGGCGGGCTGCGCGGGAGCACCGCGTGCCGATCGTAGCGCTCAACGCGCCCAGAGAGCTGTCCCGAAAGATCGCCGAGGTCGGCGTCGATGGGCTCTCGGAGAAGCAGAAAGACGGGCTTCCCCAGATGGATATGGACAACGAGATTCAACGCGAATACGTGCGAAAGGCCTTCGCAGCCCACGGTATGGGCATGGACGACGCGAAATTCGAGCGCTTCTATCAGGCCCAGGTCCTCTGGGACGAGACCATGGCCCAGACCGCCGTCGACTTCATGTCCTCGCACCCGCACATCGAGGCGATGATGATCGTGGCCGGCGTGGCTCATGCCGACGAGCGATTCGGCATTCCCCCGCGCATCGAGCGCCGCCTGGCCGAGGCGGATGTTCTCACGCTGCGCCCCGTCACGCATGAGGAACTCACCAAAGGCGTGACGTCACTCGAGGTCCTCTCCGAGCAGGAGAGCTTCGACTATATCTGGGTCGGTGACGAATAAATGGAGCGGGCTCAACCTCGAACTCGAAAACGACGGCGAAGCCGCGCAGAAACCTTGACTCGCCACGCGCTTCTACCTATGTTCTCGCCGCTGCGCTCTAGACGTGTTCCGGGGCGCGCTCACTGAAAACACTATAGCTCGTCGCTCGCGGCCAATTCCTTCTGACGGTTGATCCAGCAATCACCGTCTCCCGGCCCCACACGAGCTTTCTACTTGTCACCACACACTGCAGGTGCGGTGACGACGCAGTTCAGGCTGCATAAGAGGAAAATATGGCACGAGTAACTGTCGAAGACTGCCTCGAAAAGGTGGAGAACCGCTTCGCTCTCGTCATGATGGCGACTCAACGCGCCCGAGAGCTTCGCAAAGGTGCTCCCCGCATCTTCCCGTCGACAAACAAGGAAGCTGTCCACGCGCTTCGAGAGATCGCGGCCGGCTTTGTCATGTTCGACGAGCGGAGCAAAGAGAAACTTTCTCGCGTTTTATCTGAATCTGAGGTCGGTGCAGACGTCTAGTAGTCGAGCGACTGGGGATGGTTCCCCGTTCGCCCGAGCACAGACGCCGCCAAGACGCTGTCCGAGCGGGTTAGTTGTCACCATCAGGTGCGATCAACCCCGCTCGACGCAGCTCATCGAGACTGACCGATTGTCCGGAGCGTAGCTTCTCGAGTACGCGCTTGCTGCGATCGGTCTGAGCCGAACCGCGGCCCATACACCGGAGCACTTCGACGAATCCGTCGAACTTTCCAGCCAGTTCGTGGTAGATCTGCTGGAACATGTCTCCCGAGTTTTTGTGGGCCATCAAGTCGCCCAGGTTTTGATAGGCGACCTGACCGACGTTTCGGTAATACTCAGCGCTGACCGTCCGGCGCGTCAGGTGCTCGCTGAAAAAGCTACAATTGAATAGGCTGGCGTCCCCGAGACGGCGGTACGCTTCCATTCTTCGCTCACCGGGGCTGTTCATCGCCTCGCAGAGCAAATACGCGGCGGGCTTCGAGAAGCCGACATCCTGATGGACCTGCGGGTCGAAACGGGTGAAGCCCTCGAGCAGATGCGCGAGATAGGCTTCGGTATTCTCGTTCGTCTCGAACCCGATTTCAGCGAACGCCGACTTTAGCTCGGATCGAAAAAAGCTGAGAAGATCAGCGGCTTTCTCGATCGTTTTCTTTGTACTCGACATGCTACTCCTCCTGCACTTACTGCGTTGATCCAGCTCTCCCAATATATCAAACGCCGCTCCACGGCGCCAAGATTTCGTCGAATCCTGCAATGTGTCGCATTTTCGGTGGTCTTGGCGTACTCCTTCGGGGCCACTGCCCAGACAGGCGCCTCCCCCGGAGACGAGTCTCCCAGCCGTATCGAAGGCCTCGACCGCGCCGAGATCGTCGCGTGGACTTTCGACGGACCAGCCGCCGATACAGAGACGCTCGATACACTGCGCAAACAGCTCGACGCCGCGCTGGGAGGCGAGTCGGGGACACATGTCTTCGGTCACCGCGGCCTCAGCGAAGAACTCACCCGAAAATCAGCGGATACCCCGGATTGTCTGAAGGGCCTCGAGTCCTGCGCGTCCCCCGAGACTCTGGTATTCGACGCCCTAGATCTGACTCTACTGATCCGCGTCCAGATCGATCGCAGCAGCGCCGGCTTTTCAGCCACCTACGAGTTGGTCGACCGAAGCGGTGAAGTCTCCCGCACGAACAACCTCAATGCGACGTCCCTGCGTGAGCTCGCGTTCGAACTCGCGGGCGATATCTTCGATGCCACCGGAAGTGTCACCGTGCAGAGCATCCCGTCGGGCGCAGAGGTCACCATCGACGGCCAAAAAGTCGGCACCACGCCGCTGACCTATCGGCTACCGACCGGTGAGCACAGCTACACGTTGAACCTGCCCGATTACAAAGATACGAGCGGCCAGTTCGAGCTCGACAGTGACGAGGATACCGTCATCGAGCGTGAGCTCGAGCGACTCAAGGGCATTTTCATGGTTCGAGGCGCACCCGCCGATGCCGAGGTCTACCTCGACGGGAAGGGCTACGGCCGAGCTGGCGAGAGCCTCGAGGTAGAGCCCGGCACCTACACCGTCGAAGTCCGCGCTGAGGGGTTCGAACCCTATCGTGAGGAGCTCGAGATCGAGCCCGGCTCGGTCACCAAGCGCGATGTCGACATGAACAACCAGCGCGCGTTCCTCGACGAAGTCGAACCAGACGCGATTGCCCTCAATAGCTATATTGCACGACTGACGTACGACCACTCGGCGCATGCCACGACTTTCCGTGGCGCTCGCGGCGAGGCATCCGGCACCGAGTTCGAATTCGTCGGGTTCACCGACTCCGATGGTCAGCTCCCGTCGGACGCCACGCTGCGTCGCTCGATGGATCCCAACGGCCTGCGCCTCGACTTCGCGTATACCTGGCGCAACTTCGGCATCGTGCTGCTCTCCACCTCTTACGTGACGCGCGACCTCGATTTATCGGCGCGCATTGACTCGACGGACGCCGACCGCACGGTCCCGGTGACCGTCGACAGCGTGAAGCGGCTACAGCTGCGCCCGATTCAGATTCGATATCGCCACTTCTACGACAACTTCGCCCCCTTCGTGGAAGCGGGAACCGGCATTAACTTGCAGTGGGTCCGCGCGACCGGAGAACTCCTGGATGCCCCGGTGACCCTCTACAACTCCGAAGCATTCTGGACCTTCGGCATCGGCGCGGAGTACTTCGTCACGCCCAACGTCTTTGGCATCGCCCGCTACAGCGGCCAGTTCTATTTCGACGGGGGACTCGGCACCGAGCACGTCTTTAGCTTCGGTGCGGGCATCGCCCTACCGAACCTCTTTGGATTCGAACCCGAGCCGCCGGAGCAGCTATGAGAGAGCTCGCCCACACCCTGGCCACGTTCGGATTTCTCGCGTTGCTCCTGGCCGGCTCGCCTGCGCTCGCTCAGGGCGATGGAGCGCTGGATTCGGCACTTCCGGAGAGCTTTTCGGTCACGATGAAGGCTGCAAATGCAGCCTACAACAACAGTGACTACAAGCAGGCTGCAAACGGCTATATCCGCTCGATTCAGGCGGCCCCCCGGCGCGCTGAAGCCTATCGAAACCTGGCGCGGAGCTATTTCTGGCTCGACAAATACGCCGCTGCGGTCGCGTACTACGACTTTTATGTGCAGCTGGCTCCGACCGCCGACGACGTCAAACAGATCCAGTCGGAGCGGCGGCTGGCGGCCTCTCGCTCGGGAGACGACATCTTTACGATGCCCGAGTCCCAGCAGATGGCACGTCGTGCCCTGGAACAGCAACTCGAGAGCGGTCGTGCCTACACAGCGGGCGGAGGCGGTGCGTGGGGCCTTTACAACTCGCTGCTGCGCACGGACTACGCTCGACCTGACCTCGCTAATTTTCAGCGTCGACTGGTTCGTAAGCTACTCGAAGAATTCGACGGAATGCTCGTAGCAGACTCGGGACAGCCCGTGCCTCGACTCGACCTGGACGGATGGCAGCTGCAGCTCGATCGTCTCCAGGCTGCCCGACAACTCACCAGCGACGAAGGCCTCCTGGACATCGTCGACAGTCGCTCGACGGTGGCGGAGGCAGGCATTTCTCTGCTGACCGGCAATCGAGGCGAAGCCGTGACGTTGATCAACAGCGCAATCGAGCGCAACCCGGATCTGGCGTTCCTGTACTGGTTCCGGGTGGTCGCGCTGGTGGAGGCAAATCAAAACGAGGACGCACTCGAGGCCGTCGGCGAGCTGGGTCGACAGTTGGCTGCGGCAAACGCGCCGAGCAGCCATATCGAATACGCAAGCGTGCTACGTGCCAACATCCTCCGGCGCCTCGGACGACACGAGGACGCCGCCGATCTCTATCTTGAAATTCTCGAATAGGGCCCACGAAGGGAGTGTCACGCCGGGAACATTCCCGCTGCACTTTCAACTCAGTGCTCTTTGACAACGCCCGACCGCTCGAGCAGATCCCTGATCGCCCCCCAATATCGGACGCGGTTCGTCATCTGATGATGATCTCCCGGGTGTTCCACAAAATCGGCATGTTGAGCCACCTTGTGCAATCGCCGGCCGTGACCGAACGGTACGACCGAATCAGACCGCCCGTGCACGACTAAGATTGGATACTCGGCGTCCCTGACCACCGCCAGGGTATCGAAGGGGTCGGCGACGAGCGCCTCAGGGACCGGTACAGCGACCATATCAATCACCCGTGTAAAGGTGGACTGTAGGATCATCGCCTCGGGCGGCTTCCTATCAGCCAACGATGCGAGCGCTGCTCCCCCCAGTGAAAACCCGTGATAAACGATGCGCGCCTCATCGACTTCCGGGCGTGACGCTACTTTCTCGCGGAAGCGCTCGAAGTCCTGCGTTATTGCCTCCTGAGACGGCTCTCCGTCAGAACGTCCATAACCGCGATACTCCGGCAGGAGGACGTTTATGCCCATCTCGCGGTACCCGCCGATGCCATTCGCCCAGTTCTCGATAAACTCACCGTTGCCGTGGGCGAGGATGACCAACGGACGCGGATTATCCGCCGAGGCATCGGGAGCGGGAAAATACCAGGACTCGACCCTCCCCTCCTCAATCGGCAGCCATATTCGCTCGGAGTCAGCGCCAGGAGGGCGCGCCTGCTCGTCGACTGGAAAGCGGGTGCCAGGAAAGATGATCTGACGCTGTAAACCGGCAAGCAAAGCCACGTAGACCACGTAGGCCAATAGGAAGAGAAACACGGCGCTGCGAATGATACGCCAGGTCGTCGATGTATTTTCGGAGACTTCTCGAGTCATAACGCAGAACAGTGTGTTCCGAAATCCGACGAGTGATCCACCTCAAACAGCTCACTCCCATCCTTCTGCCAATCGGGTCGTCGCTCAACACCCGTCGATGGCGCAAGCCAGCCTCCAACGGTGATCGTTTTTAGACTCGCCACATCTTTCTTACAACAGAGATTCGTGGATGGCCCCGAGCCGCTCATCGCGCTAGCCCGAGGCGAAACCCTCACAACAAAACACCAAGCAAAACCCTGTAATCACTACACAAATACACACGTCAAAGCCTCAGGAGAAACGAAACACAGGACACCCGAGCCACCACTCTGCGAAACTTTTTACGCAACGATCTCGGGGGTCGCGCCGAAAACCATTATGAGAGGCAATCGAGGTTCCGTCCCGGAGATACAGCACATGACTCACGCGATTCGATTTCAGCGAAAGAATGCCGTCTATCTCGTCAGCAACCGATGTATGATGAACTCGTGTTTTTTCCGACCGTCCGAGGTGGTGAATGAGATCATCGAAGAGGCTCTGGTATGGGCAGCCTCGAAACACGAGGTCTTGATCTACGGGTTTAGCTTTCGTCCGGCCGACTACTGGATAAAGATGACCGCGCCGAAACTGAACCGTCAGGATTTCATGCGCGATTTCCAGTCACAGGTCGCCCTCAAGCTCAACAGGCACTGGGGTCGAACTGGCAAGTTCTTCGCCGGCCGCTACAAGTGCAGTCACCTTCTGGACAATCTCAGCGCCTGGACGAGACTCTGTCGCATCATCTGTGCGCCGTGCGAAGCCGATTTGGTCGAACATCCTCAGAAATGGAGAGGCGTCTCTTCGTACGGCATGCACCTCAACGGCGAAGCCCTCGAAGTCGAGAGAGAAAATCGCACGAAATACTGGCGCCTCAAGCAAAAATATCCGCAGATGTCCGATGAAGAGGCGACGAAACTCGCAACAGAGACCCATCGGCTCGAGCTCAGCAAGCTCGACCTCGACGACATTTCCAACCGCGACGCCTATCGTCGTGAGCTCCTCGCAGCGGTCGAAGAAGAGGCCAACAGGCTTGCTAAAGCGCGAGTAACGTCCTGTGTAGGAATGGAAAATGTCGAGCAATGGAGCGTCGCGGGGGCGCCCAGCTACCCGGTACCGCGCTCGTTACCGGATTGCGCTGCATCATCAGCCGGTCGTCGCCGACGGTTCCGGCGACAAAAGCGGGCTCGCAGAGACAGCTATCAGGGTGCCCGAGATGGTCTGAGACTGGGACGCACAAACGTCTCCTTCCCCGCCGGGACGATCCCGCTCCACAAGTCCGTGACCGTACCGCACGACGAGGGTAGACCGGATGACTTCACATCAGCCTGGCCGGACCCGTTCGATGACTGGGAGAAGTGCGGTTAATCCCAAGCCGCCGGCCGGATTAGAACGACCAACCGATGTTGACGTTGGCGATGGGGACAAAGCGAGCGGAGGGCTCCGTGCCGGCATTGCTCTCGGCGATCATCCCCTCGTAGGCCAGACCGACCTGGGCTTCTGCAGTCAACCCCACTTCGGTGACATACTTGCCGCCGACGAAAGGGCCGACAGAGACGCCTCGTCGATGGATCAGGATGCCGAGTTCATCGTCACCCGGGCCCTGCTGCACATCGGTGTACATCGCTTCAAGCCCGAGATGCAGATTCTTATCGAAGTTGCCGTCGGCCAGATAGCGAACCTGACCACCGGCATTCCAGACATCGAGCTTCACACGAGTTCCATCTTCAGGTTCGCTGACAGTCTGGCCCCAGCCACCCAGAGCGGCAATGCTGAGCTTATCCGAGGCGTCGAATTCGAGTTGGAGCTCGAAGATTGGCCCCACGATAAGATGCGGCCCCGAGATCGAGAGAGACAGCATACGAGTCGTTTCGTTCGACACCGGATCGGCGGTCGACCCACCGTAGACATTGTCCGCGTGCGCGGTCGAGTCGGTGGCGAAAACCAGGGCCGCCGTCATCAGGGCGACCGACATCATCTTCCAGGTCGGTGATTTCATCGTCTCTGCCTCGATCTATCTCACTTGGGATTTCGACTTCTCACGCTCATTGTGACGCACACCAAAGGATTTTGTTCAAAAAAAGTTCGCGCTTCGAGTTTTTTCCCTCGAAGTTGCCGCCTTGCCAGTCGGACTTATCTTCGTGCATCGAAGCATCGGCGCCCTCGGATCTTCCGACACGGGCGTCAAACTCGGAACACTGAGGTATCTCTATGATTTTCGACCCACTCTATCTCATCATACTCGGCGTGGGCTTTCTTTTGAGCATGGGAGCGCAGGCCTGGGTCAAGAGCAAGGTCAACAGGTGGCGCGACGTGACCACAAATCGTCGAATGACCGGTCGAGAGGTTGCAAGGGCGATTCTCGACGCCGAGGGCATTGACAACGTGACGATCGAGCAGGTCGATGGTTTCTTATCGGACCACTACGACCCCTCTTCACGAACCTTGAGGCTCAGCCCGGACAACTACAATGGTCGCTCCGTGACCGCCGCCGGAATCGCAGCCCACGAGGTGGGCCACGCGATTCAGCACAAGCGCGGTTATCTGCCCATGACGATTCGCCAAAAGATGGTGCCCATTGCCAATATCGGCACGAACCTGGGCGTCTGGATCACCATCATTGGCCTGATTATCGGTTTGACGGGGCTCGCAAAGATCGGAGTCTTTCTCTTTGGGGGATTCGTCGCATTTACTCTGGTCACGCTCCCGGTCGAGTTCAACGCATCCTCACGGGCGATGGAGACATTGGAGTCGCATTCAATTGTATCGCGTGACGAATTAGGCGGAGTGCGCGAAGTCTTGACGGCCGCAGCGGCCACCTACCTCGCCGCTGCGGTCTCGGCGATTCTCCAACTCCTCTACTGGGCGTTTCGCGCGGGTTTGCTCGGCCGACGCGACTGATCTCGCCCCCTCTTGCGCCGCGCGCTCCACGCTGGAGCGGTTCCACAGCGTAGAAGTCGTCCTTGTCGAGCGATTTTCTGCCGCCATACACCATCCGGGGACCATCTGAGAAATCGCGCACCGCGAGGGCGTGTCCCTTCCCGTTCGGGGTCACTCTTGTCATGTACAGACGCTCGGAGAGATCGGAGTTCATCACGAGCACGTACGCACCGCCGGTGTACTCGCCGGTTCCCTCCGGTGTGAACGTCAGCGGAAGACCGAATGCGATTGAAGAAGGCATCAGCGCCATTTTCTATGGACCAGTCATATGCCGTCCACTGAGTGCCGCCCAAAGAGCCCACCCCTCTTAGAAATGCGATTTGGACCGGATTTCCATCCGCGCCGGTCTGCCGCCACCCGACCAACACAATCGTTTCCTTTTTGTGCAGAATAACAGATATCCAGCGTGTTGCGGTGACCTCGAAACGACTACCGTTCGGTCACCCTGCAACGCCGCCGCGACGATCTCGTCCTCCCCATCCCCGCCGAGCAATGTGGACATCGAGATATCGAAGGTGTCCGCGACTGCGACTGACGAAAAACCAAACGAAACCGCAAGTGCGATTGTGAATGCACAGAACTGACGAGGCATTGGAGCTCCCTCGAAGAGACCATCAACCTCTATGCTAGCAAGACGCTCGGCACGGAGTCTAAGCGGATCGGAGTTGACGCACTGACATCCCGGGTTAATGCATCCGATATGCACAGCGCCTGCTATTGCGGCACGACCCCGAAGACGGACGTGCACCATAACCGTTTATCGAGCCCACTGGCCTTATGTGGAAAGACTTCAAGAAATTCGTCACCCGCGGAAACCTCATCGATCTCGCCGTCGCTGTGGTCATCGGAACTGCATTTGCCGCAGTGACCAAGTCCCTGGTCGATGATGTCGTGATGCCCCCGCTCGCTCTTCTGACCGGAGATATCGACTTCGCGAATATGTTTGTGCTGCTTCAAGAGGGAACCCCGGCGGGTCCTTACACAACATTGGCCGACGCCAAGGCCGCCGGAGCCATCGCCATCAGCTACGGCAACTTCATCACCACGATCGTCAACTTTCTGGTCGTTGCTGCTGCTATGTTCGGGGTCCTCAGAGTCTACCAGCGCATGGAGAAGACCTTCAAAAAGGAAGAACCAACGGCGGCCGGACCGCGCAAGTGCCCACACTGCATCTCCGAGATCGCCGACAAGGCTACACGCTGCCCGCATTGCACCGCTGAGCTCTCGCTCGAAGACGACGCGGCGTAAATGGCGGCCCCGGAAGCCTCCATGAAGTAGCGAGGTACTAATCCGGCTCGCTCCTGGGGCCGTCGAACATCCCTCGGATCGTCGCAACGAGACCCGAGGGTTCTCGGTTGTCCAGCTGCAACCGCCAATGGTGCTGGTCGCAGACGGCTCGCGCAATGCCCAACCCGAAGCCCTGACCGCTCTCATTGCGGCTGCGCGCCGCGTCGCTGCGAACGCCCCGCGTCGCCACGTGCTCGAGCATCGACCCCGGGATGCCCGGTCCGTCGTCGACGACCCGAATCTCGAACGCATCGTCGTCGACCTCCAGAACCACGCTGACGTGGCCGCCTTCACCATTGTACTGCACGGCATTCTGGACGAGGTTTGACAACGCCTGCTCGACGAGAGTGGAGTCCGCCCTCACGACGACATCCTCCTCCGGCACGGACCAGTTGACCTGGACGGCCCGCTGCTCGGCGATCGGTTTGTGACGACTCACCACACGATCGACGATCTCCGAGAGATCGACCTCGGCTGCATCGAGCAGGATCTGGTCCGCCTCCAGCTTCGCTGCCGCGCTCATATTCGCGATAAGCCCGGCGATGTAATGGGACTCTTCGAGCGCAGTTCGGACGTGTTCGAGGTTCTCCTCATCGCCCCCCAACCCTCGACGTAGTCGTTGCAATCGGTGTTGGAGCACCGTCAGTGGGATCGCCAGATCATGGGTCGTGTTGGCGATATACTCCTTGAGCGTGCGATCCCGCTCGTTCAGCTCATCCAGGGTCGCCCCGAACGTCTCGGCGAGCTCCGCGAGTTCGTCATCTGTCCCTGACTCCGGGTTATCGAAAATGCCGGCGTGAGCAGTATCGACTGCCTCGGTAAGCCGCCTCACCCTGCGCACCAGCGGAACCGAGATCAGCAACCCCACCAGCGTCAGCACGAAGGCGAGCACCAGGGTCTGACGCACCACGATCCCCCATACCGCCGGCCCCCGGTGCCCGTTGTCCATCCACATGACTAAGATGACGGCACAAGGCCCGGCGTCGGCGACACGAACAGCGGTCGCCCCCAGATACGGCTCACCAAACCAGAAGCGCACATGCTCGGGTTCGCCGATCTCCGACGGCAGGATACGCGCGAGCTTGTCTGGAAAGTCAGGTGCTCGCCGGTTTCGAGATTCGAGGTCCGCGTCGTACGCATAGGCTCGCACGCCGCGTCGTTCCATCGTCCAGTTTCCCGGATCTCGCTGACACCGTCGCGGCGACCTCATCTCCATTCGAGCCGCCACGCGATCAGCTCGACGCTCCACAAAATCGCGCTTCGCGGACGCAAACCGATAAACCGAAAAGAGCAGCGATATCGGTATGATCACGACGACGAGCGTCAAGATGACTTTGAGCCGAAGACCCATTGTGTCGCTCATTCCTCGTCGAGAGATTCAGCGAGCCGATAGCCGATGCCCCAGACCGTTTGGAGATAGTCGGATGCGTCGCCCAACTTGCTGCGAATCCGCGAGACATGGACGTCCAGCGTACGTTCGGTGCCGGCTTTTTCGGCATCGAGCGCCCTGTCAACCAGTTGCCGCCGAGTCAGCGCCATCCCCGGGCGTCGGGCCAGCGCCGCTACCAGGTCGAACTCGACCTTCGTGAGTTCGATCGCCTCACCGTCCACGCTGACGTGCCGACTATCGAAGTCGACCGAAATCGGTCCAACCGTACGGTCGGCATCGCGCTTGATCGTCGGCCGCCTCAACCGCGCTTCGATCCGCGCGACGAGTTCCTCCGGCCAAAAGGGCTTGGTCAGGTAGTCGTCCCCGCCGAGTTTGAACCCTCGAATCTTGTCGTGCGTATCCTTGCGAGCCGTCAGGATGATCACCGGTACATCGGATGTCTCCCGCCAGTCCTTGAGCAGATCAAACCCGTGCTTTCCAGGCAACATCAGGTCCAACACGACCAGAGCGTACTCATCTGGCTCCACCCAGCGAGCATCGCGACCGGACTTCTTCCAGGTCACATCGAAGTCGGCCTCTCCTAAGGTCGACACGACCTCTTGGCCGAGCTTTTCGTCGTCCTCTACCAGCAAGATCATGGGCTTTGCGTCACTCATAACTGGAGTATCACTCCCGCTCACTCGAGCAGCAAGCAAATCGAATGAACGGGGCAGCCGCAGCGCGTCGGCTGCCCCGATGAAGACTACTGACTTGTGCCACGTCTCCCGCGAGGTCCGTCCCCATGATTGCCATGCTTCCCACGGTGAGTCGCCCGACGCTGCCGAAACTCCTCACGCATCTGCGCGAACTCGTCGGCTTGCGCCTCGTTCAAGACCGACTCGATATCCGCCGCAGCCCCACGCATGATCTTCCCGACCTGCTTGCGCTCGCCGTGATATCCGCGACGCCCCTTTGCCTTGCTCTTGCCCTGGCCTTTCGCCTGGGCGCGCAGGTTCTGGATGTCTGTCTGTGCCTCGCTCAAGATGGCCTCAACCTGCTGCTCCTGCTCCGGGTCGAGCTCCAGTCGCTCGTCGAGTCGCCGCATCAACCGCTCGGGGCGCTTCTCGCGGCGCTCCGCACGTGCCTCCTTCGCCGCGGCCTTCTGCTCATCAGTCAAGGCGCCCCGCACCTGCTTTCGGGTCTCCTTTCGAATCTGGTGAATTTGCCTTCGGACCTGTCCGCGGTCTTCAGCCGCGTCGGCACCCTCGAGCACTTTTAGCGCGCGCTCGTGCCCTGCCGTGACGATCTTGCGAATATCAACCTGCTGACCCTCGGTGAGCTCTAGTTTTTCGGTCATCCGAGCCATGCGCCGATCGATCCGCTCCTGCATTTTCTCTCGCTTTTCATCTTCACTCATATTCTCGAGCATCTCCATCTTGGTACCTCGCTCGTGTCCCGGACCGTGCGCGAGCGCCAATCCCGTCGCTCCCACGCCCAGGGCGAGTACGACGGCGACGGTTGCGCCTTTGCCGAGGCGTCCGAGCTTGCTTTTGAATCCACTGCGATCTCGATCTTCGTGTCGGTCGAATATACTCATCGTTGACTCCGGTTCGCGTCAGGTGTTTGTTTACGACTCGAGCATCTCTGCCCCGTCAATTGAGTTATACGCAGCGGTTCTTAACGAAATCTTAAGCCAGCCATATTTTCTCAGCCCGACCGCTTTTCGTCCGAGGTACTAGCCGGCTGGCGCGATATCCGTATGCTGAGGACATGGATACGATAGACCTCCCCCAAAGACACCAGACGTATGTCGACCACCAGACATGGGAGGACTCGCGGATCTTCGTGCTGCTGCCGGCGAGCGCGGCGCCTCCGACCATCGAGGATATCGTAGAGCGGCTGAGCCTCGGCGGCATCGAGGTCGAGATCCTCAGCGCCGATGCCCCCTCGACATTCGGCCCCGATGAGGCGCAGTGGGAGTTCGAATTCCTCGCCACGCTCGAGGGTGTCGACGTCCGTGAGGCGTGGGCAGTCGACGATTACGACGCCGGCTACGAGTCCGGTGAACGCTACAATATGTGGCTTATTCGCACCCCGGACACTCTCTCTGGCTTCGATGTGTTGCTCGGAGAGGTCCCCTCGGGCATCAAAGACCTCGTCGAGACAAGTCAGTGGACCCTCGGGCTCAACGGGCATTGCTCGACGGAGGCCGCCGAGACCTTCCGATTCCAGGCCACCGTCGCGCGATTCGCGGCCGGTGACGCCGAACAGCTCTTCACCGGTGCGCTCGGCACATCATCGCGAGATCGCGGCCGACTGATCTATCCGAGCGCCGTGCTCATCACGGACACCTTCCATCCGGAATTTTTTTCGAGCAGCCGGCGAGCGCCACACCGGAGGCCTTTCAGGCCCGCGAGCATCAGTCTCATCTTTCACCCCATTTTCGCCATCGACGCCTACCTGCTCGCCGACAAGGCAAACAGTGGTGAGCCCGTGGGCGAGCGGGACTTCTTTTAGCCAAATACATCAATGCCACCAAAATCAACTCGAGATCACGACGTCGTGGTCGTAGGCGCCGGCACGGCCGGTGCGGCCACAGCATACCAGTGCGCGCGGCACGGCATGTCGGTCCTATGCATCGAGCGACGTCCGCTGGGAGACGCGGGTGCACGATGGGTCAACGGCGTGCATGCCTCGGCATTCGACCAGGCTGGAATCCCACGTCCCGTGGCCCCCGAAAAGCTCGCACAAGGGGTCGACTTCCACCTTATCGCCGGACATGGCCCCGAGAAGGTCGTCATTCGAGACCACGAGCTCATCGAGGTCGACATGCGCGAGTTGGTCGCCCGGCTCCAGACCATGGCCGCCGATGCGGGTGTCGAGTTCCGGGACAACACGGCCGTCGTCTCCTTCGACGGGGCCACCCTCGCGACTTCAGACGACGCCTTGACCGCCGAGTACTTCGTGGATGCATCGGGTCTAAACGGTGCCCGGTTGCTCGATCAGGCCCCGGTCGCGCCCAAGGACATCTGCGTAGCGGCACAGCACGTCCATCGCATCGAGGCTCGCGAAGGTGCAGAAGCGTTTTGCCGAACCTTCGACGCGAATCCCGGCGAGACGATTTGTTTGACCGGTATTGCTGGCGGCTACTCGATCCTGAACGTCCGGGTAGACGGCGATCACGTCAGCGTCCTGACCGGCAGCATTCCCGCCGGTGGCCATGCATCCGGGCGCGCCATACTCAACGACTTCGTGGACGCGCACGACTGGATCGGTGAGGAGCTCTTCGGCGGGTCGCGCGCGATCCCCCTGGCCGCCCCTCGCCGGCTACTCGGCCGCGGAAATACCGCGCTCGTGGGGGATGCTGCCAACCAGGTATTCGCGGCACATGGCTCCGGTATCGGCGCTGGCATGGTGGCGGGCAGATATCTGGCCGATGCGCTCGCGGATGGCCGTGGTACCGAAGGCTACTCGCGAGCCTGGCGGCGAGACTTTGGCGGGCTGTTCCGGGCCTACGATATCTTTCGTCGATTCTCCGAGACGCTCGACAGCGAGAAGCTCGCCGCATTGATGAATGCGGGTTTGATGGACGCAGAGCTCACGCGTGCCGGGCTCGAGCAGCGGATGCCGACGCTGACGCCTGCAGGACTACTGCACAAAGCAATCGGGGCCATCCGGGCGCCTGGTTTGGCGCTCGAGATGGCCCCGATCGTCATCGAGATGCTCGTGGAGGTGTATCTTCCTCAGCTGGCGCGCGCCGGCAGCGACTGAGTCCAGGCCTGGAAGGCCTCGATTGCGCGTTCTTCGGCGTCCTCGCGAGCAGCGCGAAGCTCCTCCCGCGCCTGAGCATGAGCTTGCTCCGCCTTGCGAACCCACTCACCGCGTTTGGTGCGCATGTCCGAGAGCGCCTCCTCGAGCCGCGCCTCGGCCGAGTCGAATTGCTCGCGCATGCCCTCACTCCACTCGTCCATCTGCGACTCATAGCGCGAGCGCATATTCTTCCATCGCTTGCGCAGACGACGGTCGATCGGGCTGCGCCGAAGGTCCGTGGCGAGTCCGAGTTTACTCAGCATCCAGATGAACCACTTGCCGGGATCGAAGTGGTACCAGCGAAAGCCGTTGCGATAGTCGGCCGGAAAGGTGTGGTGGAAGTTATGGTAGCCCTCGCCGAGCGTAAGCACCGCCAGGAAGGCGTTGTCCCGAGCTGTCTGCTCGTCATTCCAGGGGCGTCGTCCCCACATGTGGGCGAGGCTATTGATGAAGAAAGTAAGGTGGTGGAGGACTACGATACGGATGAGCCCGGCCCAGAGTAGCATCCCCCAGACACGGTCGACGGCCAGCCCGAGCGCCAGCGGGACCGCGATATTGAAGCCCACGCTGATCCACATGTAGTGGTCGTGCTGGAAGCGCGCGAGGTCATCCTCGGCCAGGTCCCGCGCATTCTTGAACTCCTCGTACTCCCGATCATTGATCATGACCCACAACATATGGGCCCACCAGAAGCCGCGCTTGATATTGTACGGGTCTTTTTCGGTGTCGACGTGACGATGATGCAATCGGTGTCGTGCCACCCACGCGATGGCGCTATTCTGCAGGGTCATCCCGCCGAGGATTAACATAAGTGCGCGAACTGGTTTGGGCGCCCACCAGGCACGGTGCGAGAACATGCGGTGATAGCCGGCGGTGATCCCCAGGCCGGTCAGAATCCACAGCGCCACGAATGCAGCCGGTTCGGACCAGTGGACGCCGTTGTAGTAGATATACAGCGGCGTAAGCACGACGGCCGCCAGGGGGGTCAAAACCAGGAAGAGAGTATTGAACCAGGATATTTTGGCTTCCTGATCTTCTTGAGGTGCGCCGTAATGCATATTCTACATCCTCGTCCGAGTGACCGCGCACTGTCGCGGCGTGTAGGGACTATCGATCCAACTGGAGCAGCAAGTGATTTGACACCCGAGGAGTAACACAGTTTAACCGACGGTCAAACCGTCGCTGGGCCGAGCTATGATGCTCAATTTGCCATCTGAACGTCGCTGGTGGCTCGGGTGTGAAGCCCGGATGGTATCACGACAAGAACGCCTTCCTTGTCCGACGAAATTTCAACTTCACCATGAATCGACTCTCGGACGCTGCGACGTATCGTCGGAAGCCCGCGGCCGAGTTGCTCGGCGAGTCCGAGTCGACGAGCGAGATAGGCGACCAGAGGATTGCGAGTCATCGAGACACCGCCGTCCTGAAGGTAGTGCTCAATGTCCCTGGGGAGCGCTGTCGAGCCGGGGCTCCAGATCTCACAGCGATCCTCGAAGAGCCGGACCGCGACCTGCCCGCCGGCGTTGAGGTCGCGATGTACGAGCGCGTTGACGATGGCCTCTCGCACCGCGGTCATGGGAAATTCGAGGTCGCTTCGCTCGGGGTCGATTTGGTTGACCATGGCCCTGGCGTTCGATTGAACGAAGCTGACAGCCTTGTCGACCATCGACGGCAAGGGCCCTTCGATATGTGCACGAGCTTCGACGGGGTCAGACAGCGCGCGCCCATCGAAGTCGGCTGCGACAACCCCGAGTTGCGGCAGGAGCCACTGCGGGTGCTGCCCGAAGACATACAAGCCCGCGACGGTCGGCGAGACGCGAGAGCCGCTGCCGGAGACGAGCTGCAGCTTCCGGAGAGCCTCCTCGAATTCTATGTCATCAGCGAGCAACGACGGTGCTCGCCTCGATAGAAAGTCGCGGATTGCGTCGAGATCCAGATCGTCCAGCGAAGCGGCCGTGATGTTCCTGCGCTCTGTCGAGTTCATGATACCCACGCGGAGAGAAGAGGCGATGACTGACGTACCATACCGAGGTATCTGCGAAGTGTCATTCGCGGCCTTCTAAACGGCCCACCCCTCTTAGAAACGGCTCCAGGCAGGGTTTTTGGCGCCCGGAATTACCTCGGCCTTTTGGCCCGGCGATGCGGGATATCGCACGTCGCCCGGGATCAGTCGCTGCACAGCCTCGGTTGCGTGATTATACCTATGCGACGAGTTTACTTTCGAGTTGAACATCAGCCCAAACGCCACTTAGCGGAGACAGCATATGGAGACCCCCTCGACATTTGAAATTGGCGGCGACATCGAAGTCCAGCGCCTGGGCTTTGGTGCCATGCGAATCACGGGTGAGGGCATCTGGGGGTGGCCCGACGACCGAGACTACGCCAAAGAGTTACTGCACCGGGTCATCGACCTGGGCATCGACCTCATCGACACCGCGGATTCGTACGGTCCGGAGGTCAGCGAATATTTGATCGCCGATGCATTGGCGCCGTACCCCGACAGCCTGGTGGTTGCGACCAAGGGTGGATTGGAGCGTATCGGGCCGCGACAGTGGCCTACTAACGGGCGACCACATCACCTGACAGTCGCGATCGAGAACTCGTTGCGTCGGCTCGAAACCGACTGCATCGATCTGTATCAGCTCCACGCGATCGACGATAATTTTCCGCTCGAGGAATCGCTCGGCCCGATCAAAGACGCTCAGGATGCTGGCAAGATCCGTCACGTCGGCGTGTCGAATTTCTCCGTCGAAGAGTTGCAGCGCGCGCGAGAAGTCGTCGATGTGGTGACCGTGCAAAATCGCTACAACCTGGCCGACCGCGGCAGCGACGACGTCGTCGACTACTGCACCGAGCACGGCATCGGGTTCATTCCGTGGTATCCGCTCAATACAGGTGAACTCAGCGAGGACGAACGACTCGCCGAAATCGCCAAATCCTACGATGCTACGGCCAGCCAGATTGCACTGGCCTGGCTCCTGCACCGCTCGCCGGTGATGTTGCCCATCCCGGGGACATCGTCGATCGAGCACCTCGAGGAGAATACAGCAGCACGCGACATCGAGCTGAGCCAGGACGACTTCGACGCGTTGGCCGACCTCGTCGGATAGCCCCGACATGCCCTCCATTCGTCACGCCAGGCGCAGCTGTTTCGCGACAGCTGCGCCTGCTCTCTGTGCGTGGATCACCAGCCCCTGCATGACGTGGGTTGCACGCCCGCAAAAGAAACGGTGTGCCATATTGCGCATTCAGTGTAAGATAGGAGTCGACATCATACTTTGTCGCAAAACTTGAATCGTCGATCTTGCTCGGGGCTCACCGCAGTAGGCCATGAACGATACCACCCTTATTGCCGTCGCTGTTGCCGTCGTACTGATCATCCTCGCCGTGATCCTGACCAGGAAGGGGGATGAGGAATCGGCTCCAACTCCATCCAAACATCCGCGCGAGCTCAAACAGCGCATCCAGGAGGCGAGCGAGGAAGAAGAACTCGATGAGGTGGTCGAGGAACAGGCCGACGAGGAACAGGCCGACGAGGAACAGAAAGCCGAACCCAAGAAAGATGTTGGTTCGGACGAGGCCCAGGAGGCCGAAGAAGTAGCAGCCCCAGACCAGGAAGAAGCACCGGCCGAAGATGAAGAAGCACCGGCCGAAGATGAAAAAGCACCGGCCGAAGATGAAGAAGCACCGGCCGAAGATGAAGAAGCACCGGCCGAAGAAAAGGCGGAGGACGAGCGGGACGGGGCCGAGGACTCAGAGGATGAAGAGCCAGCGGCTGCCGCCGAGCCCGAGCCCGAGGAAAAGCCGAAGGCGGACGAAGACGGCGAGGAAGCGGCAGCGGCCGAGCTCGAGGCCGAACCCACGGACGAGGCGGATGCCGGCACGCTCGACGGCGACGCACGCAGCGACGCCGAAGAAGAAGCCTGGCTCGAGGCGGCCTACGAGGTCGAGAAATCACGTGCATCGGAAGCCGAAGCAGCCGGGCCAGAAGAAGAGTCCGTTGAGGCCGAGGAAGCCCCAAAAGCTGCGATTGTCGACCAGTCAACGAGCGACGTCATCGACGAGGTCGAATCGTCCAAAGGCGATGATGTCGATGTTCTCGTGGCGGCCGCTCAACAGGCTGCGCTCGAAGAGCCGTCGGCCGCCGAAGACGGTGAGTCGGCAGAGCAATTCTCGATTGCTGCCCACGCGCTCGAGCTCCACGAAAACGGGGAGCTCGACGAAGCTGCGGAGGCCTACGAGGCACTACTGATGGACGATCCGTCCAACCGTCCGGCGCTCGAAGCTGTGGTCGATATCTACACGACGACCGAGCAATGGGCTCCACTCCAGCGATCACTGTTCATGCTGTCGGAGACGGTCGACACCGACGAACACAAGCGGGACCTTCTGCTCGAAGCCGCCGAGGTCACCGAGCAATACCTGCAGGACTTTGCCACGAGCGCAGCGTACTACGAGCGAGTGCTCGACCTCGACCCTGATTCCGACGTCGCACAGAAGCGACTCGCCGCACTTCAGGAAAAGATGTAGTTTGGCGCGGATGCATGTCACGCGTACGCATCGTGGTTAGGTTCCGAGGCAAATTCGTAGATCGCGACTTTGCACTTGGAGACTGCCCATACGATGCGTCATTCCCCCTATAAGCTGTACTACTGGCCCTCGATCCAGGGGCGCGGCGAATTCGTCCGACTCCTACTGGAACAAGCCGGCTCCGATTACATCGACGTCGCACGCCTACCGGGTGACGAGGGCGGCGGTGTCGACGCCATCCACGACATACTGGACGGGGAGAAGACGCAGACGCCAGCGTTCGCGCCACCGGTCCTCGAGCACGGTGAGTTGCACATCTCGCAGACCGCCAATATTTGCGACTATCTGGGAAAACGAGAGGGTCTCGTTCCGGGCGACGAAGCTGCGCGACTGCACGCGCGGCAGATCCAGATGACGGTGGAGGACTTCCTCACCGAAATTCACGATACCCACCACCCGATCGCGGTCCACCTGTACTTCGAGGACCAGAAGGAGCCGGCTCTGGAGCGGGCAGCCGCCTTTCGCAAGAGACGCCTCCCGAAGTACCTCAATTACTTCGAGCGGACCATCGAGGAGAACGACCAGGGGGACGGGTTGATCGGTCCCGACATCTCATACGTCGACCTCTCGCTGTTTCAACTCGTGTCCGGTCTCGAGTATGCGTTTCCGACCGCGATGGAGAACTGTAGGGACGAGATTCCATTGACTCGCGCACTGGCCGATCGCGTTCGCAACCTGCCGAATATCTCGTCATACGTGGACTCTGAGCGCCGGCTCGCGTTCAACGAGCACGGCATCTTTCGCCACTACGAGGAATTGGACTCCTAGAAGAGCGTAAGCCAACGCCGGATCCGTCGTGTTTGCGGGATCAGGAGGCGGCTTTGCGCGCACCGGCGAACACCAGGTTGGCGACGACGGTCAATGCCACGCTGGCGAGCAGTGTGCTGAGCAGGCCGATCTCGAAGCCGAGTAGCTCTCCCACCAGCCAGATACCGAGCACGAAGAGGACAACGAAACCGACGGAGCGTGCGATGCTGGACCACATAGTCGTTCTCCTACTGAGAGGCTTATCGAGCGACATGAACTAAACATAGGTTCGGGGTCGAGATTTCAAAACTATTTGAGTTCAGAGTCGATTGCTGGAATATTTCTCGGCGTGCTTACGCTTTAACTGGCACACGTAAGGTAGAGACCGACCCCATGAGTAAAGTTAGACCACAGACGAGGCAGCAGGCGATTCTGACCGCCTTATTGTCGTGGTTTGTCCTCGCCTATATCGCCAGTCTGGGCGGCGCTTGCGTTTGCACCAACAGCGGCCAAGAGGCAGCCAGCGGGCTGGACAGCGATGTTGCCCTGTCAGTGGGCGCGACTGCGGTCGCCTCGAGTCACGATGTCGACGCTCGCCTCCTGGCAGCCGCGGCGACCATCGAACGCATCAAGTCGATGGAGACGCTCGAGCGCCTCGACGCACGTGCATCCTCCGTCGAACGCGCAACACACCCTCAACCGGTGCCGCGACTCCAACTCGCGCCCAAGACCTCTCCACCCAAGATATCCTGAGATCCGACGGAAATTCGCGCGCAGAGATCGCTTCTACTGCCGCAAATTTACCCGTCTGGTCAAAGAATCAATGACAAACGTGCTACGCACGAGCTCGCCTCGAGCGCCCAATGCACGACGTATGATCATGATATCACTGGCCTTTCTCGTCATCACGCATTCGATGCGACGAGAGAACGGGCCACTTTGTGGAGAGAATTTATGCAGCCTCAAGTACAATTCCTGTATCTTATCGTCAGCGCACTCTCGGCTTCATTTTCACCAGCACAGGCCGACGCGGGTCCGTACCCGGCGCTCGAAGCGGCCGACTTGGACGAACCGCGGTTCGTCGAAGGCGTCATCGAGGACGCCGATCTCATCACGACGTCGAACGATTTTGGCATTCGGATTGACCGCGTGACGTTCCATGGGGACGATGCGGAGATCTCGTTGGCCACGAACGGACGTTTCTCAGATCTGGAGCTACGGCTCTCGAATCAATTCGTCCGAGACAACCCCGGAGAGATCGGGGATGTCGCACAATGGTTGGACACACAGCTCGCCGATGGCGATCGACTATATCGGACGTTGGATCAATGGACGTTCGAGGGTAAGTTGTTCGATGTCAGCCCGGCCGAGCTCGCGCGTGTTCCGGAAGATGGGCTCGGTATATCGGGTACATTGCCGCTCGAGGTTGGTATCGCGCGCATGGAAGACACGCTCGATGTGACCGAGCAGCCCCCGACGCAGCTGGTCGAGCAGCGCGAAGGTCTGGTCATCGACCTGAGCGTCTCCGACGATCTCTTCGAGGTCGACTGGGACGTGATGATCGACGACCTCAACCAGAAAGCGCGCAGCTGAGTACGGGCGTGATCGACGCCCGCGTCGAAGACCTCGATGAAGTAGCGCCTGTTCGCCGAGTCCGCCGGAGCGAGTACATCTCGCGGCGTCGACCGCGGCGTCGATCACGTAAGAATTTCAGTAGGCGGTTGATCCCGCAGCGCTTCAATGTAATTTATGCTGGCCGCTCGGGTACCGGCTGCCCGGATGGCTGAATTTACCAGTGGGAGAAAAAGATGGCGTACAAGGCGCAACTCGTCGTAAGAACTCGGGATAAACAAGGAGCAGAGACCATCGAGCGAGTCAAGGAACTCGCCGAGGAGCAGGGAAAGAGCTTCTCTGAGATGGCGATTGAATTGCTGGACCGAGGCATTGGTGCACCAGAAGGAGGTGCAGCACCGGCAGCTCCTCCGACAGAAATCGAAGCCAAGAGTGAGCCAGTCGGTGAGGTAAAGCCGAAGCCTGAGCCCGTGGAACCCGAGCCGGTGGTCGAAGAAAAGAAGCCCGAGCCGGTCGACCTCGGCCCCGCCCCGCCTGTCGGCGAGGCCGCCGACGATGTCGAAGATGCCCTCGATGACGACGGTATCGAAGCTGCGGCAGAGGCGATGGCCGAGTATTTCGCGGTCGCAGGTGCAGTGGAAGGCGGCAAGATCAAAAAAGAGCTGCAGAAGCGACTGACCGCCGCGAATTACGAAGAGATCATGGAGATCGTCAAGCAGAGCGACCAGTATCGAAGCTACAAAGATCGCGTGCTCTTCGGGACGTGACCCACCTCGCTCGGCGCGCACCTCGTGCGCGCCCCGGAGGATGGACTCAGAAATCGCTGATTCGTTTGGTCAGGCCTGGATGGTCGATAAACGGATTACGCGATTTTTGTAGTTTCTGGACCTTCTCATTGCGCTCGCGCTCGGCTTTGTCGACCGAGTCCTCTCGGTGCCACTCGCGCAGTACATCCTCTTCTTCGGCCGGGATATCCATCTCATACATCGTCGAGACGTAGAACATCGCCCGCGCGACGTCACCGCGATGCTCTGCGCGGACCTCGAACACCGGCTTGACTCTGGAGCCGGGCCCCGAGCGCGAACCACCGCGCTCCCAGACCGGCACTCGCACGTTGCCGTAGTGGAGGTTGAGACGTGCGACCTTGGCCTCAGGGATGACTGGAAATACGTGATGGAGGTCGGTTCGAGCCCGGGCCGGCAGCCGTGTTATCGACCAGGCGTGTTCCATATTGCCGGTATTGGGCAGCGGCTGTGAGAAATACTCGATCTTCTCGCCAGTGTAGCGGCCCTCGGCGCGCCGTCCATCCCCGTCGACATCGGAGAACAGGTGCTTGCGTGCCTTGTAGTACGAGAGCTGCTTGTGGCTCCGATCCTCTCGCAGCGCCTGCTTGAGTTCGTCGTCCTCGAGGCCGGGGTGCGGATCAGAGGGCCGATGGACTTCGGCGAGGCCACCGTAGAAGAAGCAAGCCCCGAGCGTGGCGGCCAAGATCTTGGCGAAGTCTGCGCGTACCATCATCATCACCCATGCGTGTTCGCTGCGCGGCGCCCTGGGGCAGCGCAGCTGGATTGAGCGGTTCCCTGGTCCGGCCGGGCCGGACCGCTACTATATCAGCAACAGCGCGGGTACGCACAATCATCCCGA
>JBNJFZ010000002.1:52795-76140 GCA_051747295.1 Myxococcota bacterium
CTTCCGGAGGACGTCACCGTGGCAAAATGGGATCTACTATTTAAAAACGCGAAGATTTTCGACGGCACGGGCAACGCGCCCGAGATCGGAGACCTCGCCGTCGCGAACGGCAAAGTCGTAGCGCGCGGCCCGGATTTGAGCGGCGAGGACGTCGACCGGGTCATCGATGCGGAGGGCAAGTGGTTGATGCCCGGCCTGCTCGATATCCACACCCACTACGATCTGGAGGTCGAGCTCGATCCCGCGCTACCCGAATCGCTGCGACATGGAACGACCACGGCGGTCATGAGCAACTGCAGTTTGGGACTCGCGTTCGGGGCGCAACGCCAGGATGGCGCCGATCCGATCGTCGACTGCTTCGCGCGTGTGGAAAATATGCCCAAGCACGTGCTCCGCAAAGCGGCCGATCTCGCCGAGGACTGGGATAATTCTGCGGATTATCTGAAGCACCTGGACGAGTTGCCGCTGGGCATGAACGTCGTCCCGTTGATGCCCCATTCGATGCTTCGCATCGAGGCAATGGGGTTGCAGGACAGCATCAGTAGAGAACCGACCGACGCCGAACTCGACCACATGTGCGAGCTACTCGAGGACGGTATGAAGCAGGGATATGTCGGCTTTTCGACCGACGCACTCCCGTTTCACTACCTGGCCAACGACCCCAACCGCAAGAGTAAGATCCCGACCCAATTCGGCAGCTACGGCGAGCTCAAGCAGCTCACCCACATCGTGCGAGAGTACGACGGCGTGTGGCAAGCGACCCCGCCGAAGGACAACCCGCCACAAATCCTGCGAAATTTTCTACTGACCAGCAGCCGCCTGTACGGAAAAGCGCTGCGCATCACCGCTGTGGCCGCGATGGACATCGTCACGAACCGCGCTCTCGGATTTATGGGGCGAGTTCTGACCTGGCTGATGAACTCCTGGTTGGTGAAGGGAAACTTCCGGCTTCAATCCCTGGCGGCGCCGTTTAAAGTCTGGAGCGAAGGGGCGATCACGCCGCTCGCCGAGGAAGTGCCGGAGTTGCGGGCGCTGAATGAACCGGATCTGGAGGACCGCGAGGCCCGTACGGAGGTCCTCGACGATCCAGAATGGCGACAGATGTTTCGCGACATGTGGTTCGAAGGCAAGCGTGGTTGGGGGCTGTCGCGCATCAAGCGATGGTTGCGACTCGAGGACCACACGCTCACGCGCGATCTCAACGATATGCATATCGAGTCGTGCCCTGTCGACGCGTGGGCCGGCGAATCCATGCAAGAGATCTACGAGCGCGTGCTGCGCTTTCAGGAAGGTAAGGACGTCGCGCGCGGCGATACCGAGCGCGAGGCGCTGGCTTCCTTCCCGGATCCGCTGTCGGACGACGCCGACTTCTTCCTGCACCTGCTGAGGGAGTACGACACGGATCTATACTGGTATACGTACGCCGCCAACGTCGATCCCGATGCACGGCGTAAGCTGACGATGGCCCCGAACCTTCTACCGGGATTTAGCGATAGCGGCGCACACCTGACAAATATGGCGTTCTACGACGTGAACCTCAGGGCGCTTCAAATGGCGCAAACCGGCGGCGACGCGGACGTGGCCTATACCGTTCGGCGGCTCACGCGTGAGCCCGCTGAGTTCTTCGGACTCGACGTCGGTCACATCGAGCTCGACTCAGAAGCGGACATCACCCTGGTGGACCCGAAAGCGCTTCGCGCGTACGAACCAGAAGAGAATATCCAGAGTATCTACCGCGACAAATTCGAGCATCACCAGCTCGTCAACCGCTCCGAGGGCGTCGTTCCAATCGTCGTCAAAAGCGGCCACGTCGTTTTTGAAGACGGCGAGTTCACGGATATCGTCGGGGAGGTGAAGCTGGGTCGATGCCTGAGGAACCAGCGCGCACCGGCGCAGATCGAGCGTCTGGAGACCGACGTTACTTCGACAGAAGCCGCGGCCGAGTAGGCATTGGCGATTAGAAATCTGACGGTCTGCCCGCGATGAACTCAAATTCCTGACGTGATTCGGTACCGAACCAGCGCGCAACGCGCTCACGGTGACGTTCATCGGTGGAATGGGACATGCACACTTCGACGGTGAATTCTCTCGAACGTATGGAGTGATTGCGATGCGACATGTCTACCTGCTGGTTTTGAGCGCGACTCTCATCTTCGCCACAGGCTGCACCGAAGACAACCCCGAGGGCACGTGGGATGTCGGCGAAGACGGCGGTGGCAACGATGCCGCCGCTGACGTCAGCGACGACACCTCCGACCCAGACACGACCGACTCGACAGACCCAGACACGACCGACGCGACAGACCCGGATACCTCCGGGGATACCAGTACGTGCGGCGCGGAAGACCAGATGTGCGACTGGAACTGCCCCGACCGGGATCCAGACTGCGCGAATTGCCCGGACAAGTCGGAGTTCACGGCCGGGCCATGGGACACAGAGAGCTGCATGCTCATCGACTACGGCTGCGAGGACGGTGACGAGATATACTCCGACGAAGTTTGCGGCTGCGGTTGTGTGGAGGGGTCGACCGACCCGTGTGCGCCTCAGGATGCCCGCGGCGAAGGTGCATGCGCGGCCGTCGTTGGGGTCATATGGAACGGAGAGTCATGTGTCTCGATCAGCGGGTGCAGCTGCGTCGGCTCGGATTGTGACAAAACCTATGACTCGGTGGAGGCCTGCGAGAACGACCGCTCGGCGTGCCTCGAGCCAGACTGTGCCGCCCAGGATGCGCGCGGCGTAGGCCCGTGCGACGCCGTGCTGGGCTGGGCGTGGACCGGAAGCGAGAGCGGTTGCCAGGCGATCAGTGGCTGCGAGTGCCGTGGCGCGGACTGCGACGCGCTCTATGAGAGCCAGCGCTCCTGCCAGGAGGACAACGTCAAATGTGGTTCCGACGCGCGATGCGGTGGATTCGGCGGGATCGAATGCCCGGACGACATGTACTGCGACTTCCCCGATGACGGTTGCGGCTTCGACGATGGCGCCGGCGTGTGTCGCGATCGCCCGGAGGCCTGCCCGGAATACATCGATGAGGTTTGCGCCTGCGACGGCCAGATCTACACCAATGAGTGCTTCGCCAACGCGAGCGGCACGGATGTTTACAGCGGCTTAGATCACTGTGAGCAATAGCCCGGAGCGCACTCAAAAAAGGGGCGCCGGACGCTGACTCTCAGCGACGCTGAAAACCGGCGTCTGACGGCGCTCTAAACGGCCCACCCCTCTTAGAAATGCGCTGAGGGGCCTTTCTTGCGCGCCCGCCTCGCACAATCGGCGTCTGGGGCTGCTCTAAACGGCCCACCCCTCTTAGAAACCCCGCACGAGAGGGTAAATACCTCTCGCTGCCCCCCAAGATGGCGAGTTGCTCGACAGGCGAGGCTTGATGAGCACATCGCGGTGTCCATCTCTCCATGGTAGGTCGATGCTTCTGAAGCCACGGTAAAATTATGACCGACGTCCAACAAATCGATGTCGAACACGCTACCTCTGCCTTTTGCTCGGACGGAGAGCGCCTGTACTGGCTGTCGCGCCAGAATGACACCGAACCCATCGTCGACTCGATGGGACGCGAGCGACGTCGCACCACACTCCATACTCTGAGTATCGACTCGGGTGGGCAGCAGGTTTGGGCCGATGACCTGCCTCCATCCGGTAGTCTGGCTACATGCGACGGCAGCGCGTATCTGTGGGGCATCGACCGCCAGAGCCTCGTGAGCGTGGGTGCCGACGGCGTCGTCGAGCCCATCGCCGAGTTCGAGACGGCCGCTGAAGGCGATCTAAAGTGTGCGGGAGACAGGCTGTACTACCTCGGCCGCACCCAACCCAGGCAGATGGGAGTCGCAGTCTTCGACGACGACCTCGGCGACTTTGCTCAAATCATCAACCTGGATGATCCGACCCATGTGGCGCTCCAGCGCATGCATGTCGAAGGCGACGGCGTCTGGTCACTCCAGCACGACGCGCGGGGCTGGGTCATGCACTTCTACCCACTCGAAGGCGAGCAGACGGAATCGGTCCTGACCGAAGAGAAGCTGGTCCTTCGATGGATGACGCGCACGGACGACTGGGTTGCAGCAGGAGGCAGCAACGGGATTCACCTATTTCATGACGGCGAGCACACATTCGTCGAGACGGAGGTCCCGCCGGACGACCTGTTTGTCATCGACGGGCGAGTCGGATGGGTCACCAATGCGATGACGAATGCAGATGGAGATCTGGTCGAGCCGTGGCGAGTCCAATCGCTCGCGCCGGGCGCCGATATCGCCAAAACCGAGATCGAGAGCGACGCTCGGATCGCCGCGGTTGCTTCGGGTGCCTGGGGTTGCGCCGCGCTGGCTCAGGAGACCTCCGTCGGCATCGATGACTTCATCGAAGGCGAGGTCGCCACACAGATCCTGCTCGCCCGGACTTAAGCGGGCGCGATCAGCTATTCAACCCATGCAACACGAAATTCGCGATCGATTCGATAGCCCTGATCGATCGTCTCGATCACGTCTTCGAGGCCCAGGTCCCGCATCCTCGAGATCGTCATGTAAATGCGGCGAGCTCCAGAGTCCGGTACCAGGACTTCGTCGGGCCAGCCGACGTCGACCAATTCCTGGGTGCTGATCGCCTCTCCGGGGGCTTCCAGCCGTCTGCCCACCAACGCACCGAGGATGCGCCGGGCAGCGCCGCGGCGTCGGATATCCACGCGTTCCCCGTCACCGATTTGAAACCAGGACAGGTCGCGGTCGACGCGCAGCGTCGTCTCCCCTTCGCGATCCAGCAGGGGAAGTTCGCCGGCGTCCGTCTTCTCATCCAGGAACGACTCGAGCCTCGAGACTGCCCGCTCGGCAGCGGGCGTATGCTCCCCGACGGCCGGAGAATCGAGTTTTGCGCGGCGCCAGGCGGACTCGGTAAATTCCCGCGCCGCATCTTCGTCACCCGACCGCAGGGCCTTTCGGGCGCGGGCATATTCGAGGAAGCCGTATAAGACCTCGTATGTGGGGCGCTCACGGGTGACATCGGTCTCCTCGAAGACCGTCTCGACGCGATCGAAGTAGTTGATCGCCTCGGGCAAGCGCTCCAACGCACCGTATGTCGCCGCCAGGGTCAGCAGCGCTCCGAGCTTCAGGTGGACCTGGCTGTCATCGCCGAGCATGATCGACGCCTCGAGCAGGTCCGACTCCGCCTCAGCGAACTCGCCGCGACGAAAGCGTGCTCGACCGCGTCCGAGCCAGGAGATCGCTACATACTCGCGGTCACCCACCGCAGCGGCCAACCCCATGGCCCGCTGATAGCATCGGTCGCACATCTCGACGTCGCCGATCGCGTCATAGCAATGCCCCAGCTCGTGATAGACCACGACCTGCCCACGTCGATCATCGATGCGCTCGAAGAGCTCGTCGGCTTCCTCGAGGTAACGAATTGCCTCATGGTATTGCTCGTCGTAGAGCAACGTAGATCCCATCAACATCAACACCGACGCCTGCCCGAAGATACTGCCACGCTGGCGTGCACGCGAGAGCGCACGGTGCAGGTAATCGAGCGTCTCTTCGATCTCGTTTCGATGGCGCACCATGATCGCCGCGTTGGTCAGCACGGTGATCGCGTCGTACGACGTATCATCGGCATACGCGTCGATGGCGCCTCGCACCAGCGGCAAGGCCTGTCCTTCGTGCCCGAGCGTACCGATCGTGAAGCCGAGGCCGCTCTCGGCGTAAGCGACATCCGTCTCATCGCCACTACCCTCTGCCAGCTCGAGCATCCGGCGAAAGTCGGCCTCCGCGAGATCGTACTTCCCCGCCCAGAGGTAAGTGTCGGCTCGAACCTTCAGAGCCCGGAACAGCAGAGCCTCGTCGTCGGTGCCGCGAACGGCCTTTACGAGTTCTTCGGTTCGCTCCAGGAATCCCCCCAGCGAACCGATGCGCTTATCGAGTGCGGCCAGAGCTTCCATGATATCGACGGCGTCCGCCGGGCTCTCGATGTGTGCCCGGTCGGCAGCTCGAAACAAATTACCGAGCTCATCTCGCGCACGCCCGATCCACATCGGCTCCTCGCCGCGTGCGAGTCCCTCCAGGAGCTTCTGGCTCCATGATGCAAACAGGCGCATGTGAGCATTTGCGACCTCTTCGCGATCACCCGGTTCGACCCGCTTGTCGATAAATTCGCGGACCGGTGCCAGTAAGATCAACCGCTTGACGCCGTGGGAAGTGCCATCCGAGCGCACCAGCGACTGATGCCGGAGCGATTGCAGGATATCATCGGCGACGCCCCCGCCTCTCAGCGACTCGATCACGGCAATCGCGGCGTCCACACTGAAGTTGCCCACGAAGATGGTGCACGCCCGAAGCGCCGACTGCTCGGCGGGCGTCAGCGCCCCCCAGCTGCGAGATAGCGCACGGTCGAGTCTGGCCTCTGAGCCCAGCGACACCGGCGCCCCTTCGCTGAGGCTACCGGCCTGTGTGCGGCGAGCAGACCCGGCAAACAGCTCCAGCGCCAGGGGCAGGCGGCCACAATCTTCGACGGCGCGATTGAGCTCCGCCATATCGGCTTCGATAGGTTCGGGCTCGGCTGCGTTGATCAGCCGGTCCCGGAGCAACGCGACCGCGGACGCCCGCCCGAGTGCGTCTACCTCGACCTGAGCGGGCTCGCCGTCAGTACGCGACCTCGCGGTGCTGAGCAGGCGCAACGTCGCGACTTGCTCGGTCCATCCCATGGCCGCGTGGCCGAATTCGGGCACGAGTTCACCGATGTCATCGAGCACCAACATGACCTCCCCGCGCGCCGACCAGGCCGATATCAGCCGCGCCTCGAGCTCTCCGATCGACTCCGATCGAGGGATCTGTACGCCGGTCGTGCGCGCGATTTCGAGCAGCGCATCCGACAGACGGTCGAGGTCGGCGAGATCGCAGAACCACGCCTCGCGATCGGGGTGACCCTCGAGCCATGCCAGCGCGAATTCGACGGCCAGGCGTGTCTTTCCTGCCCCGGAGGCCCCGTGAAGGTGGGCCATGCGAACATCTGTGACCCCTCGCCGCACTTGTTCCCACTCTCGAGCGCGCCGAATGAACTCACCCGAGAAGCTCGGCAGATTATCTCTCGGGCCCCGCTCTCGCCGTCTCCACGTCGCGCGACGCTCCAGTTGAGCGGGCACCACGCAGAGCCAGCGACCCGATTCATCCGCCGACACGAAGCGCGTCGCGACCTCCGAGCCGGCCACCGCGTCTACGCACGCCGGACTCAGCACGACGTGTCCCGGGCGAGCGGCAGCGGCAGCGTCCCACGCCGACGCCAGGACATCTCCCCGGGAGAGCGCTTCGCCCGACAAGCCATTCACGCGTGAGTGCAAGATCCCGAGGTCAACCCCAATCCCAACTCGCAAGCCGCGAAACAAGACGCGCTCGTCACGCACGACTTCCGCAGCCGCGGGGTCCTCGAGCAGGTCCTCGGGCCATTCGACCTCCAGCAACTCCAGCTGCAATTGCAGGCTCCACCCGAGGGCATCGGCGCAGTCGTCGAACTCGACCAGGAAGTCCACACCGGGGCTGCGACGACGACGTCCACCGAAGCGCTCCAGCAACGATCCTCCGAGTTCATCGAAATGCTCAGCCGCCGCAGCCATCGCATCCGAGGCGCGGGACCAGAGTTGGTCGGCGTCTTCGATCGAGACGACCGCAACTGCAGACATTTTGAGTGTGTCGGGAGACATCAGGATCGCCAAGAGAAGAAGAAAACCGCCCCAGATCGACACGTGTGGGGCCAAGAACGCAGTTCACACTGCTCACTGCCGAATTGTTACATATTGTTAGTTCGCATTGTAATCGCCTTCCGTCACGCTGATCATGAACCGATGAATCTCCGATTGTGAGCAAATCACACGGACTGCCAACAGGGATAGCGACCATGAGACTTCGACAAATCGCAATAGCGGCACTCTCGCTGCTACTGGCTCTACACACGCTGGGTTGCAACGATGACCCGGGTGGATCGAATCATGAAAACAACACGACGGCCGACGCGGGTGACGTCAACGATGACGACACCGGTGCGGACGACGCGGGTGACGACACCGGCACCGATACCGCCACCGACACCGGCGCGGAGGACACCGGCACCGATACCGGCACGGACGACGCCAGCGACGACACAGGTGCGGACGACGCCGGTACCGACGTAGAGGACGACGCCGTCAGCGATACCGGAGGCGACACCGCAGACACAGGACCGGACGTCATCGAACCTCCAGTCGACGACCTGGATCCCACCGGCGGCGTCTGGAGCGAGAACTACTCGGCTCCGGGAGCGGTCGGCGCAGCCGGGACGCGAGTCTATGCGGTCGCGAAGGCTGGCACCAATCAGTACTACATCGGCGGGACATTCGAGGGTGTCGGAGCAGTTTCGGCACCCGAGGTCGCCTACTACGACGGGTCGGGCTGGAGTGCGCTCGGGGCCGGTCCGGGTATCACGCCCTACGCTCTCGAAGTCACCTCTGACGGCAACCTGTTGGTCGGCGGCGAGGGTGGCGGCGGCGGAATCGGCATCGGCGGAGGCAACACGGTCGAGATCTGGGACGGAACCGGCTGGATGACGCTGGCCGGCGTCGATAATCCCTCGAGTTCTCCAAATAGTTATGTCTACGACATCGAAGAACTGTCCGACGGACGACTCATCATCGCGGGCAGCTTCGGTGGCATCGACGGCAGCGGCACGCCGAATCTGGCCATCTGGGTGAATAACAACTGGAGCTCGATCGGAACGGACGCCGAGTTCGACGGCGCGGTCCAGGAAGTCGAGGTCATCGACGGCGATATCTGCGTGGCCGGTGACTTCGAGAATATCGGCGCCATGGCTGCTTCTCGCGTGGCCTGCTGGGACGGAGCCCAGTGGAACGCACTGGGGGCCGGCCTCCCATCGACGGTCTTCGACATCATCGGTGACGGCAACGGCAACATCATCGCCGGCGGTCAGTTCGCGCTCGGCCAGCCCGGCAGCTTCGAGATCGGCATCGCAAAGTGGGATGGAAGCAGTTGGAGCGGCTTCGCCGGCGGTGTCAACGGAGGTCAAGTCACGCAGGCCCGCTCGTTGGAGCCCGGCGACGACACCGGCGAGTTCTACGCCGGCGGGCACTTCTCGGGGGCTGCAGGGGTCAACTCGGTCAATATCGTCAAGTGGGATGGCTCGGGCTGGGTCTCCATGGACGGCGGTGCGTTCAACGAGGTCGGCATCTCCGGCGCGGGCGCGACGGGTATCTACGACATGGTCGCCGACGAAGGCAAAATCTTCACCGGCGGCTGGTTCTCTCGCGTGGGCAACCTGTTCACGCTCAACATCGCTCGCTGGGACGACACCAGCGCACCGGGAACCTGGGAGCGCCTCCTGGACTCGGGGCTCGAGTATCTCGGCGTACCGGGCGTCGTAAACTCGCTGGTCGCTGACGGCTTCGGCAAGGTCTACGCCGGCGGAGACTTCAACTTCGCCGGTGAGACCGACGCGTCGAATATCGCGTTGCTGGAGAACAACTCGTGGACCAAGCTCGGCGACGGAACCGACGGCAACGTCTCGGCGATGGCGCTCGACTCGCAGGGCAACCTGTATGCGGTCGGTAACTTCACCCGGGCCGGCAGCACGTCGGTCGCCCACATCGCCAAGTGGGACGGCTCGAGCTGGACGAACCTCGGCCCTGGCGTCAACAGCGGCGCTCGGGCCATCGCCATCGACTCGAACGACAACGTCTATGTGGGCGGAGACTTCACCCGGGCGGGCAGCGTCTCGGTCGAGAACGTCGCCAAGTGGGACGGCTCTCAGTGGTCGGCGGTCGGCAGCGGATTCGACGGCCAGGTCACGTCGCTTGCAATCGGCCCCAACGACGAACTCTACGCCGGCGGATTCTTCGGCGAGACCGGAAACGGCTCGCCCGCCAACCGGGTCGCCGAGTTCAAAAACGGCGCGTGGCAGCAGATCGGCGGTGGCATCGGTGACAACAGCTATGTCTCCGAGATGACCATCTATCAGGGCAACTTGCTGGTGGTCGGAAAATTCGCCGAAGCCGGCGGGGACACCGTCAACTCGGTCACAATGTGGGACGGCACCGCGTGGAAGGCCTTCGACGGCGGCCTCAACAGCTTCGGCACGAGCGAAGCGACGCTCTCTGCGGTCGTCGCCAAGGAGAACGGCTTCTTCGTCGGCGGCACGTTCACCGAAAACGGCGGCACGACGCTCAACAGAGTGGCTTGGTGGGATGGGACCCAGTGGCAGCCGCTCGCAGAGGGAGTCGCCGACATCCCGGAGGCACTCGCGGTCGATAGCTACCGGCTGATTGCCGGCGGTGGCTTCACGGAGGCCGGCGGCAACACCTCTTATGGCATCGGTGTCTGGGACTACAGCTCCGCAAATGCCCAATAACCCCCAACATCGCCTTTGACGAGGCGATGTTCCGCGAGCCCCGGGCGCCCCAAGGCGTCCGGGGTTTTTTGTTGCGAACCACCCTCTAAATCGGCCCTGCTAAATCGGCTCCTGCGGCGTTTCTAAGAGGGGTGGGGCGTTTAGAAGGTCGCGAGAGCACGATCATGTTAGCCATCTTGTTCCCGTTGTCATCGTCGCTCTCTCTAACAGATCGTCCGCAGTTTCTGTGTCGTCCCGACGAACGAAAACCGCTCCATCCGCGTGCAGTCTACCTGAGCCGCATCTCTGGGAGGCCCACGGAATGGACAAGCCGCCTCGCGACGTTGACACTGGCGTGCGCATATGCTGCGCTGACCCCGTAAAACGCATCCCAAATTCAAAGTGGAGCTCGGGCCGAGACGCCCCGGGCAAACCAAGACGTACTTCGAGGAGCCTCATGCACTTATCGCGACTGTTGCCCGGCCTCGCCGCTGCGCTGCTTGTGAGCTGCGCGGGTGGTCCGGACACCACAGACACCGACCAGCCCACCGAGAAACCCGACCAAACCGCCCGCGAGCGCGTCGACATGTCGTTGGTTCTCGGCGAGTCCCGAGCAGATGCCGAGCCCGACGCGCTTCTGGATGTGATGAAGAGCGAGACGGAGCGCATGGCGAAGGCCATGTTCGACGATACCGCCAACCCGGCCTACTACCTGTCGTATCAGATCACCGATCAGAAGGCGCGCGAGATCACCGCTACCTTCGGTGCCATCGACTACGACGACGAGTCACACGATCGCACGCTCGATGCCGTGGTCCGCGTGGGCTCCTACGAGCTCGACAACACCCGCGAGCTGCGCGGCGAGTGGTTTGGCGACTACAGCCAGTCCGGACGACTGGCGTTTCCGCTGACCTACGAACCGGCGTGGCGCACGATGCTCTGGCGCACGACCGACAAGTACTACAAGGAGGCGGTCGAACGCTTCATCAAGGTTCAGGCAAACTACGGCCTCAAGGCGCCCGAGGAGGACCAGTCCGCCGACTTTACGAAGGCCGAGCCGATCGAATATGTCCAGCCGCTCCCCGAATACCAGGCCGACCATAAAGCCTGGCGAGAGCGGGTGCGCGAGCTCTCGGAGATATTCAGTCAATACGACTACATCGAGCGCAGCAACGTGACCTTCCACGAGGGCGTGGAGACCCGCTACCAGGTCAACTCGGAGGGATCCCTGGTGCGCAAAGTACGCCACGTCGGTCGCGTCTCGTGGTTCGCCTCGACGAGCGTCGAGGACGGCATGAACCTCTACCTCTACGACACGGCGAACGCCTACGAGCTCGACAGTCTGCCGGGCAATGAGGAGCTCGCGCCGCGCATCGAGGAGACCGCCAAGCAGCTGGGAGCACTGCTGAAGGCACCGAAATCCGAACCGTTCATCGGCCCGGCGATTCTCGAGGGCGAAGCAGCGGGCGTCTTCTTCCACGAGGCGCTCGGGCACCGTGTCGAAGGACACCGCCTGGCCGATGAGGACGAAGGGCAGACCTTTGGCGAGAAGGTCGGAAAGCAGGTCTTGCCGCGGTTTCTCGACGTCTACGACGACCCGCGGCTCATCGAGGCCTCCGGGACGCCCCTGATGGGACACTATTTGGTGGACGACCAGGCGATTCCCGCCAGCCGCGCGGAGGTCGTGGACAATGGCATCTTCAAGGGGTTCTTGATGTCGCGAACGCCAGCCGAGGGGTTCGACTCCTCAAATGGCCACGGCCGCCGCGAGCCGGGCAAGCACGTCGTCTCGCGCCAGGGCAACCTGGTCGTCCACCCCAGTAGGACCGTATCTCGTGAGAAGCTCAAAGAGTTGCTCATCGCCGAGGTCGAGGCGCAGGATGCGCCGTACGGGCTGCGCTTCGAGCGCGTCCAGGGTGGATTCACGCTCACCGGACGCGGCCTGCCCCAGTCGTTCAAGGTCCTGCCGCTGGTCGTCTATCGGGTCTATCCGGACGGCCGCGAAGAGCTGATTCGGGGCGTAACGCTGGAGGGTACACCGTTGACGGTGCTCTCCGAGATCACCGCCGCCGCGGACGACGTACAGGTCTTCAACGGCGTGTGCGGCGCCGAATCCGGGCACGTTCCGGTCTCGTCGGTCAGCCCCTCCCTTCTGGTGCGGCGCGTCGAGACGGCTCGGGCGCCCAAAGGCTCCGAGCGACCGCCGATTCTGAGTCCTCCCCCGCTCCAACCCGACGAGGACGACGTCGAGCCGAAGACCGAATCAGACGAGAATGGAGGTGCGCAATGAACCGCGGATTCCTGATACTCAGCATCTTGCTCGCCCCGCTCGCGATGGCCGCGACCCCGGACAACCCACGTGACTCCGTCATCGTCGAAGCGATGCAGGACGAGATGGAGCGCACGAAGTCGGAGCTGGCGCTGGAGGACTTCTCCAGGCCGTACTACGTGTCATTCTCGGTCTTCGACGTCAAAACAGTGAGCTGTACCGGCCAGAACGGCGGGCTGCTGGCCGAAGATCGCACCCACCGCCGATTCCTGCGCGCCGACGTGCGGGTCGGCAGCTACGAGTCGGACAACAGCAACTCTCAATTTCAGAGTCAGTTCTTCAGCAGTGCGGGCATGACGCGGTTGCCCTCGGGCGATGATTACCACGCGCTGCGCCGCAGCATGTGGCTGACGGCCGACTCGGCCTACAAAGCGGCGGTCGAGTCGCTGGAGAAGAAGCGCGCCGAGGCGAGCTCGCTTCAGGCCAACGGAGAAGATGAGGACGTGCCGAGCTTCACGAAGCGCGAGGGCACGCAATTCGTCGGCGACCAATCGTTGCCGGTCCTCGAGGACGTCGAGTGCGCCGATTTAGTCGAGCGTGTGTCGGCTGCATATGGCGACCACGAGGCGCTCGAGACCGGACAGGCCGACGCAGTGGCACGCAATATCGACCGGTATTTCATCGACACCGAAGGCTCATTTGTCTTCGAGCCCTCGTCCCACGCCTATATCGAGGCATGGGGGCGCGCGCTCGCCGAGGACGGCATGCCGGTCAAGCATATGTTCGACCACGTGCGGCGCGACTTCTCAGCATTGCCGGCGCACGACGACATCATCGCGGAGGCGAGAGCGTCGGCCGAGTTGATCGCGAAGCTGCGCAAAGCCGAGAAGGTCGACACCTACACCGGCCCGGTCGTCTTCACCGAAGACGCGGCGACCCAGATCATGTGGCGCATGCTCGGCAACGATCTCTCCGGCACACCACCGCCCACGACCGACTTCGACTCCGGCTCGCAGTACAACGCGCTGCGCAGCCGCTTGAACCGCCGCGTATTTCCGAAGGAATTCAACGTGGTCGACGACCCGACAAAGGACAAGCTCGGCGACATCCCGCTGATGGGCAGCTACGAGATCGACCACGAGGGTGTACCCGCCCAGAAAGTCGAACTCATCAACGACGGCATGCTCGAGACGCTATTGATGTCGCGTACACCTTCCGACAAGATCGCGCAGTCCAATGGACACGGTCGCGGCGGATGGCAGGGAGTCGAGGGCACGGTCGGCAACCTGATCATCCAACCGACAGGGGGCCAGACGCCCGAAGAATTAAAGACACGCTTGCTCGAGGAAGCGAAACGAGAAGGGCTCGACCACGGCTATATCGTCCGGCAATTCGACAACCCCTGGGTCACGCAGGACGCGCTCACGTCCGGGGACTCATGGGCGCGCCAATCGAAGGATCGGATGCCCGCGACCGTGGTGGTGCGCGTAAACGCCGACGGCAGCGAAGAGCTGGTGCGTGGCTTGTCGCTCGAGATGCCGCTGATTCGAGACCTCGAGCACATCGTGGGGTGGGGAAAGCAGTCCTACATCACGAACTACATCGTGACCGGAACCGCAGGGTATCTGCAGTCCATCGCCGCACCAGCGGTGCTATTCGAGGAGTTGGATATGCCGGCGGCGAAGGGGCCGTTCGCGCGGCCGCACGAGGTGCCGGCTCCGTAAAACAGTCCTGTGCTGCGTCCTTTCAGGGCGCTGCCAGGCGGGTGCGGCCAGGATGGCCGCGTCCGCCTGGCAGCACCGGAGTTTCTATCAAAGCGTGACAAACTCGCCCGGTGCCGGAACGTGCACCCGGTCAGCCAGGCCGCTGTCCTCTGCTAGCTCGCGCGCCCGTCGGGCTCCTTCGTTGAGCGGCTCGTCGGTCAGATCGTACGTCCCCCAGTGCATGCCGACCATGTGATCGGCGTCGAGTTCATGGAACGACTGCAGCGCCTCCTCGGGGTTCATGTGTTGCGGCTTCATGAACCATCGCGGCTCGTACGCCCCGACCGGCAATATCGCGATGTCGAGATCGAAGAGCTCACCGAGCAGCGAGAACACTTCGCAGTAACCGGAGTCGCCGGCGTGCAAGACGCGGTCGCCGAGCACCCACCCGCCCCATAGTGCCTTATTGTGGTCGGTGAGGCCGCGCCGATGCCAGTGCTGGGTCGGCACCAGGGTCACCGACACGCCGCGAACCTCGAGCCTGTCCCACCAATCCAACTCGCGCACCTCGCCGCATGCGTCCGGGAAGTAGCGCCCCTGGCCCAGCGGGGACAGGAAGTGCGCATCGGGCCAGATCTCGGCGCAGCGGCGTAGGGTTTGCGTGTCGAGGTGGTCGTAGTGGCCATGTGTGACCAGGATGGCGTGCACGTCGGGCAGGTCATCGAGCGGGTACGGATCCTCGGAGAACCGCTTCACGAACGCGCCGACCTTGCCGTAGACCGGATCGATCAGGCAGCGCAGCCCGTCGACCTCCACCAGGAAACTCGCGTGGCCGAGCCACAGCATTTTGACGGCTGCGTCGGACGCCTCAAACTCCTCGAGTCCCGCGTGAGTGGGCGCTACGGGTTCCTCGAGCCGCTTTTGTTCCTTGTGAGGATTCTTCGAGAACTGCCACTTGAGCAGGTCGGTAAACGGCGGTTTGGTCTTGCCGGTCCACGGGTTGAAGAATTCGCCGTCCTCGCAGTGGTCTGCGAAGAAGTCGGGATAGCGATCGACCAACTCCGCCGGAGGCTCCAGCAAAGATAGGGCTTCGATTTTTGCGGTCATACTGCGCCTCCAGGTAGCGTCGAGGTCGGGGCCCGCGCGCCCTCGGATGCGAGTATGGTGGACGACGCGCCAGGCGACGTCCAGCCGGCAACAGAGTTGACGTCGAAGCGACAATTCAGTGGTGAGTGGGCAGGCAACGTGGTATTTTACCGCATTCGACCACCTAAATGAGCTATCTGATGCGTATCTCGATCTCGCTGTTGATCCTTGTCTCCACGCTCCTCGTCGCGACTGCCTGCGACAAAGACTCACCTGCGAATAATGGCGGCGAGGATGCGGGGCAGGACGTCTCTGATACGCAGGCCGATGCCGACGACGGCGCAGATACGAGCGACGAGGTGCGGGCCGAGGCCGTCATCGGGCCCGCCGGCGGCGAGTTGGACAGCGCCGACGACCAGGTCACGCTCATCGTGCCGGCCGGTGCGGTCAGCGAGGACACGACCTTCGCCATCGAATTGGTCGAAGACGCCCCGGCGGGTGCCGACGGCGCGGCGTATCGACTCTTTCCCGAAGGCCAGACCTTCGACGCACGCGTCGTCATTCGGATCACGACGCTCCAGGATTCCCGCGTGGTCACCTACGCCGAAGACGTCTCGCGCTGGGCGCCGCTCTACACGGGTTGGTTCCACGAACAGGGCGGCGCGGCCTACGGCGCCGCGGTCCATTTTTCGCTCTTCTCTACACAGCGCGTGACCGCCGACTGCAATTGTCAGGACGGTCAAGTCTGCGTGAACAATCAATGTGAAAACACGTGCGCCGGCTCCCAGGCGGGTTGCGGCGGGAGCGACACGGGCTGCCACCTCTCTGCCTGTGGACCGAATGCCTGCGACGGCGTCTGGTGCGCGCTGGGAGACGTATGCTTCCTGGGTGTGTGCCGGGACAAATGTTCCAATGCGGCAGACTGCCCGGAGGGCGAGTCTTGTTATGGCGCCGTGGGGTGCGCGGCGGACCCGTGTGCCGGTGTCCAGTGTCCCGGCGACCAGGTCTGCTACGCCGGCGCCTGCTACGACACCTGCGACGCGTCCACGGCGTGCTCCGACCCCGCTGACTCCTGCTACGATTCCTTCCGCTGCGCCGAGAATCCCTGCCTGGGTGTCCAGTGTCCCGGCGACCAGGTCTGCTACGCCGGCGCCTGCTACGACGCATGCGATGCGTCCGGTGCGTGCTCGGAGAGCCTGGATTCTTGCTTTGACGATGCCCGTTGTGCCGAGAATGCCTGCGACGGCGTCCAGTGTCCCGGCGACCAGGTCTGCTACGCAGGGGCCTGCTACGACACCTGCGACGCGTCCACGGCATGCTCCGACCCCAGCGACTCCTGCTACGATGCCTTCCGCTGTGCCGGGGCCGCCTGCGACGGCGTCCAGTGCCCCGGCGACCAGGTCTGCTACGCCGGCGCCTGCTACGACGCATGCGATGCGTCCGGTGCGTGCTCGGAGAGCCTGGATTCTTGCTTTGACGATGCCCGTTGTGCCGAGAATGCCTGCGACGGCGTCCAGTGTCCCGGCGACCAGGTCTGCTACGCAGGGGCCTGCTACGACACCTGCGACGCGTCCACGGCATGCTCCGACCCCAGCGACTCCTGCTACGATGCCTTCCGCTGTGCCGGGGCCGCCTGCGACGGCGTCCAGTGCCCCGGCGACCAGGTCTGCTACGCAGGGGCCTGCTACGAGACCTGCGACGCCTCCACAGCATGTTCGGATCCGGGCGACGTTTGCTACGAGGTCATCGGTTGCACGTCCGACCCCTGCGATGGCGTCCAGTGCCCCGGCGACCAGGTCTGCTACGGCGGGGCATGCTACGACACCTGCGACGCGTCCACGGCATGCTCCGACCCCAGCGACTCCTGCTACGACGCGCTTCGATGCGCCGCGGACCCCTGCGAGAACGTCCTCTGCCCTCTGGACCAGCAGTGTTCCGACGGTGAATGCGTCGAAGCATGCGCCACAGAATTCGACTGCGCCACCCCCGGAGATATCTGCTCGGCTGGCCGCTGCCGCCCCGAGCCCTGCGAATCGACCACGTGCAACGCAGGAGAAGTCTGTGTGGACCGCATCTGCTACATCTCGGGGGCCGGAACCTGCGAGACGAACGCCGACTGCACGGGCGCGGACGAGGTCTGCACCGAAGACACCTGCGCCGGTAGCCCGACGTGCCAGCAAATCGTGCGTGGTTCGGGGACGACGCGAGACCCCAACGCGGGTTTCTATCGGGGCGCGTGGTTTGTGGTGAAACAGGATGCGTGCACGCTCGAGTTCGCAGCGGCCGAACACGTGGCCACGCTCGACGTGACGCAGTCAGCCGGCGCAACCAGCGCGACCGGCACCTTCAGCCTCGTCTCGGGCGGCTCCGGAAACCTCAACGGCAGCATCAACGCAAACGGCGTTTTCTCGGCAAACAGCTTCATCAGCGGCAGTCAGTACTCCGTCTCACAATGTCAGCGCTATAGCTCGAACCTGCTGGCCTGCCGCTACCTCGATGGTGCGATATTCGAGACCACCGACGTCTACGTCTTCCGGCAGTAGGCGTCACCACTCGACGGGTTCACCGGCCCAGTCAAAGAACTGGCCGGTGTCGTCCTCGTCGAGCCCGTCGATGACGTCGAGCAGTTGCTCGGCGGCGCGCTCGACCGAAAACAGCTGGTCCTCCGGCACGCGGTCCTGGAAGGGCTGTGACAATTGCGTGTCGACCGTGCCGGGGTGCAGAGCCACGCAAATGCTCTTTTTGTGGCGCCGCCCGATCTCGATCGACAGAGTCCGCGTGAGCTGGTTCTGCGCGGCCTTCGAGGCGCGATAGGCGTACCAGCCCCCTTTATAATTGTCGCCAATGCTCCCGACGCGCGCCGACATATTGGCGATCACCGCAGGCTCCTTCCGCGGGAGCAGGTCCGAGAAGTACTTCGCGACGAGGATGGGCCCGGTCGCATTGACTGCGAAGCTCTGGGCGAAGCTCGAAGGATCGACGTCGCGCAAAGACTTCTCGGGCGTGAGGCCGCTGGACTCATCGTGGAGGACTCCCGCCACGTTGAAGATCAGGTCGAGCGAATCGACGATGGTTCCGACCTCCCCTCGCGCATCGCGGACCGAATCTTCGTCCGTGACGTCCAGCGCGACCTTGTGTACGTGCTCGATGTGCTCGTCTTCGAGCGCCCGGAGGCCGTCGCTCTTTTCGGGGAAGCGCGACGTGCCAATCACGGTATCGAAGCCTCGCTGCTCGACGAGCTGACGCACCAACTCCAGACCAATCCCCCGACTCGCCCCTTGTATCAGCGCTGTCCTGGGGCTCGATAGTTGTGAAAAGAAATTCGCCACGATCTATCCGGGTTTGCGAGTGACGTGAGCTAGCAATGATGAGATTCGACTCGGCTGCTTCGCGTTACATTCGTTTGCGAAACAGACCATCGTCGCGGGCAAACGCAAGCATTGTTAACGCTTTTGCTGACATTCCACGCAGCGATAGACGCGACGCCCACCGTGCTCTTCACGCACGATCTTCGAGTCGCACCGGTAGCAATACTCGTCGTCGCGGCCGAATGCGTAGTAGCGATACACACGCCACGGCACGCCATCCTTCTTCATGCTCTCGATACGCTCGGGGTCGTTGGTCACGCCCTTGTACTCGTACGCGCGTCGCGTCAACTCGTAGGTAGCCTCGGCGAGCGTGCGACGCGTTTGCTCATCGAGCTGGCCGATCCGGTTTCGCGGATGGACGGCGGCATACCAGAGAATCTCACTGCGCAAATAATTCCCGAGTCCGGCGACGAATCCCTGGTCGAGCAAAAGCGTGGCGAGCTGCCGGCGGTGAAACGCCTCGTCGTTGTATCGCGCGAGGATATCCTCTGCCGTCACATCTTCAGCGAGAGGATCGGGTCCCAATTTGGCGAGGTATGATTGGTCGACGAGCTCCTCATCGCGCAGCACTTCGATCTCGGAGGCGCTGAACAGGAGCGCACGCCTGTCGCTATTTGCGACCTCGACACGAAGCTGGCGGCTATTGTCGGGAGATTCATCCGCCCCGCAGATCACCCACTTTCCGTACAGCTGGTTGTGGCTGTAGATATTCCAGCCACCCTCGAAGCGCGTCAAAATCGCCTTACCGCGCGGCTCGATCGCCTCGACCCGGCGTCCCTCGAGCACATCCTCGTACTCGGTCAGCTCGTCGAACGCGAACCAGACGGTCGTGGCTTCCCGCCCGCCGATCGCCTTCGAAATCTCATCGGCCGCCCTTCTGATCTCCGGTCCTTCTGGCATACTCTCCTCTCATATTACCTGATTATCCGCTCAATCCCGCGACGCGCTCGCCGACGAACTCCAAGAACGACTCGGTCCGCTTGGGCAAGAGCCTTCGGCTGGGATAGAGCGCCCAGATGCCTCCGTTCGGGGGCACGGCCCCGTCGAAGAGTGTTACCAGCGCGCCCGATTCAATGCGATCGGCCACGGCGTACAACGGCAACCGAGCGATACCCTCGCCGCCCAGCACCGCGCTGAGCATCAACGCATATGAGTTCGTCGAAACAGAGCCAGTGACATCCACGGTTGTCGTCGATCCGTTCTGGGTGAATGCCCAACGGCGAAGCGGCTCGTAGCGAATCGACGTGATGCAGTCGAAGTCGACGAGCTCTTCCGGAGAACCTGGCGTGCCGGCGCGATCGAGGTACTCCGGCGCCACACAAACGCAGTACTGATTGTCGGCGAGCCGCCGGCCGATCATGGAGGAATCGGCTAGCTCACCGACACGGATTGCCACGTCGTATTGATCGTCGACCACGTCGATCACCTCGTCGGTGAGCAGCGCCTGCACCCGGATCGACGGGTACGCCTTGCGAAACTCGCCGATGACCGAACTCAACCATAGTTGCCCGAGCGTCGGTGGTGCGGAGACGCGCAGCTTTCCGCGCGTCTGGTCGGCCAGCGCGCTGACCGTATCGCGGGCCACATTGACCCGGCGCAGAATGCCGCGGCACTCCTGCAGGTAGTATTCGCCCTCGTCGGTCAACGAGATACTGCGGGTTGTACGATGCAGCAAGCGCGTCTCGAGTTCCTCCTCGAGCCCGGCGACCTGCTTGCTGACCGCCGAAGCACCGACGCCGAGCGACCGCCCTGCCGCCGCAAAGCTGCCCTGCTCTACCGTCTGCACGAACATTTCCATCGCCCTGAGCGTCTCCATGACAGCCTCCGGTCTGATTCATTCCAATGAGGAAAAGGAGCGCTGAATACGAACGGTGTTCTCTGCGAACCAACCGGTTCTTACAGTCTAGGTGTCGACGGAACAACGACCCCGGAGGTTCTTATGCAGGTTCAGTCCGCGCTTCTTCTCATGGTCACCTTCTCGTATTTCGCCCTGTCAATCTACATCCTGCTTCGATGTTGGCTATGTCCTCGCTACTCGCAGTAATCGTCCCGCTCTTTGTCGCAATGACGCCGCTGACCGTCGTGCCGCTATTCGTGAGCATGGTGGAGGGTAAGTCGCGCGAGGAGGCTCGCGACCTCGCCAGAAAAGCCGTGATGACGGCGCTGGGGCTGGCCATCCTGATCATCCTCGGAGGCCAGGCGGTGTTTCGGTTCCTGTCGATCACCGTCGACGATCTCCGCGTGGGAGGTGGGCTCATCCTGCTCGTGTTGTCGGTGCACGACCTGGTGTTCTCGACCGAGTCTCGCAAACAGAAAGAGATCGGCAGCGACGCCGGCATTGTCCCGATCGGGACTCCGCTGCTGGTCGGTCCCGCGACGATGACCGCGTGCGTGACCCTGGCCGATATCCACGGCAAGTTCATCGTCCTCGCCGGGTTGCTCATTAACCTCGCCCTGACCGGAGTCCTGTTGTACTATCAGGACGTCTTCACAAAAGTCGTGCATCCGGGCATCTCGAAGGCCTTCGGAAAGGTGATGTCGCTGTTCCTGGCGGCGATCTCGGTGTCTATGATTCGGGCGGGCATCGAAGCGATGCTGACCGGTTAATTCCAAGCTTGGAAGCAAGCGCATGTGGCTCTGGTTTATCATGGGGTGGGTTGTACTGGCATCCACCGGGTGGGTGCTCGTGTACGCGAAGTCGATCCGCGGCGGAGCCTCGTTTCCGGAGCTGGACGACCTCGATCTCACGGAGCCAGACGACTGGCCCACGCTCAGCGTGATCGTGCCAGCCTGCAACGAAGCCGACACCATCGAGCCCGCTCTGCGCTCACTTTCGAACGTCGACTACCCGTATCTCGAGATCATCGCGGTCGACGACCGCTCCGACGATGCGACCGGCGAGATCATCGACCGGCTCGCCGCCGAGGATGAGCGCATTTTACCGATACATATCGAGGAGTTACCCGACGGATGGCTGGGGAAGACCCACGCGCTGCACCAGGGGGTGCAGGCGGCGAGCAGCGACTGGTTGCTCTTCACCGACGCGGACGTGCACTTCAAGCCCGATGCGCTGCGACGCGCGCTGGCCGCGGCCATCAACGCCCGAATGGACCACCTCACGCTGGTTCCCGACGTGCACACAAGCGGGCTCTGGGGCAGCGCGCTCTACGAGACCTTTGGTCTGTTGATGATGCTGTCCACGCGGCTCGACGAGGTCGCAAACCCCGAAAGCGATGCCTTCATGGGCATAGGCGCATTTAACCTCGTCCGCGCCGCGACCATCGACGAGGGCCTGGGGTTCGAACACATCCGCATGGAGATCGCCGACGACTTCGGGGTGGGCCTGCTGGTCAATCAGGTCGATGGCCGCACCGGTGCGGCGTATGCCCCCAATTGCCTCGACTTGGAATGGTACCCATCGCTGGGGGCGATGATCCGCGGGATGCGCAAGAACTCGTTCGCGGTCATGTGTCAGTTCAGCTACCTGCGCGCGACGGCCCTGATCGCAGTCGGCCTCGCGTTCGTCCTGGGGCCTTTGGCAGGCATCGCTGCAGGCGTGATGTGGCCGGCCGCTGCGTTGGTGCCCTGGGCCAGCGTCGGCAGCGCATTCGCGAGCCTACTTGTACACGCGGTGTTCTTTGCGAAGATCTGGAACCGCCCTCTGCTCGCCCAACTCCTGATACCCGTGGGTCAACTCATTGCGCTGTGGACCATCGCGCGCTCGGCCGGCCATTACTATCGCACCGGCGGCGTGGAGTGGCGCGGCACGCACTACGACATCGACGAGCTGCGAGAAAACCAGCGCATCGTGATGTCGGAGCGGTAGTTGCGCCTCGAGCATGGTCCGAGTCGCCGGGCGCTTCTCTTTTGCACATAAGCTAAACGTGACGTTACCCGTCTTGGTAGATACAGTCGCGCGGAACAAGTCGCGCATCCACCGAGTTTTTGCCTGCGCACGGCCTCAGACACCTCAGGATTGATATGAAGTTCAGCAAGCTCGCCCTCGTCGCCGCCATCGTGTTCGGAAGCGTCGGCTGTGACCAGGCGACCAAGGTCGTGGCTCGCCAGAAACTCCAGGGCATGGATACGCTCTCTTACCTCGGTGACACCTTTCGGTTGACCTACGCCGAGAACTACGGCGCGTTCCTGGGCATGGGTTCCTCGCTTCCAGCGGGCGTACGAACCTTGATCTTCACCGTGCTGGTCGGCGCGTTCCTCGTCGGACTGGGCGTATGGATGTTCCGCGGCCCGGTCAAATCCACGATGGCCATCGTCGCCTCCTCGCTCATCATCGGCGGTGGAATCGGCAACCTCATCGACCGCATCACGTTCGACGGCGGGGTCACCGACTTCCTCAACATCGGCATCGGAAGCCTGCGCACGGGCATCTTCAACGTGGCGGACGTCTGGATCATGGCCGGGGTCTTTATGCTGCTCTTCACGCCGGAGATGTGGGAAACCGACGAGGACGAGGAGCCGGAAGAGGATGAAGCTCCGCCGACGGCGAGCAGCGAGTAGCGAGCGGAGCAGCAAAGCAGCTAGCAGCGCATAGAGTCCGAATC
>JBNJFZ010000002.1:76240-81645 GCA_051747295.1 Myxococcota bacterium
TTCTAAGAGGGGTGGGCCGTTTAGAACCGCTTCAGACGCCGTCAAATGACGGCACCTGAGCGCGGCGGGACCTCGCCTCGCTCAGCGTCGTCCCGCTCAGCGTCGTCCCGCTCAGCGTCGTCGCGCTCAGCGTCGTCGCGGTGGAGTTGCCAGAATAAGACCACCCCGACGGCGATCCCCCAGGCGAGCTGCAGCCATCCGTACGTCTGGAAATGGTCGAATGCACGCAGCATCCAGGGGAGCGGGCCGAGGGTGACGACGAAGGCGAGCGCAGCGCGGCGAAGGCCGAAGCGCCTCCACCAGAAGAAGAAAACGGGAAGGAAGAGCACGTACGAATACGTGCCGGCACGCAGCCAGACCACCACGGAAATGCAGAGCCACAACCAGAGCCGATCGTCATCCAGGCCCAACTTGCGGACCAGCGCGACTGCGCCTGCCAACCACGCCGTGAGCGCTGCTCCCCAAAGGACGGGGTGAAGGTTGAGGAGCACGGCGCTTCGGTAGCGAATCGTCAGCTGCTCGATGCGCGCAAGCCAGGTCGGCACGAAGTCCAGATGCACAACGGTCAACCCGCCGATGACCGACGCCCCAAGCAGGGCCGAACCGAGTGCGCCCCACCGACGGCGCAGCAACAAGACGAGCAGCGCCGGAGCGAGCCACATGGGCTTAAACGCCAGCGCTAACCCCGCCACGATCCCGGCAGCCGCGTGCCATGCTCGCCAGGGCGTGTGCGACATGTGCACGCAAACGAGAAACGCCGCCAGCAAATAGGTCGGCAGGTTGCCGGCTCGGAAGTCGACCAACACCGGCTCGTAGAGCAGCGCAAGAAACACCAGTATGCTCATCGGCGCGCTCACCGAAAAGCGGCGGCGCAACCAGTGCAGCGCACCGAGCAACACCGCCGAGCGAGCCCACAGATCCAACGTCGAGACGAGCTCCGCGCTCAGATAATCGAGCACGCCGACGAGCGGCAGGGTGCCCGGCGGATAGACATAGACGTAGCCCTGGTAGCGCGTCGAGTCGAAGATATCGTCGGTGTAGGGGTCTCCGCCCGCCATAAACGTGTCGGCGGCGGCGAGGTAGGCGGACAGGTCGCGGGGAACGTAGCCGTAGAAGATGCGGTGGACGGTCTCGGCGACCAGGCAACTAATCAGCACCGCCCAGGCCAACCAAACGGCCCAATCCGGCACATCGAGGCCGTTCTGGTCGCTGATTGAAGGCTCGCCCATATCACTCGGTGGTTCGTCGTGTTGCGTTCGAGATTCCGGGGCCAATTCCAGCACGTTTGACGGTCGCCAGCAAGAACTACGAGGTACTAGCCCTCCTGCAGGACACCGATGTAGAGGCCGCGCCCCGTCAGCCCTTCGTCATCGTGCTCAACCTCGAACCGCGCGCCTTCGAGGGCATCCACGTATTCTTCGTGGGTGTACATGTAGAGCTCGTGAAGGTCGGTGAAGTGATCGATGCCGTCACTCTTGCGGGCGACGAGCCAGTGAAAATCCAGGACAGCAACTCGATCATCACGCGCCGGCATGAGTTGGCGGCATACCTTGATGTCTTCATCCTCGTAGGTCTGCATCCACACGTTTCCGTCCTCGAGGTCATCCGGGCCGACCCACGGCTCGATCACGACAACGCCGCCCGGGCCCAGGGCATCCGCGAAGCTTCGACATACGTCCGCGAGCCCATCCGTGCCGTGCACGTAGCCGATGGAGGAAAACAGGCAGACCACAGCATCGAACGGCTCCGCGACCTCGAAGTCACGCATATCCGCCACGAACAGCCGCACGTCCTCAACCCGATCCGCAGCGATGTCGATCATGTCCGGGCTGATATCGAAGCCCGATACCTCACACCATTCGCGCAGATACTCGAGATACGCACCAGTGCCGCACGCGGCCTCGAGCACTCGTGCGCCCTCTTCTAAACCTCGAGTCTCGAGCACGCCTCGCAACGTACGTGACTCCATCGCGTAATCTTTCGAGTCGTAGATCAAATCGTAGAGATACGCGCGCTCGCCGAACATCCCATCATCCATTGTCTTCCTCACTCGTGCCGATGCGCTCCAACTGGCCCCCACCTTAGCGAGCATTCCACACCGAAGACAACGGTTGGCGACTCACCGTCTCCGTGGAACAATCTGCATCCGTATCGAACGCGACCGGCGAGGACTCGATGACCCATTCGGCTCCGCATCAAATCAAGCCCTTTCCCAGGGCACGTCGACTCGTCACCGACGTGGGCCATGTCGTCCAAGGCAGACCGGTCATCCGAGGCCTCCTCGAGATCGATGTCACACATGCCCGCGAAAAGATTCGCGAATATAAAGAGCAAACCGGGGAACGACTGTCGTTCACGGCCTATCTCGTGGCCTGCACCGGTCGCGCGGTCGACTCCCATAAGAGCGTCCACGCGTGTCGTGATTGGCTCGGCCGGCTCGTGATCTACGACGACGTCGACATCTCCACGATGATCGAGGTCGAGCGCGACGAGCACCGCTTCCCGGTCGGACACATCGTGCGGGCGGCGAATCGAAAGACGGTGCGGGAGATCCACGATGAGATACGCGAGGTTCAAACGCGGCCTACCAGCGAGAAGAACGTCAGCCGCCTGATAGCGATATCGCGAGTGCCGAGTTTTCTGAGGCGTCTATTTCTCGAGGTCGTCGACCGCAGCCCATCATGGACGAAGAGGCTCAAGGGCACGGCTGTCCTCACCTCGATCGGCATGTTCGGAACCGGGGCTGGCTGGGGGCTCGCTCTCCCAACCCACAGCCTGGGCATCACGGTCGGAGGCATCGCCACCAAACCTGGCTTTGTCGACGGAGAGGTCGAGCCGCGCGAGATCTTGCATGTGACGCTGGACTTCGACCACGACATCGTCGACGGGGCTCCGGCCACGCGTTTTGCCCAGACCTTCGCCGAAATCGTGGAGTCTGCGGAGGCCCTTCCGGAGGCTACGTCATAGCCAAACGTACACTGTCCGAGTACGGAAACATGTCGCGAAAAGATGGAGTTCTCCGAGGGATTCGCATAGTCTCTACAGCAACTTCGCGACTAAAAGCACGAACCAAAGAGCCACGTCATGACGCCACTCGCACCGAACTCGACTGCACCGGCGAAGAGCCGCTCACGGACGCACCTGTCCAACACGATGCTCCCCATCCTGCTACTCCTCTGTGTGACCTGCGCCGCCTTAATGCCAGGCTGCTCGCACGACCGAAAAGTCGGAGGCGCCTGCAGTGCGGATGCCGACTGCAAGGACCGTTGCCTGGAGAGTTTCCCCGGTGGGATGTGCACGCTCTCATGCGAGAGCGACGACGAATGTACCAACCAGACTGTGTGCGCAGATACCGAGGGCGGCGTCTGCCTCTTTCCATGCGACTCCACGCAGGAGTGCCTCGACGAGCTCGGTGACGGCTATGCCTGCGACGATGAGACGAGCTTCGACGACCGCGAAATCCGCGTGTGCGTGGACTCGGGCTGACTGTTTACTGCGACGCGATGAACTCCCCGGGCGTATATATCCGGAGAGAGGCGGAGTCGAAGTCGCTGGTATCGCGCGTAATTATCGCGTCTAGATTCGCCGCCTGCCCAGCACCGTGAAGGACTGCGTCCTCGTAATCTTCAAAGTCCCCAGCCAATGCCAGCCTGAGAACTCCACCGTCGACACCCGCCACCCCAGCTCGGTCCAGCATCGCTCGTACTTTCGCACGGGCTGTCTTCCTCCCTCTGACCTTCTCAACAAGGTAGAAGATCGTGGTCACAGTGGTCGCGCCAACGAATAAACCGTGCTCGGGCGCATCGCGGAGGCTTATAGCTCGGCCCGATGCGTCTGCGAACGGCTCGCGCACCAGGAACACGTCGAGCCACACGTTCGTATCGACCAGCGCTTTCACAAATGCTTCTCCTCGAGGTGTTCCCGATAGTCCGCTTCGTCGACGTCTGCCCCTTCGAGCGTGCCCCACAGGTCCTTCACCAGCGGCGACATCTGTGCCTCGTCACCGTCGGATGCGAGCGCCTCGAAGAAATTTTCGACCAGCTTGGACACGGAGATACCTCGTTCGGCCGCGTAGCGCTTCGCGCGCTCGATGGAATCTTCGTCCATTCTGAGTGTGAGCTTGCTTCGCATGGTATACTCCCTCGATCGTGACGTCACAAACCGACAACAATTATACGTCACCCGAACTTCCGGGCAAGCTGGAGGCGTCGCCTATTCCGCACTCTCGACGATCTTCTTGGCCGACCCCAGCGATCCCAGGTCGTAGACCTTCTCGAAGCCGGCCTTTTCGAGCATCTGAGCGGCCCGACTGCTTCGACTGCCGCTACGGCAGTAGACCACCACCGGCTGGTCTCTATCGCCCAGCTCGTCGAGGCGTCCATCCAGTTGTTGGACCGGAATATTCTTGGCTCCGTCCAGCCCGTTGGCGGCAAATTCACGCGGCGTCCGCACGTCCACCAACTCGGCGTCGCCCTCGGCGAGCAAGGTGCGAACCCGATCCTGCTCCTCGGCATTGGGCCCACCAAAAGCGTTGCCGACGGTGCTGAAGACAAAGAAGCCAACCAGAGCGACGGCGGCAACGGCAAAAAGTAGATTCGGGATATTTTCGAACATGGTCTTCGTCCTCTCGTAAAATTTCAGCAAGCCGGTTCCGGCGAGTATCACACCCCGATTAAACTGCAAGCTCCGCGCCACCGAACCAACCGGGGTCACGCGGCCACAGGGCGGGCCTTACCGGACACGATGTTTCAACCTCCCTCTCAGGGTGTTTCATCGTGCAACATCCTCCACCCACAGAAAAAAGGACCGGGCCTCTCGACCCAGTCCCCAGCCCCTACTCACTACTCACGCTCAGACGTTCTTATAGATCTCACGCTGGATGATGAGGCGCTGAATCTGGCTGGTCCCCTCGTAGATCTGGTGGAGCTTTTACTAAGTGACCGCAGCCGATGTGAACATTTGCCCACGACCGGAGCGCCGCCACTGCGTACCCACCGACGATGAGATATCGCACGTCACGAGCGTTCGCAGACGCGATAAACTCTCTGAAGTCGGGGGAAATCTTCATGTTGAGGGTCCTCGGGCCAACCGTGGTATTCGCGTCGGATGTCCTCGACAGTCTCGAGCCTCTCCGCGGGTGGCCGAGAACGCCAATACTCCGCGTCACTCACAGCCTCGTCGAGGCCAACTTTCTTGACGGCATTGCGATTTAACTTTCGGTCCATGGGAACAACGACGAAACGGTACATTCGGGACGGTCAACCCTACTGCCGCATCGTACCGGCGTGGCGCTCAGATGCCAACACCTTCAGATTCACTCTCGTCGAAAACTCCACGGAAACAACGAGATGCAAAACAAAGCGCGCGGGGACCGGGCCTCTCGACCCAGTCCCCAGCCCCTACTC
>JBNJFZ010000002.1:81745-83103 GCA_051747295.1 Myxococcota bacterium
TCCCTACTCACACTCAGACGTTCTTATAGATCTCGCGCTGGATGATAAGGCGCTGAATCTGGCTGGTGCCTTCGTAGATCTGGAAGATCTTTGCGTCGCGGTAGAGCTTCTCGACGGGGTATTCTTTGTTGAAGCCGTTGCCGCCGAAGACCTGGACGGCGTCGGTGGCGATTTGCTGGGCGTGGTCGGCGGCGAAAGCCTTCGCCATCGCAGCTTCCTTCGTATTCGCCTCACCCTGGTCGTGCAGCCACGCGGACTTGTGGACCAACTGGCGAGCAGCTTCGATATTCATCGCCATCTCGGCGATCTTGAAGCCCACGGCCTGGTGCTTGGCGATGGGCTTACCCATCGTGACGCGCTCGGTCGAGTAGCGGCGAGCGTGCTCGAAGGCCGCGCGAGCCAGACCGACCGCCGCAGCGGCGACCAGGGGTCGCGACTTGTCGAACGCGTGCATCGCCTGCATCCAGCCAGCGCCTTCATTGCCGCCGAGCAGGTTCTCTTCGGGGACTTCGACGTCGTCGAACGTGATCCCACGCGTGTCGCTCGCGCGCTGGCCCATATTGTCTTCTTTCTTGCCGACTTCGATGCCGGGCGTGTCGGCGTCGACGATGAAGCCGCTCATTCCGCGATAGCCGGCCTCTTGATCGGTGTAGGCCACCACGAAGTACCAACTGGCCTTGGCGCCGTTGGTAATCCACATCTTGCTGCCGTTGAGGATGTACTTGTCGCCATCCTTTTTGGCGGTGGTCTTCATCGCCTTGACGTCACTCCCCGCGCCCGGCTCGGTCACGCCATAGGCGCACATATGCGGGTTTCCGTCGTCGCGAAGCTCCTCGGTGAGCATGCCGAGGTACTTTTTCTTCTGCTCTTCGGTGCCGTACATGATGACCGGGGCGCTCGCGAGTTGGTTCGCCTCCATCGCGGTACCGATGCCGGTGCAGCCCCAGGCGAGCTCCTCGGAGATGATGCAGGAGTCGAGCGCGCCCAGTCCGAGCCCGCCGTACTCCGCCGGCACCATCACGTTCATCAGCCCCAGCTCCCACCCCTGCTTCAAGATCTCCCAGGGATATTCGCCGGTCTCGTCGTGATGCTCGGCCGCCGGTCGAATGACATCCGCGGCGAAGTCGCGCGCGGTCTTCTTATACATCTGCTGGTCTTCGGTCAGCTCGTAACCAATCATGGTCCACTCCTCATTTGGTCGGGTCTCTGGGGCTCAAATTTTGATGGTGTTGTCACGCCAGCAACTTAGCAAATGTGGTGGGGATTTGGAATTGACCGCACGTGATTCAGGAACCGCACGCTTGGCCCCTGCCGCCGTTGTCGCGGCGGCTTCCCCACGGCTGCGGCGGACGCACGAT
>JBNJFZ010000002.1:83203-101920 GCA_051747295.1 Myxococcota bacterium
GGGGATTTGGAATTGACCGCACGTGATTCAGGAACCGCACGCTTGGCCCCTGCCGCCGTTGTCGCGGCGGCTTCCCCACGGCTGCGGCGGACGCACGATCCGGCGGGACCAACCACTTCGGGTTCCCCAATCGGATCGGGGACGCGGGGCGCGGACCGAGCGCGGCGAGGCTGAGGGCGGACCGGATCGCAAACGCGGGGGGCGGACCGAGCGCGGCGAGGCTGAGGGTGGACCGGATCGCAAACGCGGGGGGCGGACCGAGCGCGGCGAGGCTGAGGGCGGGGTTGGCAAGGCTGGCGGAGGGAGGCGATGCCGGAGGTATCGTCGACCGACGACAACGAAGCCAACGTCGTCCTCAGCCCGCCGCGCGACGGGAGCCCCCCGCGTTTGCGATCCAAAAAAAAAGCTGGCGATGAGGCCTCGTTCTTCGGTGCACGGAACCGAAGGCGAGGGGTCTCATCGCCAGCAATAACTAAGATGCACGCTCTCCATCTTAGTTACACAAAAAATTGAATTAAACCCGGATTTGGCCGGGTTTTCTGGCTAATTTCGGGTCACGCTTGCCCCAAAGATCGCTTTCCCACAGTATCTTGGCACCGTCAGACGTCGATTTTTCGGCGCCGCACGACTTTTTCGAGGTTTTTTGATGAAATATCCGGATTCCGTAAAAAAGCTATTCCGCGCGTTCGAACACGCCAATCACGATCTGTATCTGGTGGGAGGTGCCGTTCGAGACTGGGCACTCGGTGAGCCGGTCGAAAAACTCGACGACCTCGATTTCTGCACGGACGCCCGACCCGAGACCACGGCCAAAATCCTCAGAGACGCGGACTTCCAACTCTACGAGCTCGGCGCGGAGTTCGGCACCGTCGGTGCCATTATATACGGCGAGGGACCGGGTTACCCCAAAGACGTCCAGATCACGACGTATCGCTCCGAGGAATACTATCGGCGAGGTAGCCGCCACCCGACCGTCGAATTCGGCGATACGATCGAACAGGATCTAGGCCGGCGCGATTTCTCGATCAACTCGATGGCGCTCGACGGCCGCGGTGACCTCCACGATCCGTACGACGGCAAGTCCGATCTCGAAGAAGGTATCCTCCGCGTCATCGGGGATCCCTACGAGACGCTCGCCGAGGATCCGCTGCGGATCCTGCGCATTGGCCGATTCATGTCCAAGCTGGGCTTCGAGCCGACCGAATCCCTTCGAGAAGCCGCCAGCCAGCGTGCTTCGGGCATCCTGGACATCAGCGCCGAGCGCTGGCTGCAGGAAATGACCAAGCTTTTGAAGGGCCCCTTCGTATCGAAGGCGATGCGCTTTTTGCATGATGTGCGAATTCTTGGCATGATTCTGCCAGAGATCGAATCACTCAAAGGATTTCACGCGTCCAGTGCGGTACCGCACCAGGATTTGTGGAACCACACGCTGCAGGTCGTCGAGCAGGCGCCGAGAACCAAGAAGCTGCGTTGGGCAGCGCTCCTGCACGACATCGGCAAGCGTTGGACCCGCGTGATCACAGAAGATGAGCGAGTCGCGTTCCCGGTGCATGAAAAACACGGTGCCATGCTCTTCGATGGCATCGCGCGCCGATTTCGGCTCGACAACGAGACCGCGAAGGAGGTCAGGTTTCTGATCGCCAATCACGGTCGCGCGCCGCACTACCCAGACGGCTACCAGGCTTCCTGGACCGAACCGGACGTGCGCCGGTGGGCGCTTTCGATGGATCCATTCATCGACAGTATGCTGGCCCTGGCTCGCGCGAATATTACGGCCGAGGACGAGGAATTGGACGACGCAACACGCCGCGTGGACGAATTGGCGCGGCGCATCCAGCGACTCGAAGAAGATGGTACGCTCCGCCCCGAGCTTCCGTCCGGCATCGGCAACGATTTGATGGATGAACTCGGTCTGGCGCCGTCGCCGTTGATCGGCGACATCAAGGACTGGTTGGAAGAAGAAATTATCGAGGAGCGAATCGAGTCGAATCGTTCGCCCTCCTATTATGTAGCGCACCTCCGGAAGTCGTCGCCCGACTTTTTGACGGAGATGCAAAACGAAAAGCAGTGAACGATGGAGTGAGTTATGGCGACGAGGGAACAGACCCAGGGCCTGCCGTTTCGTATCAGCTCGAGATTTATCCTCTTTGTGATCGCGCTCACTCTGTCGGCCTGTGCTGATCAGGGATGCGACTGCGAGGGCTTCGAGACGGCGGACTATCCCGAAGAGCACTACGACAAGACGGTGCCGCTCGGCGGCCAGATTCGAGTCACCGACTCGGGGCTCCAGTTCCTGGGAGACCAGGTGCCGACGCTCATCGAGCAGGTCCAGCCCGGCGGGCTGAGCTTCTGCCTGCCGGCCGACGACTCGGGCAACCCCGCGCTGTGCAACGACGGTCGCACCTGCACGAACGGAAACCCCGGCTGCCAGCTCGACCTCGAGATCTCCGAGTCCAACATCGAGCCCAACCCAGACGACACACTCGACGTGGGTATCACCATTGGAGGGCTGGGCGGCAAAAACGCCAACGGCGACAAGCTCGACGAGTTGTACTTCGAATACGATCAGCTCTGGACGACGACCTGCACGGCTCACTTCTACGACAAGATCTCGGGTGACTCGAGCGTGCCCGCCCAGATTCCTGCGGTCCTCCCGGTGACCTTCAAGGTCGACCAGAACTCGCCCACCAACGACACCCGCATCGAATTGGGTGACGTCCAGATCGAGGGCGAGGTCACCGACTATGTCGACTTCGACCTCAGTGGCGGAATCGACTGCGGCATCGCCGATTTCTTCAGCGGCTTGCTCAACGGCACCATCAACGACCAGCTGGCCGGCCAGCTCGAGACGATCATCAACGAAGTCGAAGCCGAGCAGCTCTGCCGAACCTGTGGCGACCAGGACCCGGCGTGTCCCGGCAACAGCACCTGCGGCGAGCAGGCTGGAATCCCGGTCTGCCAGTACCAGGACGAATCGTGCGCCCCGACGCCTTTCGGTATCGAAGGCAATCTGAAGCTCGGATCGGTCATCGGTGACTTCTCGGAGAACCCGCAGGCCGGCGTCCACACATTCGCTCGACTCGGCGACAAGGCCGACGTCGACACGGGCCTCAACCTGGCGATGCGCACGGGTTTCCAGCAAGAGCAGGACGCACGCTGCATCCCGATCGACCCGACGGCCCGGCCGTCGTTCGACGCCATCGCCGACTCGGACTCCATCTATACCGACCAGAGAAGCGGCGGAGAGTCGTTCATGGTCGGAATCGGTCTCCACAAGCGCGCAGTCGAGCACATGCTGTGGTCGACGTGGGCCAGCGGCGCGCTCTGCCTGCAGGTCAGCGGGGCGGACATCGACCAGCTAAGCCCGCAGACGCTGGGCTTATTGCTGCCGAGCCTCAAAGAAATCACCGACCCGAAGTCGCTGCTCTTCCTCAAGCTCGTGCCGCAGAAGCCACCGAAGGCCGTCCTCGGCGCGAATACCGTCACCGAAAGCGGCGACTCGTATGACATCGAGGATCCGCTCATGACCATCGACTGGAAGGACCTCGACATCCACTTTTACGCCTACTCGCAGGATCGCTTCCTGCGACTCTTCTCGCTGCGGGCGGACCTCGAGATTCCAGTGGCACTCGCCGCAGACGGGCAGGGGTCGATCATTCCGGTGCTCGGCGACCTCGAGAACGCGGTCACGAATATTCGACCGGTCAAGACCGAGTTGCTCGAGGAAGACCCTCAGCGGCTCGTCGACCTGGTGCCGACGCTCATCGGCCAGGCGCTTCCGGGACTGGCCGGCTCGCTCAACGAGCCGATCGAGCTCCCCGAATTCTTCGGGCTGGCGATTGGCCTCGACCAGGATGACATCACCAGCGTCGATAACAACACCATGATCGCGCTGTACGCCGACCTCGTGGAGGTCAGCCAGACCAACTTCATGGCCACGCTCGACACCAACATCGTCGACAGCAAGGTCGACACCAGCGAGTGGACCGACTCGGGCATCCCCCGCCCGAAGGTCACGCTCGAGGTCTTCGGGTCCACGCCGATCGACAACGTCGGCACTGTCGAGCGCGGCATCGAGTTCAGCTACCGCGTCGACGGCGGAAACTGGAGCCTGTTCCATCGCAGCGAAGAGCTCGTGATTCAAGATCCGGCGCTCGTGCTGCAGGGACACCACACCATCGACGTGCGCGCTCGCTACCGAGGCGAACCGGGCTCGGTGGAGACGGAATATGCGTCGGTCACCGTGCCGGTCGACTATCAGAAACCCGACTTCAGCATCGAGCGAAGCGGCGCTATCGTGTCGCTGGAGGCTACCGACGTGGTGGATGACGAGCTCGAGTATCGCTATCGCATCGTCGACGACATGGGCGGCTCCGATTGGACCGCCTGGAGCACCGAGGCGAGCATCGACCTCGCCGAGATCGGTGCGCCGGAGCGCCTGCGCCTGGTCGCACAGGTCCGCGACGACGCTGGCTATGTAGCCGAGGACGAACAGAATATTGACTGGGACCCGAACGCTATGGCTGACCCGATCGAAGAAAATAGCCCCGCACAGGACGACCGAAGGTTCGGTTGCTCGGCCGGCGGCGACTCCTCGCCGGTCGGTCCGTTCGGACTGATGTTGCTATTCGGCGCGCTCGGCCTCGCCGTGCTGCGTCGCAACCGCAAGATCGCGCGAAATGCGACCGTGCTCATCGCGGTCCTCGGCATCTTCGCCGCATCCGGTTGCAAGAGCGACGACAAGTCCGGCGACGGATGGCAGCCAGGAGACCCCTGCGACCCTGCCTGCACCGAGGGCCAGGAGTGCATCGATAATATGTGCCAGGACGTCGACGAATGCTCGGCGGCCGACGACTGCGACGCATGCCCCGACGGACAAGCGGCGACATGCAGCGACGGCACCTGCGAATGCCGCACGCTCTGCGAGGCTGGTTGTGAAGAAGGCCAGTTCTGCTGCTACGACACGGACATGTGCCAGGACATCCCCGACCCCTGCGCCGACCAGATGTGCGACCCGGGCTTCAAGCCCGAGGCGACCAGCACGGGCACGGCGGACTCGTCGACCTGTGAGGTCACGGGCGGCGCCTGTGAATGCGTCTCCCTGCCGCCGCTTCCGCTCGGAAACCACGGCCAGTACGCCTCCGTGGCACAAAACGACAACGTCAGTGCGGTCAGCGTCTACAACAAGACGTACGGCGACCTGATGGTTGGCCTGGTGGCCGATGACGGCACCGTCGAGTGGAGCTTCGTCGATGGCGTGCCCGAAGACGGCGACATCGAAGGCTCGCTGACCGGACCCCGTGGCGGTGTTGGTGACGACGGCCCCGACGTCGGTACCCACACGGCCATCACGGTCGACAGCAATGACACGCTGCATGTCTTCTACCGCGACGAGGACAACGGCACACTCAAATATGCGCGCGGCACCTCTGGTGACGACGCATATACCTGGGAGGTCGAGGAAGTCGACGCGGAGGGAGACACCGGCTACTTCACCGACGCGGTCATTCGCGACGGTGCCCTGCATGCAGTCTACTCGGCCAAGGAAGTCAAAAACGCCGAGGACGCCTGGGTCACCCAGATGCGCCACGCCAGCTTCCAGGTCGACGACGCGCTCGCCGACCTCTCGCTGTCGCCGACGGTGATTCTCGCGGACGACTCCGCAAACCCATGCGGCAGTGACTGCGCCGCCGGTCAGGAGTGCTTCCTCTCAGATGCGACCTGCGTGCAGCAAACCGGAGATTGCACCGATACCTGCGGAGACGGGCTCGAGTGCCGCAACGCGCAGTGCGACCCGATCTACGTCGCCCCGCCGATTCAGTACCCGAATATGGTCGGCCTGTTTAACGATTTGACGCTGACCTCCGATGGACTGCTGCTGGTCTTCCACGACAACCGGCAGCAGGTCGTCGGTTGGAGCAAGTACGCCGAGGGAACCTGGGACGAGCCTAGCTTCCTTGGCGGTAGCAGCGGGCCGTACGCCTCGGGCATGGTCGACGCGGATGGCAACATCCACCTGGCCTATATGGACACGGACGCGAAGGCGCTGGTCTACCAGCAAGTCGGCGGATCCGGGGTCGAGACCGTCGCCAGCGGCGTGCGCGACACGTCGGACGGCTATATTCTGGCAGACATCGGTGAGGACGTGCACCTGCGCGTCAAGTCCGACGGCACCGTGCAGGTGCTGTTCCAGGATGCCACCTGGCATAAACTCCATGTGGCGACACGTTCGACCTCCGGAGATTGGACGGTCGACACGCTCGCCGAACCGGGCGATCCCTACTCGGGAGCACACGGCCTCTACATCGACGTAATTCAGTCGGACGCAGACTCGAGCTTTGCTGTCGAGTACGTCATCAATAACCAGGCCGACCCGACCACCGCGGAGCCGGAGTTTCCTTCGGCGCCGTAACAGCCATGGACTCGATACACACTCCATACCGACGGCCCGGCAGCGCGCTATGCCGGGCCGTCGTCGTACTGGTCCTGCTCGGCGGTGTATTAGCCGGGTGTGACCCCTCGGGCGACGGTCGCTGTGAACCGGCCTGCAATAGCGGGGAGGTCTGCAACCGAGTCACCGGCGAATGCGTACCGGTTCGCCTCAAACGCTACGAGGGTAAAGCCCCGGGACGCGGCCTGGCCATGACCGCAACCGGAGGGCGCATCTTCCTCGGCGCCATCGAACCCAGAAACGGATACCTGCTGGTGGGTTCGCTCAGCGACGGCCAGCCGCGCATGTATATCCTGAGGCAGTTCCAGCAGGTCGGAGACAGATCGCTCGCGATGGACTCCACCGATGATCGCGTGGTGGTCGGGTGGCTCGCCGAGGACGGCCGCTACCGATTGGCCACCCACCGACTCGACGGAGAACCAGATCGGTGGAGCACCGTCCAGATCCAGGGAGCATCGAACCTCGACTACGTCGGCACGCACGACTTCGACGTCACCCTGGACAACTCGGGCGTCATTCACCTGGCGTTCCGAGATGAACGTACGGACACGCTGAGGCATATCTCGATCGATACCGAAGCTCAGTGGAGCCTCCAGGACATCGACACACGCGCCGACGAGGGCGACGAGCAGGCGAGTTGTCCGGACGGAACAGCGCTCGACGCGCGGGAGGGCCTCGGCGTCGACCCGGATCTCGTGGTCCGTGGTAGTGACCTGCTGGTAGGCTACCACGACCGCGCCTGCGGCGACCTGCGCCTCGCCCGCCGGCTCGAGGATGACTGGGCGGTGTCGACAGTCGACCAGGGTACCGCAGGGGATCCCATGGGCTCCACAGCTAATATCACGGGTCGACACCCGAGCCTGGCGGTCGACAGCTCCGGACGCCTGGCGATGGTGTACCGCGACGTAAGCGGCTCGCGGCTGATCTTTGCGTTCCAGCGAAACGGAGAGTTCGAATTTCAGATCGCCGACCGCGGCTCCGAGCTCGGCGACTTCTCCCAGCGACGAAAGCATCTGGTCGGTCAATTCGCGACGCTGACCTTCGACGAGAGAGATCGCCCTCGAGCAGCCTATCTGGACGCCACGGACGCGACCCTGAAAGTAGCCCATCGCTCAGAGAGCCTCGATGAGGACGCCTCCTTCGGTCAACAGACCATCGACGCGGACAGTCCGAATGGATTCTCCAGCCGGATAGTCTTCGACCCGAGCGTCGGTCTCGTCGCCGGCTCCGAGACGCTGAGCCCGACGCCCGACGGGCTGGCCAGCGGACTGCAGATCATCGAGGACGGGGATCTGCCATGAAGCGCCGCCTGTACATCGCGCTGACGATCCTCGTAGCCTCTCTTCATGTCGCCTGCGATGACGTTACGTTCATGGAGGGCACGACATCTCCACAGTCACCGATCCTGGAGAGCACCGCCGCGCGCAGCCGACTGACGACCGGGGGCCTCGAATCCCTCTACGAGATTCGGTGGGCCAACGGTGTCCCGCTCGAATTCGAACGGCGAGTTGTCAGCACCGACTTCGAGTATCTGGCGCTCGGCCCGCTCGATGACAGCATCGACGTCACGAGCTGGAGTATCGCCGTCGAAAACGAACGCACGACCCTTCGAGCCGAGGTCGAGGGCTTCGAGACGGTCGTCCCGTTGCGCATCGAGCAGGGCGTCGGGACACGCATCTGCAGGGTTCGCGTCAAGGCCGACCGCATGGACGCGAGCGTCCCGATCAATACGCGGTCACAGGTCGATCCGGACGCCGAGGATCCGACCGCGCTGAGCGCCCTGGGTTCACCCACGGTTGAATTTACGCGGCGACGGACTGAACTTATCGGCTCCTGTCCACCGCTCGAGACGTCCACGGCCCTGAACGGGGAGCTCGACTCGGACATTCTGACCTATGTGGACGACGCCAGCACGAAATTCGCACTGAGCATCGCGGACATCTCACCGTCTCAGGAGCTCGGGCTGCTAGACCACGACGTCGAGCTCGGCCACGTCACGCCTTTTGACATTCGGGCAGGCACTCTCACGATCTTCAGCCAGCCGGCGCCCGAATCCTCGCGGTTGAACACCAACGGCTACACGCTCGACTTCGACATGGCGGTCGAGAGTTCTCGAGCGCGATGTGCTCCGCCCGGGACGCTGAATCCAGCCGACGCGAGGTCGCCGGCCCCGATCCCGGCGAGCGTACTGGAGTCCACCGACGCGGATGCGGCGTACGCGCTCTCCATCCGAACGCTGTCAGCACTCGCTCAAAACGGCGTTCGTGCCGGCCTGGGGTGTATTGGCCTGGAGGATGGCTCGATATCGGACGAATCCGAAGATGCCGTATCGACCGACGACCTCGACCTCGAACGGGTCGGGCTCGGCGAACTGAAGCCGGGATCACTCGCGGTACCTGTCATCAGCTTCGGGGAGTTCCCCACCGTCGAGAACGTGCCCGGCACCAACGTCATTGAGATCGGCTGGGACAAATTCGTCATCGACATCTACGCAGAAATCCAGGGCGTCCCTGTTCGCATCCTGCATCTGACGACCACTTTCGAGTTCGCCCTCCAGCCGGCCCTCTCGCGCCAGGGATCCCTGCAGCTCCAGATCGGCTCGATCGAAGTCGAGAGCGCAGAGGTAACGTCGCGGTGGCGGCACGAAGACGCACAGGTCGGGGACTTGAAACAGTGGGCCAGACGGCTGATCATCCTCCTGTTCGAGGACCGACTGCAGCTCCCGCTACCGGTCGAACCTGGCGCACCGCTGGAGCTGGTCACGACTCAGGTTCGCGACGACGACCTACTCCTGCTCCTGCGTATTGATAGCCGCCTTTGAACCGACGCCCCCACATCAATGCCCCGCGTCGCTGGAGGGACGTGCTGGCTTGGACGTACACGCTCGCCGCCCTCTCGCTGTTGTTGATGAGTTGCTCATCTGAACCGGGTGAGCTCGGCGACACCTGTGAATCGAATGCCGATTGTGCCCCCGACGCAGCTCTGGTGTGCGACGACGGATACTGCTTTCCCGTCTCATGCAACGCCCACGACGACTGCGACGACGGGCTGGTCTGCATCGACACGCAGTGCCGGTCGCCGGAATGTGGCGAGGATGGCGACTGCGAAGCCGGATCGCTGTGCATGGACAACGAGTGTATCGAGGGCGGCTGCCGCACCAGGGCTGACTGCGATGACGGCGAGGTTTGCCGGGGAACCCCGCAGACATGTCAGCCACCGCCGAATATCTGTGCCGACGACCTCGATTGCCCGGCGGGCACCTCCTGCTGGCCGCCGACCGGCGAGTGTCGAACCAATTGCAGCGAGGAGTCCGACTGCGGCGTCGGGGAGTATTGCGGAGACGCCGGTCAATGTCGGCGAGACTGTGTGCGGGACACCGACTGCCTGTCCGACGAACGCTGCGTTTCAGGGCGGTGCGAGTCCCTGCCTGACTGCTCCGGCCAGACGCCCTGCTCCGGCCAACTCCGGTTCCGCGACCCGCTCACCTGCAACTGTGTCGAGTGCCTGCAAAATGAACAGTGCGATATCTCGGTCGGCGAGGCATGCACCGAGACCAACGTGTGTCTGTTCTGCCAGCTCCAATCCGACGATGTCGACTGCGCCGAGCGCGGTCTCATCGCCCGGCTGGGCTGTTGTGTGGAGTGCGAATCCGACACGGAGTGCGACTCGGACGCTCCCTTCTGCGACAGCGGGCGCTGCTCGGCGCTTCCGCCCGACGAATGCAGCTCTGACGAAGACTGCGACGACGACCAGCTCTGTAACCGCGGCCGGTGTGAACCCGCGGCGAGCTTCGCACCCTGCGACGTCCAGGCCGACTGCCCCGATGGGGAGGCTTGCTTCGTCGACGGCCGGTGTCACGCGGAGGCGACCAGCTGTGGTGGATGCGACGGGGAACTCCGGTGCATCGAGGGCTCGACCGGCAACCTGTGCGCCGGCTGCGCCGACAACTGTTCGACGCAAGCGTGCCGCGATGGCCGGATCTGCGTGGTACCCAGCGGTTCCGGCGACGGCATCTGCATCGACGAAGCGCTCGCGACCCAATGCTCTGGTTGAAAACCACGGACGGCCCGTTGCTTGACACCACTCGAGCGTGGCACATTATGAAGCAACGTTATCCCGATACAGCTCCCGGTGGGAGCCTCAGAAGATTTGGCAAAGTTTAGACACCTAAAGCACCGTGAGTCCGCTCATGAAGCGAAGCCTGGTCCTTTTACTCTCCCTCTTTATCCTGGCTGCTCCTCTCCTGACGGGCTGCGAGCGAACGCCCGAAGACGTCGAAAAGTGGCGCAACGCCAAAAATGGCGAGCAGAAGATGCTCGAGTGGATCAAGAGTCCAAATGAGCCGATGCCGGTCCGCAAGAAAGCGCTCCAGGTACTCATCGAAGAGGGCGAGGTCAACCAGGTCGGCATGGCGCTCGAGGAAATCGAGCCCGCACCTCGAAAGGAGTTGGTCGCGGCAGCGGTCCCCACCGTCGAGCAGATGTGGGCGACCGGTGACTTCCCCGACATCACGGACGAAGACCGCGAACAGGGCGGAGTCAAGCTCAAGGGGCCCTACAAGCAGGTCATGGCCAAGGACGCTGCTTATTTCTTGGTTCCACACGCCGAGGGCGAAGCCAAGACCAAGCTCCAGAATATCCTGGGGGAATGGGTCTCCGAGGACTGGCAGGTGCGCAACGATCGCGGCAAGACGACGGTCGGCCAGATCGCACCTCGCGCCGGCGACAAGGGTATCGGGGGCCTCATCGCCTGGGTCGAGCAGACCCACCGCCCCGGCTTCGTCGCCGAGTTGATCAAGAAGAGCGAGAACGAGGAGGCCATCCAGAAGGTCGGTGAGATCCTGCGCGAGCGAGCTGAAGCCGAGCACCCGAATGTGCCCGACGCTCTGCTCAGCGCCATCGTCACATACGACCACGAGACGGTGGTCCCCTACCTGAAGAAGGCCGTCAAAGACTCCGAGTCCTCGAATCGACTCATCGACGCGTCGATGGAGGCCATCCTGCGCATCGAAGGCCCGAAGTCCACGCGCTTCTTCACCGACCTCGTCAAAAACCGCAGCGGCATGCTCCGCTGGGTCGCCGCACAGCGCCTGCTCGAATCGCGAGGCAAGGACGGCTTCATCAACGCGGCCTACGCCCTGCCGATAGAGATGGACTCGTACCCGACGGGTGAGGAAGGCGAAGGCGACCAGTTCAAGAGCGATACCCAGATCTTCTGCAATGCGTTCAAGTCCGAACTCGCGGACAACGAAGTCCCTCAGGAGGAAGCCATCCCCCTTATCAAGCGCGGCCTCGAGAACGATCGCTGGCCAGCCCAGGTCCTCTCGCTACAGTGCGCTCGGACCTTTCAAGCCAAGTCATTGTCTGACTCTGTAGAGGCCCTCACGTCCGGCAAGCAGGAGATTCCTGCCTGGGGCGAAGATATCACCGTGGGTGAGTTGGCCAAACGCGTCAAAGAGTCGCTCTCCGAATCGTAATTCTTATTTCGCCGCCCTCGAGGCAGCATGCTCCTGGCAATGGCCAAGAATTTGTTCGCTGCGGGCGGGGCGGACTCCGAAGCAGAGGAGTCAGTCCCGCTGAGTGAACACTCCGATGAGGAGTTGATGGAGTTGTATGCCGACGGGCACGTCGACGCGTTCGACTTCCTCGTCAAACGCCACGAGAAGCCACTCTTCCACTTTATTCGTCGCAGCTGCGGCCGAAAAGATCAGGCCGAAGAAATCCTGCAAGAGGTATTCTTGCGGGTGATCAAGAGCGCGTCTCGTTACGAACAATCCGCCAAATTCACAACCTGGATCTACACCATCGCCCGAAACCTGTGCATCGATAAGGCGCGAAAGGCCAACACTCGAGGTACGGAGGTGTCGATGGACAAGCCACATGCGGGAAACCCCGACGGGCGCACCCTCGGTGAGCGCATGGCCGACAACGACGCATCGTCGGCATCCGTCCAGTACGACCGCGCGCAGTTTCGCGCAGAGCTCGAAACAGCGCTCGATGCGCTCCCCGAGGAGCAGCGCGAGGTCTTTGTCTTGCGCGAATTCTCCGGTTTGAAGTACCGCGAGATCGCAGATGCGGTCGATTGCCCCGTGCCAACCGTCAAGAGCCGCATGAGATATGCCCTGGAGACCCTGCGGGGCCACCTGGCCGACTATCTCGAGCACTCATTCGACCAGGAAGAACGCGCTCATGTCACCAAGCAGGAGGACTGAACCTGACATGGCTCGACCGCCAGGCTCTCATCGAGATTCGGGAGGCGGGCCAGACAAAATCAGATCGTTTTTCGCTAAACGACGTTAAACCATATCGCAGGCCGGAGAATGGTTCTCCGAGTCGCGAAGATGGAAGAATCGATGCGTCCGCTGGTTAGATTGATGAGCACCCGACGGTGTTCGACTCCAGGGACGTGAGGACCGGAAATGTCTTCTGAAGAGCTAAAAGACCACCTCGTAGACTTGCTCTACGACGACGAACTCGACGACGAGACACGTGCGTCGGTGCGTCGAGAGGTCGAGGATTCGGACGAGGCTCGAGAAGATCTCGAGCAATTCGAATCGATGCTCGGAATGATTCGGGAGTCGGCCGAGGCCGAGGGCCCGTCCGATTCGGTCCACGACTCCATCATGGCGGCCGCCCGCGAGCACGCTGAACAGACAACACGCGAGCGTGCTGAAGCGTCGGAGCGCGCCCCGCGAGTCCCTGCCGGAGATGGAGAGCAGGGCATATGGGCTCGGATCTCGAGCCACCAGGTCACCCAACTCGCCCTGGCTGCATGCGCGATACTCGGCGCCGGCTTCCTGTTCTACCTTTTCAATATGCAGGCCGATGAGAGCGCGCCGACCGGCGCCGCGACCTCTCAGCAGGCGAAATTCAAGGAAGCAGCCGAAGAGACGAGCGAGCCGCTCAGCCTCGACGAACAGGAAGTCGCGCAGGCCGAGCCCGAACCAGCCGAGCAAGAAGAGCAGGGGATGTTCGAGCGCGACTCCCGTGCCGAACCGGCGGCCGAAAAGCCGCTCGAAGGCGCCGAGATAGACGAGATGAAGGACGCAGAAGAGCCGCAGCGACGCTCGCGGATTGCGCCTCGGAAGAAGAAGAGCGCCGACAAGCAGCCCGAACAACGCCCCACGAAGAAGAGCGCGCCGAAGTTAGATACCAGCGGGGACGACTTCGATCCCTTCGGTGGCGAAGGTTCCGATTCGAGCGCAAATCAGGTCTTTGGAACGCGCGACTCGCCGAAGGCCGAGGGGAAGAAGAGTGAGGATTCGGATCGCGGGCGAGCCGCGAATGACAACAGTTCGATCGCCGGAACCCTCGGACTCGCCGATGACGCGAGCGATGAGCGATCCGCGCCCAGACCGAAGCCCAGTTCCGGCTCCACGGGCTCAGCGTACGGCGCCGCAGACGCCGAAGCTCCCTCGGAGGAGGAATCACGAGCCGACTCGGACGATACTGCAGGCACGTCCATCGCGGACGTCGAGCAGGCGTACCGCAGCGGCGACAACGAGCGCGTTGTCCGCAGTGCCGACGACATCATCAACTCTGGAAACGCGGACGGCGAGGACATGGCACGCGCCCTGGAGCTTCAGGCTTTCGCACAGCGACGTCTCGAGCGGCTCGACGAAGCCGACCGAACGCTCGCTCGCCTGCAATCCGAGTACCCGGATTACAAGCCGAGTACGATTCAATCAGCGCGCGCCGACATTGCCCGACAGCAACGCGACGAGCGCGAGGCCCAGCGCCGAAAGCGGCGCCCTGCCAAAGAGGACAGTATGGAGAGCGCGCCGGAAACGGAGTCCATGGACGAGCCCGTCGACGCCATGGAGTAGTCGTACTGACCATCCATCCGTCCCTCCCAGATACACAAGCCCAACGCAAAAAGGGCGTGCTCCCCATCAGGAGAGCACGCCCTTTTTGCTTTCTTCGGTCATCAGCCGCGGGACAGGCCCGCGGCGGCTGACTTACTTGAGTTCCACCGTAGCGCCGGCTTCCTCGAGCTTCTCCTTGACGGATTCGGCCTCTTCCTTGTCCACGCCTTCCTTGATGGCGGCGGGAGCGGATTCGACGAGCTCTTTGGCGTCCTTGAGGCCCATGCTGGTGAGCTCGCGGACGGCTTTGATGACCTGAATCTTCTTGTCGCCAAAGCTCTCGAGCATGACGTCGAACTCAGTCTGCTCTTCCTCTTCGGCGGCGCCTCCGCCTCCTCCAGGACCTGCAGCGACAGCAACAGCTGCCGAAGCTTCGACGCCCCACTTATCTTCGAGCTCACCGACGAGGTCGGAAAGCTCCATGACGCTGAGGTTGCTCAGGTAATCTACGACATCTTCTTTGGATACGTCTGCCATGATTGGACTCCGTTTTTGTCGCGCGGTGGCTTAAACCGCGCATCTGCATAACTGTGTCACGCTGTGAGACGACCGGGGCGACTTATGCCGCGTCTTCCAGGTCGTTCTTGCGAGCGTTGAGCACGTTGATGAAGTTGGTTGGGGCTGCGTTGAGAAGCCGCACGAATTTCGTCGGGGCCGCCTTGAACACGTTGAGCACCTTGGCTCGAAGCTCGTCTTTCGACGGCATCTCCGAGAGTTGCTCGACCTTGTCGTTCTCAATGATGTCACCGTTGAGGTATCCACCCTTGAGCTCGTAAGTCTCGTTGTCCTTAGCAAAATCGACCGCAACCTTGGCGGGCGCGACAGCATCTTCGAAGCTGTACGCCACAGCAGTGGGCCCGCTGAAGTGATCCGCGAGCACCTCGAGGTCCGTATCTTGGACCGCGATGCGCGCCAGGGTATTCTTAATCACGTGGTATTCGACGCCTGCCGCGCGGAACTCACTTCGGAGTTCGTTGACGGTGTTCACGTCGATCCCGGCGTGATTGGTCATGATGATCGATTTGGCCTTGCCGAAATCGTTGCGGAGTTTCTCAACAAGTTGTTCTTTTTCCGCGCGATTCACGGCTACTCCTATATGAAAGTAGTTCGAAAACTCGAAGAGTCGCCCCGACCCAAGAAAGCAAAAAAACCTTCGGGCCGAAGGGCGCGAAGGATGCAAATGCGAAGTTATCGGAGCCGTGAGGCCCGATTGCGCTGTGCACCGTCTCCGCTGGGTGTTGGTTTAAGAGACCCCGAAGGTCTCCCCGACTTCTCCGACAGAATATATAAGCTTCAGCCTCACGGCTGGAGCGAGACAGTCTATAAATGAGTTCGAGTGGGAGATCAAGTGTGATCTGGGGGAGCGGGAGATGTGGGAGATATGGGGGAGCGGGTTCTTGCCGGATTCGGCCGTGCGAAGGCGTACCCTCTCTCCTACATCTCCCATATCTCCCACTCCCCCAAACGAAAGAGGCCCGGCTCCGCGACGCGGAACCGGGCCTCTTTCGTTTGTTATCGAGCCCTACAGCAATTCGCGAGCGAATCCTGCGTCGAGCTTGAGGCCAGGGCTCATCGTGGTGCTGAGGCTGATCTTACGGAAGTAAGGCGCCTTGGCGCTGGCCGGGCGCAGCCGCGCGAGCGTACCGACGACCTCCATCAGGTTGTCCTTGATGTGCTCCTCGGGGAAGCTTCGGCGCGCGAAGGACAGGTGGATGATACCGGCTTTGTCGACGCGGAACTCCACGCGACCGGCTTTGAGTTCCTTGACGATCTTTTCGATGTCGAAGGTGACCGTGCCACTCTTGGGGTTCGGCATCAGACCGCGCGGCCCGAGGATACGACCGATGCGTCCGACCTGGCCCATCATGTCCGGCGTCGCCACAGCGACGTCAAAGTCGGTCCAGTTCTCCTCAGTGATGCGCTCGACGATATTCTCGGCGCCGACGAAGTCCGCTCCAGCGTCGACAGCCGCCTGGGCGTGCTCGCCCTTGGCGAAGACGACGACGGTTGTGTCCTTGCCTCGACCGTGCGGCAGCACCATCGAGCCGCGGACCATCTGGTCGGCGTGGCGCGGGTTGACGTTCAGGTTGATCGACGCGTCCACCGACTCGTCGAAGTTTGCAAAGCTCAGTCGCTTGAGCATCGAAATCGCCTCGTCGACCTTGTAGTGCTTCGCGGGGTCGACCTTCTCATTGGCGTCGCGATAGTTCTTTCCGTGACGTGCCATATTCTATCTCCTTTGTTCCAACGACGAATGAATCGCTGGTCCGAATCGGTTCAATCGCTGGGCTGTTCGACGTTGACTCCCATCGAACGACAGGTACCGGCCACGGTGCGCGCGGCGGCCTCGATATCGTCGGTCTGGAGGTCGGGGAGCTTGATCTCTGCGATGCTCTTGACCTGCTCCCAGGTCAACGTGCCCACCTTGATTCGGTTGGGGACGCCACTTCCCTTCTCTTTGCCGAGCTCCTTCAAGATCAGGATCGGCGCTGGAGGGGTTTTGGTGATGAAGTCAAAGGAACGGTCGGCATAGACGCTAATCTCGACCGGAATGATCATCCCGGGCTGATCCTGCGTCTTGGCGTTGAACGCCTTGCAGAATTCCATGATATTTACGCCGTGCTGACCGAGCGCCGGTCCGACCGGGGGAGACGGATTCGCCTTCCCGGCTTCGACCTGAAGCTTAATCATTGCGATTTGTTTCTTCGCCATAATGTCCTCTCTGGGCTCTTGTGTGAGCAGCGCAGTATGCGTCGGGCCTGTGCGACCAAATGGCGATCGGCCGCGCCTCGACTCCTGCGCATTTCGTATCGAATGCGTGTGCAAGTTGGTGACACGCAAATAAAAACCGCCCGACGACAATGCGCCGAGCGGAGCGGAGACTTACACCAGCTTGTGGCGTAGATCAACCTCGGTTTGAGTGGTTGAGCGGTTCAGCGGTTGACACCCGATACCGATCACTCTGCTTCTTCGACCTGTTCGTAGTCGAACTCGACCGAGGTGGGTCGACCGAAGATCTCGACGAAGACCTTGAGCTTTTGCTTCTCTTCGTTGACTTCCTCGACGGTGCCGGTGAAGTCGGCGAAGTTGCCTTCGATGATGCGGACGATGTCGCCCTGCTGGAAGCTGTACTGGGGCTCGGCCTTGAGGCTGCCCTCTTCGATCTTGTCGGCGATGCCTTTGACTTCGCTCTCGGGCACCGGCGTGGGTTCGCTCTGGCTGCCGCCGACGAATCCGACGACCTTGGGCGTATCTTTGACGATATGCCAGGTCTCGTCGTCGAGGTTCATCTTGATGAAGATATAACCCTTGTAGAACTTGCGCTCGCGCTCCTTGCGCTTGCCGTTCTTCATCTCGACCACTTTTTCGGTCGGGATGTAGATCTCCTCGAACGCTTCTTCGCGCCCAGACGACGCGATGCGCTGTTCGAGGGCGAGCTTCGCCTTATTCTCGTAATTTGAAAATGTCTGGACGATGTACCAGTTTTTTCCTGCCGTCTTCTCTTTGGCCATCGGTCATGTACCCGGCGTGAGAATAAGTTCGGTCACGTAGCGCCAGACCTGGTCGGAACCCCAGAGGAAAACGCTCAGCACGACTGTGAAAATGATCACGATAACCGTGGAGCGCTTGGTCTCATCCCAGCCAGGCCAGGTCACTTTCTTGAGCTCGATGATAACCTCGCTCAGGAAGGTCTTGAGTTCTTCGTGGCGTGCCGCATAGAGCGTGACGCCGATCGCGATAACTGCGGCAATCACGGTCGCAACCGTGACTTGCTCGCCCAGGAGTGCGGTGGTGCGCAGTGCATCTACGCTCGCCCACAGCCACTCCAGTGTTTTCTCGAGGATGACAAAGAACAGGCCGCCGAGGGCGACAAAGACCAAATTTCGTATTCTGGAAACTTCCATGATGTATTCGGTCGCGAAAGTGGGGGTATGCTGACGCGCGGACCCCATGTAACGACAAGGCGCGGCGCCCAAGAGCACCACGCCTGCGTCAAGCGAACTCTACGGGACTTATCTATTCCCGTGGATGAAGCCACCAAAGCGGCTTCGAAGCAGGGCAGGAGGGACTCGAACCCCCAACCGTCGGATTTGGAATCCGAAGCTCTGCCAAATTGAGCTACTGCCCTATTCGACACCAGTCGAAACCGGCGTCAACCGACGAGGTCTCTCACCGGCAGCCTAGGCTAGCCGGATGGGAGGACCACGTCAAAGGAGGCGCGACAATCCTCGGGGACAAAGTCCACGAGCAAAGCGCGCTGGACCGCCCGCACGGGCGAGCGGTCCAGCGAAGCCTTCCAATCATTCGTAGATTTCGGTGACGACGCCGGCGCCGACGGTGCGACCACCTTCGCGAATCGCGAAGCGCAGTCCCTCGTCCATGGCGATCGGCGTGATCAACT
>JBNJFZ010000003.1:0-98985 GCA_051747295.1 Myxococcota bacterium
CACGGCGGCGATGGGAGGCATGGTCCCGAAAGATGATTCCCCTCAAATAGTTTGCTTGGAATGGGTGCTCAGACCATCAGATACGGTGGCTCATAACAAGGCGGTGCTCTCAGCTCAGATTGAGGGAACCCAGGCCTCGATGAACGATCTCATCGATCATCAGGCAGGAGCCACTCCGCGCGAGAAACGCGATGACGTCCAGGAGGTCGAAAATTACATCGAAGGGATCAACGACGGCGTGGAGAAGCTGGGCGAGCTGCCGATCTGCACTCGCTTGATCCGAGGCATGCATCACAGAATCTTGAAAGGTGCACGCGGTGAGAACCGTGCTCCGGGGGAGTTGCGGAAAATCCAGAACTGGATTGGGCCGGCCGGATGCACGAAGCAGACCGCAACCTATGTGCCGCCTCCACCGGGGCGAGTCGACAGTTTGTTGTCCGACCTAGAGCACTTCATTAATCAAGACGGCCGGTTTCCAGTGCTAATTTGCGCCGCTCTGGTCCACCAGCAGTTCGAGTCGATTCACCCGTTTCTAGATGGTAACGGTCGCGTGGGGCGCCTATTGGTGACGCTCATGCTCATCGACGAAGGTTGTCTGCAGCAACCCACCCTGTACTTATCAGATTTCTTCAAGCGCAACCGACAGGAGTACTATCAGGCCCTGCAACGCGTCCACGACGAGGACGCGCTCGAGGGCTGGATCGAATTCTTCCTGCGCGGAGTCTACGAGGTCGCCCGTGACGGCCACGCTACCGCCCGAAATATCCAACAGTTGCGCGAAGAACATCGAGAACTCGTCGCCACGAAATTAAGTAACTCCCCAACCGCTCATATTCTGCTCGAGGCTCTGCTGGAACAACCGTCGATGTCGGTACGACACGTCGAAGAACAAATCGACCGCTCATACACTGCAGCCAACCAGCTCGTCGCCCAGTTCGAGAAGCTGGGCCTCTTAGTTGAAGTCACCGGCCAGCGTCGTAACCGACGCTATCACTACAAACCGTACCTCGACCTGTTCGGCGAACTGCAACCGTGAGTTTAGGAGAAGCCCGCGTCTTTTGTTCCGATGCCGGCAGGGATGCCGGCGCTCCACAAAAAAAGCCCCACGATGCGAAATGCATCGTGGGGCTTTTTCAATGTCTTTGCTCGACCGCTGAGCGGTCAGCGGACACTCCGTGCGAGGTCCGCTGCTCCCTCCCGGGCCTGACGGGGTGCCTCGTCGGTAGTCCCGCTGACCGCTCAGGGGTCGAGCCACGGCAGGAGTATGAAACATCCTGCCAATTGTAAAGGACAATGCTGCGAGCGGAGAGGGAGGGATTCGAACCCTCGATACTGGGTTACAGTATACACGCTTTCCAAGCGTGCGCCTTCAGCCACTCGGCCACCTCTCCAGGTGATACAAAGGAGGGAGAGGGATTCGAACCCTCGGTACCGCTTAACGGCACATTTGATTTCGAATCAAACGCCTTCGACCACTCGGCCATCCCTCCACAAATAGAGAGTACAGATTGACTCCTCACATCACAGCATATTGTCAAAGATCAGTCTTCGTCGGACTCGCTTTGGGCTTTGCGCCGTTGGCGAATCTCCTCGAAGAAATCAGTCAGGACCTTTCCACATTCCTCGGCGAGGCAGAATTCCTTGACCTCGACGCGATGATTGAGGCGGGGATCCTCCAAAAGCGCATAGAGCGAACGAGTCGCCCCGGCCTTCGGGTCACGTGCGCCGTACACCACCCGCGCTACTCGCGCGTTGACGATGGTACCCGCACACATGGGACACGGCTCGAGTGTGACATAAACGGTGCAATCAACCAGCCGCCAGCTGCCGAGTTTCTCGGCGGCGCGACGGATAGCGATCAACTCCGCGTGAGCCGTCGGGTCCTGCCAGGTCTCTCGGCGATTAAATCCTCGAGCGACCACGTCGCCGTCACAGACGACAACGGCGCCGACCGGAACCTCGCCCAAATCCCACGCCTTGTGGGCTTCAGCGAGCGCAAGCTCCATGAATGCTTCGTCGTCAGACATGCTTCGTCCTCCGACATGGGGGTCGACGCGCTTGCGAAAAAAAGGAAATGCCAGATTCGGCATTTCCTCTCGGGAGCCAGTGGGCTCCAGCGCACTCGGAAGGATTCGAACCTTCAACCTACGGTTCCGTAGACCGTTGCTCTATCCAGTTGAGCTACGAGTGCGTATGTGCCAGCCTTCTCAGGCGGGCCACCGGGTTACTACCCTCGCGGGGCAAATGCAACCCTTAAATTAGCGAGTTGATTCCTCGCTGTCAGCGGAGAGGGAGGGATTCGAACCCTCGATACGGTTTAAACCGTATACTCCCTTAGCAGGGGAGCGCCTTCAGCCACTCGGCCACCTCTCCTTGGGGGACTCGGGACTAGGAAAGCTCCCGTCGTGCGCGATGGCTGATTCGGGCATCTTTGCCGTCGCAAAGCCTCGACGATGCCGCTGGCATCGCCTCCGTTTTGCGATCGTCAAATCTGCACCAAATCATCTCATCGTCACTCGGTCCGCTTTCCTAGTCCCAAGTCCCGAACTTTGTCAAAGACCATCTTCTACTATCTTCACCGGCGATCGTTCGCTCGAGTCAAAACCACCAACTGGGTCGGTGGTTGGCTCGTGCTGAGCGAGTGAGGGCGAGGTCATTTTCGTCAGTGTCGAAGCCAGAAAACGCAGGCGATGCCGGAGGCATCGTCGAGGCTTTCTGGCGAAGAGACTGTCAAAATGAACCGGCCTCACGATGTGAGCACGACCAATCCGCCGACCCCCAAAAGGAGGAGGTGGGATTCGAACCCACGAACGTCCCTAAAGAACGTTGCCGGTTTTCAAGACCGGTGCCTTAAACCACTCGGCCACTCCTCCCGAGTGAGCGCAATCGCGAAAAGCGACCGCAACCCGTGAGGGCCAGCGATTCTACATATGGGCCGCCCCTCGTCAAGCCCGTATTTACTTCCTTTTGGACGGGAAGAGTCGAGCGTTTCATACATTACGGCTAACGTGTTGAAATAGTTTGAAATTTCGAGAAACTTAACTTTCCCAAGACCCTCGCGATTAAGCTACGGGCGCTCGAGCCCACGTCCGCGCGCTCGCCTCGCCATCGTTTTGACCCGGAATTGTCACGCGCACCTTGCGTGCGCCGGTGGACGCGATCGGGGAGCAGAGGGTATATATCTGCCAACTGTGTTCATCTCGCCTGTCGAGGAAGTCATGATGTCTCGATTTCGCCCATTATTTATTTATTTGTCCGCCGCAGCGGCCCTGGCGGTCGTCCCCGCGCAGGCCGCCGCCCAACAGACCGAGCAGACGACCGCCGAAGCCGATCTCGAAGAGGCCGCCGGCGTCGAGTATGACGAGCCGCGCGCCGATGAGGCCGAGGCCGACGACAGTGGCATCGTGGTCAGCGGCAACCTCACCGACGAAGATGGCGAGGAGACGCTGGGTTGGACCGTCGAATTCTACGGATATCTCCGCAGCCAATATACCACCATCCAAAACGATCCCGATCTCCAGTTACTCGGTCGAAACGACGGCTTTACCATCGCCGACGCCAAACTGGGCTTTCTGGGGTATCTGGACAATGGGATCGGCTTCGAATTCGAAATCGACGCCGGAGTGTTCCGAGGCGGCGACGAGACTCAGTCAGCCGAAGGCGAGCTGGTCACACGCCTGGAGGATGGCTTTCTTTTCTACGAGCCCCACCGGCTGATTCGCGCCTCCGCGGGTCAATTCAAGGCGCCCTTCGACATCGAGGAGCTGGTCTCCTCGGCAGATATCCTATTCGTGGAGCGCTCCGTCGGAAACCGCGGCGTGCGCGGCGTTGAGGGGCATAACCGCGCCGGCCTCTCCCAGGGCCGTCAAGTCGGGCTTCGGCTTGATTCGCGCCCTTTCTACTTCATGGAAGACGGCCTGGGCGTGAGCTACGGGCTGGCGGCGACCAACGGTGTGCGCGCCAACCGCGCGTTCAACGACAATGACAAGCTGGCCTATTTTGGCCGGGTCAACGTCCATTGGAGCGATATGATTCGCGTGGGCGCGGGCGCCTTCCATAATGATCTGACACTGGGTCCCCCCGGAGACCAGCTCGGCGAGGAACGCACCGGTTTTACGGCCGACCTGAGTCTAAGCACTCACGGGGTGACCTTGCTGGCCAATATCATCCAGGTCGACATCGACTCCGCCCCCGAGGTCGACGAAGAGCCCTCGCGCACCGCGCGGTCTTACCAGGCGCAGATCGCCTACGAAGAGCCGTTCTTCGGGCTGCAACCGGCCTATCGCTTCGCCTACTACGACGCAGCGACTGACCTCAGCGGCGCCGAAAACCTCGCCCGCGAAGCCCTGACCCACCACACTATCGGCCTCAATTATAACGCCCAGAGCTTCCCGGTGCGCCTGATGGTCAACTATACGCTGACCGACGAAGAGGAGCGTGCCATCGACAACGACCGCTTCGACGCCCTTGTCCAACTGCAGTGGTAACGACATGAACACAGATTTTATCAAGAACGGGCGACTTTTTGCACTCGGCGCCGTCTTCCTATCGCTCGGTCTCATCGCGATCTACCCGGCATGCCTTCCCGATGGCGAGCCGGACGCTCGCTCGCACGCCAAGCAGATCACCAGCCGCCACGAGCTCATCGGCGGCCCGACGGCGGTCGGTGAGGTGGGCGACTTTTTGCTCGAAAACGACAAGATCCGTGTGGTCGTCGAGGACGTGGGGTTTGCCAGCGGCAGTGGCCTATTCGGCGGCTCGCTGATCGACATCGACCGCATCCACCAGAATGTCGAGGGCAGCTTATTGGGCGGCAACGGTGAGGACACCTTCGGGGAGTTCTTCCCGGCATTCTTCCTGGAGATGATCAATCCCGAAGAGGTCGTCGTGCTCAACGACGGCTCCGATGGCGAAGCGGCCATCGTCGAGGTGCGCGGCCGCGGCGGCGAATTCGTCACGATGCTTCGCTTCATCAACCAGGCGATGATCAACAGCTACGAGGCCGACCTCGGCGAGGCGTTCGCCGGCAATCCGGCCAACTCTGACGGTGAGCCGCTGGTCCGCTTCTCGGTGCGCTATATCCTCGAGCCGGGGGCGAGCCACGTCCGCGTGGAGAGCAGCGTGATCAACGAAAGCGGCCGGAGTTTGACCTTCCCCGACGCCAACATCGCCTCGCTGCTCGGGAGCGTCATGGAGCTGTCGCTGGACGGCTTTAGCGTGCCGCTGGGCTCGGTGCTCGGCTTCGGCAAGCTCAACAGCCCCTTCCTGCCCGAGATCGGCTACGATCTGCGCTGGGGACTCGAGGACAGCTATTCCGACGAGATCGAGCTGCCCGCCTTCCCCGGCAAGGTCACCGATTTTGTCGCCTCATCAAATACCCAGGGCACCAATTACGGGTTTATCGCCGGCCGCTCCGAGGAGCGAAGCTTCGTGCACAATAAGGACGAGTTTTACGGCGGCGAGACCGAAAATGGCGACATGCTGATGCTCTTTTACGCCTCCGGCTTCAGCGGTGTGCTCACCCACGATATGCCCCAGAGCCTGCCGCCCGACGACGACAATCCAGAGACCGACGACCACATATACACCTTCACCAACTACGTGATCGTGGGCAAAGGCGACGTGGCCAGCATCCTCGATGAAGCCAGCCAGATCCGCGACGTCGACACCCAAGCGGTCTCTGGACGTGTCTTCGACGAGTTCACCGGCGAGGCGGTCGGCGAGAATGTCTCGCTGCTCATCTACCGCGCCGGCCCGCAGGGCTGCTCTGCGACGGGCGAGGCGGCCCCGAGTATCTACAGCCAGGCGTACACGAACAAAGAGGGGCAGTTTCAGTTCACCCTGCCGGCGGGCTCCTATTGTTATCGCACACGCGATGACGGCCGGCCGTTGAGCGAGTTCGAGGGCTTCGAGATCGACGACAGCGGGGTGTACCTTCGCCCCAAGGCGATGAGTCCGGCGCGGCTCGAGGCCCGAATCGTCGACGACAGCGGCGCTCCGCTGCCCGCCAAGGTGATGCTCGTGGGCACCCACGAGTTCCGTGGCGACGACCCCAAGCGCCACTTTCTCTTCGATCTGCGAGCCGGGGAACCGTGGCGCACCACCGACATGATCCCCGACGAAGACGATGATGTGTCGACGCGCCGCTACTTGGAGGCGATCGGCTACGCGTCGGCCGACGGACATGCGCGCCTCGAGGCGCGCCCGGGCACCTACGACGTCTATATCAGCAGGGGCACCGAATACGAGCTCGAAAAGCGCGAGCAGATCGAACTCGAGCCCGGCAAGATCCGCCGCTTTCAGGTCAAACTGAACCGCGAGTTCAACCCGCCCGGCTACCTCAGCGGAGACTTTCACATGCACGCGCGCGGGTCGATCGACAGCGGTCTGGACTTCAACGAGCGCGTGATCAGCGTCGCCGCCGAAGGCGTCGAGGTGGTCGCCGCCAGCGACCACAATCACGTCTCCGACTATATGCCCTATATCATGCGAAACGATCTGGCTCCCTGGCTGAAGTCAGTGGTGGGCGTGGAGCTGACGACCTTCGAGTTCGGCCATTTCAACGCCTTCCCGGTCGACTATGAGGTGGGGAGCATCACCGGCGGGTCGGTGCCCTGGCAGAACCTGCCGCCCCAGGCGATCTTCGACAAGCTTCGCTCCAATGAGGATGTCGCCGAGGGCGACACGATCATTCAGATCAACCACCCGCGCGATTCCATCCTGGGGTATTTCGGCCAGTACAACGTCGACCCCTTCGACACCTCGGTGTCACTGCCGTTCCAGACCGCCGGCGGCAGCGGCTTGGTCAAGACGGTGTCGACCTCCACCGGCCCCGCCTATATGCGCAACTGCGAGAACGAAGATGTCGCGTGTCGCGGCGACAAGAAGTACGAGTCCACATTTAGCTGGGATTTCGACGCCATCGAGGTCTTCAACGGCAAGCACCTCGAGCTACTTCGCCACTACCGGATTCCCTACGCCGAAGGTCAGTGGCCCGAAGACGTCGCCGACGCGGTCATCGAGGAGGTATGCGCCGATGAGTACGAAGACGAGGATCCGTGCCCGTTCGGTGAAGCTGAACTCGCCGAACGCTATCCAGAGGGCGCGATCATGTGCGACGACGACGAGGTGGCCTTCCCCGGCGCGCTCGACGATTGGTACAACACGCTGAACTACCCGCGCGAGTTTCTACGCGGCGACGACGTCGAGCCCACCGAGCCGGTGTATCGCAAATACACCGCCACCGGAAACTCCGACAGCCACGAATCCGGAAAACCCGAGTTCCGCCAGCCGGGCAGCCCCAGAAACTACTTCTGGGCCGGCCACGACCAGCCGGCTCAGATGAAGGATTCACAGCTGGTGCGTGCGATGAAGGGGCAGCGAAATATCGTGACCAACGGCCCGTTCGCGACGATGCATATCGCCGAGGGCACCATCGGCGATGAGGTCAACGTGGATAGCGCGCAGGTCGACATCGACGTCAAAGTACGCGCCGCCGATTGGGTTGGCGCCGAGCGCTTTCGCATCGTGGCCAACGGCGAGCCGGTCGAGATCGACGACGACGAGACGCCGACGGTCGTGGAGTTCGAACTCGACGACAACGGCACTTTCGAGACCACAGTCCGCGCCGACATCGACAAAGACACCTGGTTTGTGCTCGAGGTCGAGGGCGACAACAACCTATTTCCGGTGTACACGCCCCAGGAGATCCCGCAGGTCGCCTTCGACGCGGCCATCGGGAGCATCGCCGGCTCGTTTGGCTTCGGTGGCACCGTCGAGGGATTGTCGCCGACTGAAACCTTCGCGCTGACCCCGTTTGCCTTCACCAACCCCATCTTTGTGGTCTACGATCAGGGCGATGACACCGACGGCCAGTTCACCCCGCCGAGCCCGCCGCCGGCGAGTTGCACGTCGGGTGCGGGGACGAACGCCCTGATGGACGCCGCAGCACTCGGGCCGCGCAAGAAGCGTCGGCTCGACGCGGTGCGCATGCCCGTGGAGGTCAAACCGCACCACCCCGAGGAGCTCGAGCGTCCCGCTGGCGAGCAGCACGACCTGCGGATTCTGTTCGAGAACTGGGGCCACAGCCACTGACAACCCTTAAAGCGATCGTTTAGAGATTTGCTAAAGCAGTACATTAACAACGACGGCATCCACCCATTGGTGCTGCGCTGGCTGGCCGCCCTGGCCTGCTTGGTGTGCATCTTGACGAGCGCCGCGGCCGCGGAAACGCACGAGCTGCCGCGCGAGCGAACGCTGCTCGTACAGGTCTCCCACGACAGCGTCGAAGTGATGATCGTGTATCTCGAGCCGCCCGGGCCGACCATTGATCTGCTGCTACGCCGCTACGATATCGATGGCGACGGCGAGTTGGGCGATGGCGAAGCCCAGCTCGCTGGGCGGGAGTGGATTCGGCGGGCGATGCACGGGCTTGAATTTGAAGTCGCCGGCGAAGCTCCGATGGCGAAGCCGCCGGACATCAAATTTCGCCGCGAGCAAAAAGGCGCGCTCTCAGCGGCGGTGTATGCGCGCTGGGAGCTTCCAGATCTGGCGGACGACCAGACGCGCACCGTCCACGTGCGCGTGGTCGGCGAAGCTCCGATCCTGGCGACCGAGTTCAACGTGCGGGCCGGCTCGCAGGCCGATATCGTCGGCGTGACCCTGCCCAGCCGCCTCGACGGTCTGCCCAAGGTGCCGGTGCTTCGCGCCGGCGAACAGGCCACCCTCCGGGTGCGCCGCAGCAACTCCCCTTCGAAGAATACCTCGCCGCCCTCCTCCTCTAGGCGCAAATAATCCTTTTTGCGCGTTGACGCCTACTCCCCTCTGGTTAGCTTTTGCACTAAGACGAACCAGAGACAATCCGAAGCCGCGAAAGAGACGTCGGGGGACGTATTGCAGCACTCCCTGTGCGCCGCTGGAGTGCCCGAGTTGGAGGCGATATCCGCCCTCGATCGAGCATGTCAACGCGTCGACGCCAGGGGACTTATGCGTTGGTAGGGCCTGTTTGGAAATACATGCCCGAGCGGGGACGAGATGATTTTGAGACGGTTATCGTTCGCAAAACGTAGGCCTAGCATCGCTAAGTCGAGGCTTTGCGAGCGAAAACCGGCCAAAATCAGCCGTCATTCGCGACCAAATGTGTTTTCAAACAGGCCCTAGTGGTGTGACACAGAAGTTCCATGAGGAAATCGGCGAGGATTGCGCCACGAGGTCCGAACGCAAGCCTCGCAGGCGATGCAGCGCATCGTCGAGAAGTGAGCGTCGGAGATCGTGGCGCAAGACCGACGAGTTACCATGGAAACTTCCGTGTCGGACCACTAGCGATCTTGGCCAGAACTACGCGCTGGTGGCGCCTGTGGCGGCGATTGTCGAGACGAAGACGATGGCGAAGCAAAGATGATTGGGAACCACACAGGGGGAGAACTGATGAGGCATTTGCGTGAGTTATGGAGACCGCTCTTGATCTGTATTTGTGCGCTAGCCGTGGGGCTCTACGGGTGCGGCGACGACACCGGCCAAGGAAACGGCGACAACAACAGCCGCGACGGCTACGGCCCCGACGCTCCGACGATCTCGGAGGAGGACACCGGGGTCGACGCAGAAGGCGAGGAATCGGAGCCAATTTTCGGCGAGGAGTCTCAAGACCTGCCCGAGCACACCGCGACCGAGCCCGGCGATCGGGACGGCGACGGTGTCAACGACGCGGACGATAATTGCCCGGAGGTCTATAACCCGGACCAGGAGGACCTCGATGGGGACGGCGTCGGCGATCGCTGCGACGATGACCGAGATGGCGACGGCGTCGACGACGGCGACGACAACTGCCCGCTGAACCCGAACCCCGGCCAAATCGACACCGATGGCGACGGCGTGGGCGACGCCTGTGAGAGCGACAACGACGACGACGGCGTCGACGACGGCGACGACAACTGCCCGACGGTCGCCAATCCCGACCAGACAGACACCGACGGCGATGGCATCGGCGACGCCTGTGATCCCGACGATGACGGCGACGGCGTCAACGACGGCCGAGACAATTGCCCGCTGACGCCCAACTCGGGCCAGACGGACACCGACGGCGACGGCGTGGGCGACGCCTGCGATTCGGATAGTGACGGCGACGGTGTCGACGACGGCCAGGACAATTGCCCCACCACTGTGAACCCCGATCAAGATGATACCGACGGCGACGGCCTCGGCGATGCCTGCGACCCGGACGACGATGGCGACGGCGTCGACGACGGCCAAGACAACTGCCCGGGGGTCGACAACCCGAACCAGACCGACACCGATGGCGACGGCGTCGGCGACGCCTGCGACGACGATGATGACAACGACGGCGTCGACGACGGCCAAGACAACTGCCCGGGGGTTGACAACCCCGACCAGACCGACACCGACGGCGACGGCGTGGGCGACGCCTGCGACGATGACGACGACAGTGACGGCGTCGAAGATGGCCAAGACAACTGCCCGACGGTCGACAACCCGAACCAGGACGACACCGACGGTGACGGCGTCGGCGACGCCTGCGACGACGATATTGATGGCGACGGGGTCGATAACGACCAGGACAACTGCGTCTATGTGTCCAACCCGAATCAGACCGACGATGACGGCGACGGCATTGGCGACGCCTGTGATTCGCTGGTCGACAATGACCAGGACGGCATCGACAACGCTGATGACAACTGCCCGGACACACCCAACCCGGGCCAAGAGGATCAGGACGGTGACGGCATCGGCGACGCCTGCGACGACGATGCCGATGGTGACGGAGTCGATGACAGCACCGACAACTGCCCGGGGGTCGATAATCCCAACCAGACCGACACCGACGGCGACGGCATCGGCGACGCCTGTGACCCGGACGATGACGGCGACGGCATCGACGACGACACCGACAATTGCCCGGGCGTCGACAATCCCGACCAGACCGACACCGACTCAGATGGCGTCGGCGACGCCTGCGACGACGATGATGACGGCGACGGCATCGACGACGGCAGCGACAATTGCCCGGGTGTCGACAATCCCGACCAGACCGACACCGACTCAGATGGCGTCGGCGACGCCTGCGACGACGATGATGACGGCGACGGCGTCGACGACGGCAGCGACAATTGCCCCGGCGTCGACAACCCCGACCAGACCGACACCGACGGTGACGGCGTCGGCGACGCCTGCGACGACGATGATGACGGCGACGGCGTCGACGACGACACCGACAATTGCCCCGGCGTCGACAACCCCGACCAGACCGACACCGACGGTGACGGCGTGGGCGACGCCTGTGACGACGATGATGACGGCGACGGCGTCGACGACGGCAGCGATAACTGCCCGCTGGTCGACAACCCCAGCCAGGATGACACCGACGGCGACGGCATCGGCGACGCCTGCGACGACGACGATGACGGTGACGGCGTCGACGACGGCAGCGACAACTGCCCGCTGGTCGACAACCCCAACCAGGATGACACCGACGGCGATGGCATCGGCGACGCCTGCGACAACGACACCGACGGCGATGGAATTTCAGACGGCAGTGATAACTGCCCGAACACCTACAACCCCGACCAGACCGACACCGACGGTGACGGCGTGGGCGACGCCTGTGACTCGGACAGCGATGACGACGGGATCAACGACGATCAGGACAACTGTCCGCTGGTCGTCAACCCGGACCAGACCGACACCGACGGCGACGGCGCAGGTGACGCCTGTGACCTATGCCCGGCCATCCCGGAAAACCAGGACGATTGGGACGGCGATGGCGTCGGTGACGGCTGTGACAACTGCCCGAGCGTGGCCAACCCCAATCAGACCGACTCCGACGGAGATCTCATCGGTGACGCGTGCGAAGACCTGGCGCTATGCCAGGAGCACGTCGATGAGCGCGACCATCTGTGGGACGGCTACCAATGCCACAAGTGGGCGGGCACCTCGACGTGCTGCGACGGCGTCGACAACGATGGTGACGGCTTCGTCGACATCGGCCCCGCAGAATGCGGCACAGAGTGCTCGGACGGCATTGACAACGACGGCGACGGCCTCTTCGACGCCAACGATCCGGGGTGCGCAAGTCCGTGTGATATCTCCGAGAGCGCCGACGTCACCGGCAGCCACCCGACGTGCATCGCCGGCGATAACGCCTGCGCCGACACCAATCCCGACTGCGCCAGTGAGTGCCTCTTCGACGGTGACTCCGGCGACGGCAACGACCTCGACTGCGATCCGCATCCGGGATGCGACTGCTGGGGCTGCTGCGAAGGCAAGCATATCCTGACCAATGAGGACTGCACCGTCGACTACAGCTGCTACAACAACGGCACCGACGACTGTAATGGCCACGACTGCGATCAGACGATCTGCTCGCAGGCCGAAGATACCTGTGACGGTATCGACAACGATTGCGACGGCGAGGCCGACGAGGACTGCACCCCCGGGTGCATCCCCAAGGACGAGGTCTGCGACGGCTTCGACAACGACTGCGACGGCCAGATCGACGAGGAGTGCGCCAATCAGTGCACGCTGTAAACCGCACCACAGCGGGCAGCCCTGGGGAGGGCTGCCCGCTGCCTTTTGACGTCTCGTTAACTCTTTAAAGTAGGGGGAGAACCAATGATGCAACGAAACGGCATCGCGAAGTGCCTAGTGATCTGTTTTCTCGCAATGACTGTGGGCGTTTATGGCTGCAGTGATGACGCCAGCGGTCAAAACAACAACGACGGGCGCGGCAGCGTCGGCCCCGACGCCCCGACCATCCAAGACGAGGATGTCGGCGCCGACGATGCGCCATCGCCGACTATCTCTGCTGAGGAGTTCGACGACCCGCCCGAGCACTCCTTCGAGCCGCCGTCTGATGGCGACGGCGACGGGGTGCGCGATAGCCAAGACAACTGCCCGGGCCTGTACAACCCGGACCAGGAGGACCTCGATGGGGACGGCGTCGGTGATATCTGCGACGACGATATTGACGGCGACGGCATCGACAACGACGACGACAATTGCCTGCGCGAGCCCAATCCGGATCAAATAGATACCGACGGTGACGGCGCGGGCGACGTCTGCGACGACGACAGCGACGGCGACGGGGTGGCCGACGGCGACGATAATTGCCCGCTCGAGGCCAACCCCGACCAGACCGACACCGACTCAGACGGCGTCGGCGACGCCTGTGATTCAGATATCGACGGCGACGGCGTCGACAACGGTGACGACAACTGCACCTACGTCTCCAACCCCGACCAGGCCGATCGCGACAACGACGGCACCGGCGACGTGTGTGACTCGATGACCGACCCCGACCAGGACGGTGTCGCGGACGACGAGGACAATTGTCCAGACACGCCCAACCCGGGTCAGTCCGACCAGGACGGTGACGGCGTGGGCGACGCCTGCGATGATGATATCGACGGCGACGGCATCGACAACGACGACGACAATTGCACCACCACAGCCAACCCCGACCAAGATGATCTGGACGGCGACGGCGTGGGCGATGTGTGCGACTCCGACACCGACGGCGACGGCGTCGACGACGGCTCGGACAACTGCCCGGGTGTCGACAACCCCGACCAGACCGACACCGATGGCGACGGCATCGGCGACGCCTGCGATCCCGACGATGACGGCGACGGGGTCGACGATGGCAGCGACAACTGCCCGCTGGTCGACAACCCCAACCAGGAAGACCTGGACGGCGATGGCATCGGCGACGCCTGCGACAGCGACACCGACGGCGACGGAATTTCAGACGGCAGTGATAACTGCCCGAACACCTACAACCCCGACCAGACCGACACCGACGGCGACGGCATCGGCGACGCCTGTGACTCGGACAGCGACGACGACGGGGTCGACGACGATCAGGACAACTGTCCGCTGGTCGACAACCCCGACCAGACCAACACCGATGGCGACGACTTCGGTGACGCCTGTGACAGTTGCCCGACGATGCCCGACAACGGCGATGACTGGGATGGCGACGGTGTCGGCGACGGCTGTGACAACTGCCCGAGCGTGGCCAACTCCAACCAGACCGACTCCGACGCCGACGGCACCGGCGATGCCTGCGAGGATCTGGCGCTGTGCCAGGAGCACGTCGATGAGCGCGACAACCTGTGGGACGAGTACCGCTGCCACAAATGGGCGGGCACCCCGACGTGCTGTGACGGCATCGACAACGACGGCGACGGCTTCGTCGACATCGGCCCCCAAGAGTGCCCCAGTGAGTGCTCCGACGGTATCGACAACAACGGCAACGGGCTCTTCGACATGAACGACCCGGGCTGTGTGAGCCCCTGCGACACCTCCGAGAGCATCCTCGAGACCGGTCCTCACCCGACCTGTATCGCCGGCGACAACGCCTGCCTGGACACCAATCCAGACTGCGCCAGCGAATGCCTCTTCGACGGCGACTCCGGCGACGGCAACGACCTCGAATGCGACCCGTACCCCGGATGCGATTGTTGGGGCTGCTGCGCGGGCACCCATATGCTGACCGGCGTCGAATGCACGACCGATTACAGCTGCTATGACAACGGCACCGACGACTGCAACGGTCACGACTGTGACGAGACGCTCTGTTCACAGGCGGAGGAGGTCTGCGACGGCTTCGACAATAACTGCGACGGCCAGGTCGACGAGGGGTGCACGCTGGGTTGCATCCCGAAGGACGAAGTCTGCGACGGCTTCGACAACGACTGCGACGGTCAGATCGACGAGGAGTGCGGCGGGCAATGCACGCTGTAGATGAACTCGACGCAGCCGGCGACGAGCTGCGCAACTCCTCGAAGCCGCCGGCGGGTGACCGTCGGCGGCTTTTTAGCTTTTTTCTAGAAATTTCAAGCAATTACCATTGACGAGCTGAGGGTACTGGCTACGTTCCAACTAAGCGACGAGGACATAAAGGTCACAGAACAGACGCCGTCGGCCCCTCCCCAACACACGGGAGTGGCCGGCATCTTCGAGCGTCAACATTTTGTGCCGCTGACTCGGCAGGTCTGGGGGGAATTGCCGACCACGCGGCCAACCAGTGGACACGCTAGCGCCTGGGGGTGCCCCGACGAGAAGTAAGGTCGGGGTGTTAGCGGCGAGGCCGCCGAATTCGATTCGAATTCGGCGGCCTCGTTCCATTTCTTGGCTGATGCAGGTCTTGGCTGAACCAATTTAGATCGCTTTGCGCCCTGCTCCGTTGGTATGATCGTCGACGCCCATACCAGAGAGCAGACGCACCCATGCGAATCCTTCGAATCATAGCCCGCACCCTCAAGGGGCTCTACGATATCTTGGCGACCTACTTCCTCGCCTGGATTCTCCTGCTCGCCGCCGCGGCCTTCGGGGTCCATATGGGTCTGGAGGCCGTCGCGGGCGCCGCCGGCTTCGACGGCATCGAGGTGCTCTGGCGCCGGCTCGAGGGCGCCGTCGGCGCGACGGCCACGTTGTGGATTCGCCTCGCCGCTTTCGGCGCGCTCCACGCCGGCCTCATCTACCTGCTCCGCCATCCGTTGGCGCGCATCGGGCGTACCGCCGAACGGCTCTTTGACGGGATGGTCGCCCTGTTCGACCGTCTGACCCGCGACAATCCGCGCGTGAAGATCGCCGTCCAGGCCGGGTTCAGCCTCGTGGTGACACTTCTGCTCGTGCCGTTCGTCTTACAGCCGACGCTCGTCCCGGGCTTTGCGAGCTCGAGCGCGTGGGTCGAGCGCGCCGCCAACCTCGTCGACGGCACCGCCAGCCACTTCGTCGCCGACTCGGTCGTCGGGCTGTATGGCCGGCTGTACACAGACCCCGTGAAGGCACAAGGCGGCGTCACCGAGGCCGAGGTCGACGCAGACACGCACGCGAGCGATGCCGCAGCAGGCCTCGCCCCCGATGAGCGGCCCGAGCTGTCGCCCACGCCGGTGCCAACGGGCGCAGAGCCCCTCATGGACCGCTGGGACGGCCACATCGAACGCACCGCCGGGGGCGACCGGCGACGCTTTGCATATATCAAGGCGTTTATGTGGGTGGAGTCGGCCGGCCGTCAATTCGCGGTCAGCACGACCGGCTGCAGCGGGCTGATGCAATTTTGCGCTGGCACCGCCAGGAGCCGCCCGTATCGCAAGATCTTCGGGACCGGACGGGTCCATACCTGCCAGTGTGACGGCCGCTGCAAGATCGACCGTGCGATCAGCCGCGGACTCGAGACCGGCGCCACCTCTCCCGATCAAATCGACGACCAATTCCCCTGTGACCTGACCGACGCGCGCTTCGACCCGCAGCGCTCGATTCGCGCCGGCGCCGCCTATATCGACCGCCTCCACCGACGCTTCGACGGCAATATCCACCTGATGTATATCGGCTATAACTCCGGCCCGGCCGTCGCCGGCGACGTCTACGCCCGCCTCGACCACAACGGCGACGCCACCCTCGACGAAATCGAGCTGCACCTGGCCGACGCGATGCGCCCGCATTACGGCAGCGGCTCAAAGGCGCGGGCGCGGTCGCTGACGCGGACCCACCTTCCGAAGATTCAACGCGCCTACGAGCGGTACTCCACAACAACCATTGCCTCACGGTAAAGCTTAGGCATCCCTCCCCGCTGGGTTCACCAATCATACATAACTTCGAACGGCCGCTACGGTCAGACTAGACCCGTGAACGTGCACGTTCACGGGTTCGAGTCGACCTACCTAGCTGCGCACACACTTGTGTAACATCATGAGCCCCTGGGGGAGGGATGCTTTAGCCCAACGCGCATCTTTGGGTTGACGTTGGCTTCCCAACGCTAAGTAAGCGTTTACTAACTTAAGAATATGCGCTATATCAACCATGTGACAAATTAGAGCCGCCAACGCGAACCCGAGGACAATCAAAAATGGCAAAAAACAAGAAAAACGAAACCATGCGAAAGCTCGTCGCCGAGCTCGAGGAAAAGCGTGAGGACGCCCGGAAGATGGGCGGCGAGCGCCGCGTCGAGCGCCAGCACGAGAAGGGAAAATTGGACGTGCGAAAGCGCGTCGATTATCTATTCGACGAGGACTCGTTTACTGAGTTCGGGATGCACGGCTACTTCCACTCCAACGGAAAGCCGGTCAGCCAGGACGAGGTGCGCTCGCCGGGCGACGGTGTGGTCTGCGGATGGGGCGAGATCAACGGCCGCATGGCCGTGTGCGCCGCATATGACTTTACGGTGCTCGGCGGCTCGATCGGCGACATCAACGAGCGCAAGGTCACGCGCTGTCGCGAGTTCGCGCTCAAGAACCGGGTGCCGATGATCTGGCTGATCGACTCGGCCGGCGCGCGTATCCACGCCGGCAGCGGCATCGACTTCGATCAGATCTCGCTGTTCAGCGACTCGGGCTACCTGTTCCGAGAGCAGGTCACCATGTCGGGCGTCGTCCCCCAGGTCGCCGCGATGGTCGGCCCCGGTGCTGCGGGAACCGCCTATATCCCCGGGCTGGCCGACTTCGTGCCGATGGTCAAAGACACCAGTTTCATGGCGCTGGGCGGCCCTCCCCTGGTCAAAGCGGCCGTCGGCGAGGACATCGGCGAGCAGGAGCTCGGCGGAGCCAAGGTCCATAACAAGCACTCGGGCGTCGCCGACCAGATGTACGACTCCGACGAGGAATGCCTGGACGCCATCAAGGACTACTTGAGCTTCTTCCCGCAGAACTGCGAGGAGCAGCCCTCTCCCATCGAATTTACGGGCGACGAAGAGCGCGAGGAAGGCGGCGATCTGCGCGACAAGCTGCTGGATATCCTCCCGGAGAACCGCCGGCGCGCCTACGACATGAAGAAGCTGTTGAGCTATGTCGTCGACGACGGCGAGCTCTTCGAGATGAAGCCTAAATTCGCCAAGCAGCTGGTGACCGCCTTCGCCCGCATCGACGGCAAGCAAGTGGGCGTCATCGCCAACAACCCCAAGGGAGGTCTCGGCGGCGCGCTGGACAACGACTCGGCTGACAAAGCAGCCCGCTTCGTCAACCTTTGCGACTCGTTCAACATCCCGCTGGTCTTCTTCCAAGACGTCCCCGGCTTTATGGTCGGCAGCCGCGTCGAGAAGACGGGCATCATCCGCCACGGCGCCAAAATGCTCTACGAGGTCTCCAAGGCGACCGTCCCGAAGATCACCGTCATCGTGCGCAAGGCCTACGGCGCCGGCTACTACGTCATGTGCGGCAAGGCCTACGAGCCCGACCTTCTGGTCGCCTGGCCCACCGCCGAGATCAGCGTCATGGGCCCCAACGGCATGGTCGAGATCTTCGCACGTGGCATGATGAACAAGATGGGCGGCGACGTCGACGAAGAGGCGTTCAACGCCCAGAAGAAGCAGATGATCGAGATGATCGAGCCGCATATCGACATCTATAAGGTCGCCGGACGCGGGCTCATCGACGAGGTCATCGACCCGCGCGAGACCCGCGACTACATCATCAAGGGCTTGAAGCTGTCGGAGAACAAGCAGGTCGAGCGCCCCTGGCGCAAATCGGGAGTACGTCCTGTGTGACCGTATGTGTTTCAAGAGAGGCCGCCCTGTAGAGCTGAAACTCGCTGCTGGGCGGCCTTTTGTGTTTTAGAGAGTTAGAAAGTCAGAAAGTCAGAAAGTCAGAAAGTGAGAGAGTTAGATACTGCAACTGCTCATGGTCGACCTGCGGAGTTCGGTAGGAACTTCTTACTAACTTACTCTCTCACTATCTCATTCTCTGCCGATCCAACCTTTTCGCCAGAAATACACGACCAACGCCAATCCGATAAATAGCATGAGGGCCATCACGGTCGGATACCCATACGCCCAGTCGAGCTCGGGCATATTCCAGCGCGAGACGGTCGGGTTGAAGTTCATGCCGTAGACGCCAGCGATGAAGGTCAGCGGGATGAAGATGGTGGCGATGATCGTCAGGATCTTGGTGATTTCGTTCTGACGATGGCTGGCGATGGACAGGTGGAAATTGAGCACCTGGCCGCCCAGCGAGTGATAGTTGTCGGTGAGCTCGCTGATCTGGAGGGCGTGGTCGTAGCAATCCTTCAGGAAGGGGTCGAGCTCCTCGCCGAAGACCGTCTCTGGATGGCGACGCAGCGACTCGATGATCTCGCGCTGGGGCCAAACCGCGCGGCGATAGACGAGCAACTGGCTGTTGAGCGCGTGGATGCGGGTCAGCAGATTGCGCGTGGCCGGCTCGACGACCTCCGATTCGAGCGCGTAATAGGTCTCGGCGACCTCCTCGAGCACCGGATAGGCCGAATCGACGATGCGGTCAATGATCGCGTAGCCCAGATAACTCACGCCCTTGTTCCGGATAGCCTTGCGACCGGCGACGATGCGCTCTCGAACCGCGGCGAAGGAGTCCTCGAACTCGTCGGCCAGCTGGAAGGTCAGGACAAACCCCGGGCCCACAAACACGCTGATGGGCTCGAGCTCGAGGCGCTCTCGCCAGTGGGCCATCTTCAAGATGATGTGGGCGCGCTCGTCGAAGAACTCGACTTTGGGGCGGTGCGCGGGGTTTTGGACATCCTCCAGCGCCAGCGTCGGCAACTCGAACAATTCGCCGATCCGGGCGAGCAGCTCGGCGTCGCCGACGCCCTCGACGTCGAGCCAGACCACGTCCCATCGCGCCAAAAGTTCGGGGATATCCTCGAGCGTCTCGAGGGTCTCTTCGTGATGATCGTCGGGTCCGTACCCGACGAGTCGGACGCGCGCAGGCGCCGCCTCGGGGTGGTCTGTCAGCATGCCTGGAGGGGCGCCCGGCTTGGAGCGCTGGAAGGTCGGCACGCGTAAATGCGACAGGAAGTGCGTCAGAATATCAGCTGGTCTTTGACCCATCGATTGGGTTCAATCCTTGACGCCGATGCGGTCTAAGACCGCCTGCAGCACCTCGTAGTCGTCGTAGTAAATCTCGACTTTGCCCTTGCCGTGCTTGTCTCGGAGCTTGACCCGCGTGCCCAGCACATGCTGCAGCTGGTTGGTGATGTGGCGGGTCTGGGAATCCTCGCGGTAGGTCGGCTTGTCGGAGCCGGGCTTCGGCTCTTTGTCAGCGTCCTTCTCCTTCATCGACCGGGCGAGCTTCTCGGCCTCTCGAACCGTCAAGCTCTGCTTGACGATACGGGTCGCCAGTCGCTGGGCGATATTGGCGGGGAGGCCGACCAGTGCGCGCGCATGACCGGCCGACAATTCGCCGGCGGCGACCATATTGCACACCTTCTGGGGCAGGGTCAGCAGCCGGACCGCGTTGGCCACGGTCGAGCGCGACTTGCCGACCTGCTGGGCGAGATCGTCTTGGGTGAAGTCGTATTCTTCGAGGAGTCGTGCGTAGGCGCCGGCCTCCTCCATCGGGTTGAGGTCCTCGCGCTGGACGTTTTCGACCAGCGCGAGCGCGTAGGCCTGGGCGTCGGTGACGTCCTTGATGACCGTCGGCACTTCTTCTTCACCGGCCATCTGCGCCGCTCGCCAGCGGCGCTCGCCGGCGATGAGCTCGAAGCCGTCGTCGACCTGACGGACCACCAACGGCTGGATGAGCCCGCTCTCCCCGATGCTCTCGGCGAGCTCGCGCAGACCGGCCTCGTCGAAGTCGCGGCGCGGCTGCACGTCGGCCGGACGAATCTCGTCGACGGGCAGGTACTGATATTCGCGTGGATTTCCGCCCTGCTGCTGGCGCGGGATCAACGCCCCGAGCCCGCGCCCCAGCGCCCGCCGACGCTGGCTGGAGGACTTCTTGTCGTCAGAGTCACTCATATCTAATAACTGCAGAAAGTAAGAGAGTAAGAAAGAGAGAGTGAGAAAGTGAGAAAGTGAGAAAGTGAGAAGACCCTATTGAGCGCATTCGGTCGGCCGAGAGCAGTTGCAGTATCTCACTCTCTGACTCTCTAACTATCTCACTCTCTGCTGTGCTGTTATCTCACTCTCTGCTGTTCTGGATTTGGCCGGAATCGGTTGCGATTCAAGAACTCGCGGGCAAAACTTCGGTAGGTTTTCGCTCCCCGCGAGCTGTCGTCGTAGCGGATGATCGGTTCGCCGTACGACGGCGCCTCGCTCAAGCGCACGTTCCGGGGGATCTTCGTGTCGAAGACCAGCTCGCCGAAGTGGCGGCTGACCTCGTCGGCGACCTGCTCGCTCAGGTTGGTGCGCCCGTCGTACATCGTCAACAGCACGCCCTCCCAGGTCAGGCGAGGGTTCAGGTAGTCCTGGACCAGCTCGACGGTCTCGTTGAGCATGCCCACGCCCTCGAGTGCATAGTACTCGGCTTGGATGGGCACCAACACGGTGTCCGCTCCGGCCAGCGCGTTGATGGTCAACAAACCCAGGCTCGGCGGGCAATCGATGATGATAAAGTCGAACTCCAGCTCCATGCCGCGAAGCTCGTCGCGCAGCCGATACTCGCGCGTCGAGTGCGACACCAACTCGATCTCGGCGCCGGCGAGGTCGGTGGTGCTGGGAACCAACGCCAGGTTGGCTAAATCGGTCGGAATCGCCAGATCGGCGAGGCCGGCGTCCCCCATCAACAGGTCATAGGTCGACGTCTCGAGCGCCTTGCGGTCGATCCCCAACCCGCTGGTGGCATTGCCCTGCGGGTCCAGGTCGAGCAGGAGCACTTTGGCCCCTTCATCGGCCAAGCACGCCGCCAGATTGACTGACGTCGTGGTCTTGCCAACGCCCCCTTTTTGGTTCGCAATCGCAACAACTTTATTCACTTCAACCTCGACTCGGGTCTTCCCCCGACCCACCGTCGGAATTCGTAGAACGAGTTCGCCGCCACAATATCACGTCTGCTCGGATAAAGTTCAACAGCGAATTGCCAACACGCCATTCCCCGGCGCTCTGGTCAGCCCCCGTAGCGCGTCACGATGGTGTTCAAGCGCTTTCTCTCAAACGGCTTGACCAAATAATCATCGGCGCCCAACTCATAGGCCTTGGACTCTTCGTGGATAATGCTCCCGATCACAATCGGGACGCCGGCGGTGGCGGAGTCCGTCTTGAGCTCGGTGAGCACCTCCCATCCGTCCATCTCGGGCATGACCACGTCGATGATGATGAGCCCGGGCTCCAGCTCGCGGACCATCTGGACGCCCTCGCCTCCCGACAGCGCCGAGTGCACCTTGACGTCGCGGTCGGACAAAAAGCGCTGGATCAGCTCGTGGGTGCTGGGGTCGTCGTCGATAACCAACAAGTCCAGGCCGGACTCGTCGGGGACAATGAATTGAAGACCCTGGAGCGTCTGAGAGGCCAATTTTTCGCGCGCGTTGGTGTCGACCTGGCCCGACGGAATCTTGACCCGAAAGGTGGTCCCCTCCCCGAGCGCGCTCTCCACCTCGATGTCGCCGCCGAGCACCTCGCAGAAATTCTTGGAGATCGCCAGCCCCAGCCCCGTCCCCCCATATTTCCGGGTGGTCGATCCGTCGGCCTGCGTGAACGCCTCGAAGAGCTCAGCGATCTTCTCTTGATCGATACCGATGCCGGTGTCCGATATCTCGAAGATGAGCCAGTCGCGGTCGTGCTCACGCCGGGTCGTCACACTCAGACCGACAGTGCCGCCTTCGGTAAACTTGCCGGCGTTGCTCAGCAGGTTGACCAGGACCTGTCGCAGCTTCGTGCGGTCGGTGCGAATCTCGGCGACCTGCTCGCTGCACTCGACCACGAGCTGGCTGTTATTCTCACGGACAGCCTGCTCGCACATGGCGGTGACGTCGGCGACGAGCTCGCGCACCTGGAACTGCTCGAGGTCTAGCTCGAGCTTGCCGGCCTGAATCTTGGACATGTCGAGCACATCGCTGATCAAGGAGAGCAGATGCTTTCCGGCCAAACGAATCTTCTCGAGATCGGGGGTGAGCTCCGCATAACCCAGCGTCTCGGCGTCCTCGGTCACCAGCTCCGAATAGCCGAGAATCGCGTTCAGCGGAGTGCGTAATTCGTGGCTCATATTGGCCAGGAACGCCGCCTGGGCCTCCCTGGCCTCTCGGGCTTGCTCGGCCTCCCCCTGGGCCTTTCGGATCTTGGACTGTGCCTGCTTTTTGTCGGTAATGTCGGTGATCTTGAGGACGATGCCCGAGACTTCACCGTCGCGCACCATCGGGTTGAAGGTCAGCTGGGCGGGAAAGGTGTGCCCACCGTGGTGGACGACCTTGGCGTCGCTGTAGCTAAATCGCTGGCCGGCCTGCAACTCTTCCTCGAAGGTCGCCCCGCAGGTGCGCACCCTGCCCGAAGCCCCGAGCTTCAAGCCGATAAACTCGAACAGACTCCGCCCATGGGCCTCTCCGTGGGAGACGCCCAGCATCTGTTCGCCGGCGGTGTTTAGGAACTGTACGCCCCAGTCCCGGCTCAAGTAGCAGATACCGTCAGACAGCGCGGCGAGCACCCCGTGGAGCTTGTCGCGCTCGTCGACCAACTGCGCGTGCAGCTGCTCCATCTCCTGCGAAGAGATATCCAGGGAGCGCTCGAGCCGGTAACGGTCCTCGTCGGCGCTGGCATAGACCAGGTCGACCCGTTCGATGAAGTCCGCCCAGGCTTTAGGATCGGGCGACTCGGCCAGATCGTCGATGCCAACCCGCTTGAGCTGGCGCTTTAACACCGAATGCAATTCTTCCATAAGCTACCGTCACCTGCCGCGCGTCGTGCGTTCGGTCGGCTCTGGCGGGTTGGGCGGGCTGGGCGAAAACCTCACGCCCTGCCCCACCGGGGCCGACCACACTCGAGTTTATCGCTCACTGATGACGGTCAGCGTCATCGTCTGATTGTGCAGCGCGCAGGCGGCTCCTTTCACATACGGCGACAACTCACCATAGGAGTAAAAACCGACCATTTGAGCGCCCTCCGGCAGTGCGTCGACCACCGCCTCGAGCTCGTCTTCGGTGCGCTGCTTGAGGATGAGGCGCCTGCCTACACAGCTGACCGCGATCGCCAGGGCTTCCTGGCCCTGGTGGTCGCTCATCTCCACACAGTGTTCGGCTGCGTGACAAGCGCCCTCGACCAGGCGTTGAAAATTGGCCTTCATCAGCTGGGCGGTGGCCCCCTGTGGGATATCACCGGCGAAGGTCATCGACTGCTCGTCCTCGTCGACCGCCAGGATCGTGCGCACCAGCCGCTCGTCGCCGCCGGATTGGATCTCCAGCGGAAATAACAGCCCGGTGGCCGGCAGCCCTTCGGCCTGCTCTCCAAGGTAGCGTTTATACAATTCGAGCGCCGGCTCGCCGTCGAGCTCATACAGCACGCTTCCCTCCGAGCGAGTGATGACGCGCTCGGGGCCGAAGCGATCCCAGCCACCCTTCGAGCCGTGGGAGATGCGCAGCTCGTCGCCGTAAAAGGCGACCGCGGACACCAGCTTCGAGTCGGGCCGCTGGCCGTCGAGCACCCAGGTGCGCTCGAAGCGGTCGCCGTCGCCGGCCAACCCACCGGTGACAACGGTCTCTTCGCCGAGCACGTCGCTGATCCCCTCGACGAGCTTGGTGCCGTTGATGTCGGTCCCCTTGCTCAGCACAAAGAGCCCGGCGATATCCTCGCCGTCGAGCCGGGCGGCGAGCTGCCGGCCGGCCTCGAAGGACCCGTCCAAGGCGTCGACCTCGACGCTGGCGGTGTCGATGCGGCCCTTCTCGAAGCGCGACACGGCGACCGACAGGGTGCTGTCTGAGACCTTTGCACCGTAGATCTCACCGGAGCTCGAACACCCCAGAAGATGAGAGTTGGGATAGGCTTCGCGAAGCTCGCCGACGGCCCGAGCATCCTCCAGATACTCGCGGGCCCCGAACGCGAGCACCAGGGTCCGCTCCGAGTCGAGCTGGGGAAACTCGTCGATCGACCAACCCGATTCGAGACCGTGCTCAAAAGTCGCAACTTTCACGCCATCTCCTATCTGACAAGAAGTAAACACCTGTAAATACTTATTTAAAGTATGCGCCATTGAGACGGCGCTGACAACGTCCCAATGGTGATCAGCGCCCCTGCCCGGCCCTCCCGAGGGGAGGAGACCTGCCGGCGATGAACCGCTTCGGCCCCTTATTGCATCCCACCTTTTGGGGAGCACACTTCAGATAGGCCCCTTCTCACGGGGAGCACACTTCAGGACAGGCCCCTTTCACTCCACGGGACAAGCCATGCGACTTCGCCACCTCGGCTACGCCTGCATCAACTGCACCATCGACACGACCACGGGCCGAACGCTCCGGCTGGACAACCTCGACGAGGCGTACGTCAGCGAGATCATCGAGGCGAACCTGGCCGCGCTCACCAGCATCCTCGCCTGGAATGTCGACCACGGCCTGAAGCTGTTTCGGATCAGCTCGAGCGTCATCCCGTTTGCCTCGCACCCCGCATTCCCCATCGACTGGCGCGCGCGCTTCGCCGACCAACTGGCGGCCATCCGCGAGTTCGGCGTCGCCCACGACCTCCGCCTGTCCATGCACCCGGGCCAGTACACCGTGCTCAACTCCAACCGCCCAGACGTCGTCGACCGCGCGGTCGCCGAACTCGACTACCACGCGCGCTTCTTAGAGGTGGTCACCCCTGACGGCGGCGACATCGTCCTGCACGTCGGCGGCGCCTACGGCGACAAGCCCAGCGCCGTCGCGCGCTTTGTCCAGAACTTCGCGCGCCTCTCACAGGCCACCCGCGACCAGCTGGTCATCGAAAACGACGACACCGTCTACACCCTCGACCAAGTCCTCGACCTGAGCCGCCGCATCGAGCGACCGGTGGTCTTCGACATCTTCCACCACCGATGCAACCACCCCGGCGAGGACTGGCGAGAGGGGCTGGTCCAGAAGCTCGAGGCGGTCAACCTCAGCTGGCCCACCCGCCCCCCCAAGCTGCACATCTCCACCGCCCGCCACCTCGGCAAGACCGCCCACGCCGACTTCATCGACCCCGCCGACGCCACCACCCTCCTCGACCTCATGGCCCAAGTCGACGCCGACCGCCCCTTCGACCTGATGGTCGAGGCCAAGCAAAAAGACATCGCCGCCCTCGCCCTCCGCGCCGAACTCAGCGCCTGAGATTCCACGGAATGCCACCGCCCACGCCAATGTTAATCGAACGGCTTGACACACACACAAGCACGGGCTAAACAACCCGTCCCCAGCGGGAGCAAGCTCCCGCCGAGGCACATCACGGAGCGTAGCGCAGTATGGTAGCGCACTTGCATGGGGTGCAAGGGGTCCCCGGTTCAAATCCGGGCGCTCCGACTCGAAGAAACCCGTTAAGGCACAACACCTTAGCGGGTTTTGTCGTTTCTTGCTCTTCAGGGCCACCCCGCCTTGGGTGGAATTCTGGGTGGGTTTGAATCCCACCCAAAGCTGCAAGTGGTCGACCATAAGTGTGGCAAGTGGTCGTTGAAAATCCGGCAAGTGGTTGCCGATGGCGCCTGAGATGCCACCCGAGTTTGGCCCTGCGGCGACGTCTGCGGGCTGGTCTGAATGACCGGTAAAGTCGCGGCGTCTATCCTTTTCGAGTCCGTGCTGGCAACCAAGTCGATTTCACCTCATGGGTCCACTCGATAGAGGATCAAAGCGACAACGCCTGCGCTCAGAGATTTCGGACTGCGCTAGAGGAAAGCAGAAGCGAAAGCACTGCGGCGTATATGAGCGCCTCGACGGCTTCTGGCTTCGAGCTGGGAAGCTGGCCCAGCCGCATGGTGGTCGTGAGCCGGGTGAAGAGCAGCTCGACCAGCCACCTCAAGCGATAGGTTTGCGCAAGCTCGTCGGCCGACAGCATCTCCGGGTCGATGTCGATGAATTACAGGTGGTAGTCGCCACCCGAGAGCACATTGGTGACCATGTGCAGCTTGGCTGCGGATGCATTCGGCCCATTCCTCGGCCTCACGCTCGAAGCGGTCGTTGCGTGGCTGGATGTAGAGCGACTCACCGCCGTGCCCCACCCGCCCGACGGAATCCCCGGCTCTCCTCTCAAACGACGAGCAGATCGGCTCGCCCTCGGACTCTTTCTTTCGGTCGTCGCGAGTCTTTCTTCGAGTCTCTCTCACCCTCTGGCTTTTGGTCGAACACGCTCGTCTCCGCGAAGTCACTCGGCTCCCGCCGGAATCTAACTGATAACGCCCGACGCCGAGGGGCCGGAAACCGCCGCACCCGTGGTCGCACGGTGCAGCATCCCCGCGAGCGCCTGTGCCTTGGCTTCAGCGTCACCGGCAGGCACAGACAGGAGAGCAGTGAGCGATGCTTGAAGCGTGGCGTATTTGGGTGCGGACTGGACCATTCCACCGAAGGGTACGATGGTGACGAAAGCGGTGATGCCACCGAGGTACGCAGTCGCGAACGCCGGTGCAGCACCGGCGCCACAGGCCGCGATACAAGCGGCCTCGAGCGCTTCTTGCTGCGGGTCCTCGATCACCGGGGGAGCACCGGCCACACTACCGGTGCCGTAGTAATCGACCCAGATCTCGGTGAGTCGCTCGCCCGCCTCGGTCAGCTCCTCGGGCAGCGAACCGCCTGGCCCGCCGAACAGCTGGGTCAAACCGTCGGCGAGTATCGATTTGTCCAGTGGCATCGCATCTACTCCGCTCGCTCGCCCGACAGTAATTCGGTGGCCTGCTCGAGCCTTCCGAACAACCGCTCTCGCTCCTTCTTCAGTGCCCGGTATTCGCTTCGCGCTCGCCGAAGCTCTGTCTCGAGCTTGAGCTTCCTCGCGGACCGGGCGGTCTCGACGGCGTCGTCTGACGGCCTCGTGGGCGCCTCTCGCGCCTCCAGGTGGACCTCCACTATCTCTCCGTCCAGGCCGGGATGGATCTTGGTTTTGGCCTTCGCGATCTGCTTGCCCTCGATGCTGGCGACGAACTCGGCTGGCATGGGGCCCTCCGGCGTCGGCAACCGCAAGATGAATCGTCCTTCGATATCGGTAACCGCCCTCGCGCCCCGGCGTCCCCGCAGCTTTAGCTGGACCGTCCCCCCCCGTATCGGCTGGTTGTTTTGGGCCTCTCGGAGCACGCCGCGCACCGCGACCTGACCGTCGCGGACACGAACGGACTCTCGAGCCACGCCGCCGTCTTCGAGCTCGGCGAGCTCGGAGGTTTTTGCCTCGATATCGACGGCGTACTCGTCGAGCTCCTGCTCGAGCTCCGCCAGACGCTCTTCGTTTGCCTCTCGGACGGCCTCTAGCCCCCGCAATGCGGTCGCATCGAGCGCACGCATCCGTTCCTGACGCACGGTCGAATCACTGCCTGGCGCGACCAGCGCGCGTATGGCCTCTCTATATTCGTCTTTCATAATTTCTCCGAACTCCCGGTGCTCTACGCCCCGCGAATATTGTCTTTAGTAATTGCATCGTTGTTGGTGAATTGGACGTCGACGACACCGCCGTAGACGTTGCCGGTGACGATGCCCGAATCCGCCCCGGCGTGAATTCCCCCGCCACGGATGACGTTGCCTTGCACGAGTAGATTCGCGACACCGAAGGCCTCGAGTCGCTGCTCGAGGTGATTGTCGTTGAGTCGCGCGCTCGAGTAGTCGTAGCCGTTCACGTCCAGCGCACCGACTCGGTTGTTTGACGCCATCACAACGGGCCCTGATGCCAAAACCCGGGTGTCGGGTGAATCGACGACGATGGGCGTGCGCCCCAGCTCCGCCAGGCGAGCTAAGATCGATGGATCGAGTGTGGCAGTCGCCGTGCGACGCGTCCATCGCAGCTCGTCGCTGCTCAATGCGTTCATCGCCGAAACCACGCTGTCACGCTCCTCCGCTTCTTCCCTCACCTCCGCCGCTTCGGAGACCCTTGCCGTCCCATCGACGAATGCGCTCAGATCGATCGGCGCCGGCTTCCAGATGACGAACTGGGGGCCGACGGTGATCGCGTACGGAGAACGATTGGACTCGATGGTCACCGAGTCGGTGACCGTGACCACATGGACGTAGGGCAACAACATAGTCGACCCATCGTCAACCTCGTTGCGTCGAGCCGGGTCTCCGAAGTGGTTGCCGCGGATGTCCGCTCGCTCAGTCTCGTCTACCAAGAAGGCCGTCTGCTCCTCGACCGTGGCCTGCAGATGATTGTCGATGACCTTCAACTGCTTGGCAGTACCGATCTCACACGATCGACCGGCGATCCTGTTTCCGCGAACCTCGACCGTATCGGTTACACCGCGGCCGAGCAGTCCGTGGAGGCCGATAGCAAGAGTCGAATTAGACACGATTTCAACGCCATTGATGGAGCGCCACGCGATGCCGCCTCCGACTGCGAGCACCAGATTCGATTCGATACGGCAGCCCGAGTTCGAACCCTCGGTGAGGATGCCTTGGGACAGCGGGATGTTGGAGAACGCGACCAGGGTATTCTCCGCCACGCGGCTACCGCCATTGGTCCAGACCGCCGGAAGTCCCAGCACCAGCGACAGGTATGTACCGGCGTATTGTGAAGTGAAGTCTCCCGGAAGCATTTGCGCGCGGGCGCCTTCTTCGATGCGTTCGGCCACGACATCGCCGGACGTGATCCGCGCGACCTCGACGATCTGCCCCAGAGTCGCCTCGGCGCCCGCGCGGCGCTCGGGGTCGTCGCCCCGCAACGCCTGTGTCATGGCCTGCATGGCATCGACGAGAGCGACGAAACCCTCCTGGTTGACGATATTGTCCTGCTCGACCCACGAACTGGCCGCGGCGAGTATCTTGCGCATCGTCGCCGTCGTCGAACGGTCGAACTCGCGATACGCGGTGACCCAGTTGTCCTCGATCTGGGTGTGGATGCCGAAGAGCGGGTGGACAATGATGCCTGCACCACTGCCCTTTACCCGGTTTGCGGTGATCTCCTGGACGCTGGTCAGCCCCTCGACAACCCGGGTGCCGCCGGTGGACGACTCCCCGAGTGAGAAGGCGAGTCCGAGCATGAGAATGCCGGCGATCTTGTGCTCCGAGATATCATTTTCTTCGACCACGACGGTAGGTAGGATCACCAGCGGGTCGACCTGGAAACCGGCCGTCTGGCAGCGCAATGCGTTGTCGCGAATTGCCACATCTGCGAAGTAGGCCAGGTCGGAGGCAGCCACCGGACTCGGAGCCGCCGCCGCCAATGCATATTCGATGTCTCCCCCGTGTGTCCCTTCGCCGCGAAGCCGCTCGTAGGTCATTGGCGAAGCCTGTCCCTCGCCGAGGAAATAGGCATCGAACACGCTCGATCGAAACGAGTGGCCGACGCGAATCGCCTCGGTGCCCGCGCCTACGTGATTTCGAATGATCCGCAAGTCGATTCCGGCCTGTAGAAGCGCGATGCCCACATCTTCTGCAGTGACGCGGCCATTGGTCAGGACCCCGTCGTCAACCGCCGACATCACGACGCCCACGTCCCAAGCTCCGGTCCAGCCGTCCATCTCGAGGTTCCGACACTGCTCGGCGACTAGACAGCTCGATCCGCGCCCGGTGATTCGGCGCAGATAGACATCTGCACAGTGAACGATTCCGACCGCCATCGGTCGACTGGCGTGGAGTTGGGCGCCGGGCTGCTGCGGACGGGCGATACGGTCGAGCCGTGACATAGCGTCCGGCAAACCCGGGTCGTCGGCAGAGAGCTCGCTCAGTCGCGTCATAGCTTCGCGGTCGAGTCCGTATGACTCGAGTCCCCGAATCGTAAGGTTACGTGTTGAAGCTGCCAGCACCGCGCCATTTAGCGTTCTGAATCGGCATCGATCGACCTCGAGTCCGCGCCGGTCGCGCGCCTGCATCGCGATGACCCCAAATGGGGCGATGGCCTCACACTCGCGCACCAGCAGATCACGGCCGGCTCCCTTCACCGAGACGAATGCGCTCGGGTCGATGGCTGCGTCTTCACCGGATAAGCCCGACAGCGCACGTGTATTCATCGCGCTCACGCGCTCGATGACGATATCACCGTAGGTTTCGTTGTCCGCGTCTTCCAGTGCGACGATGCCATCGGCAGCACCCGACAATAGACTCAAAGACTCGATCGTCACGTTTTCGCACCCTCGTAGCTGGATGAGCGCGCGGTCTTGTTCCTGACGCACGTCGGCCAGTACGGACGCTGGGCCGCAGCCGTGGATGCGAATACCGCTGAGACGGTCGAGGACTGCAGTCTCGTGCAGGTGCGTGACGCCGGGCAGCACGCACACGCAACCGTGCGGGACATCGCGGTCGAGGAGCTCGTCGATCGCGTCGGAGAGCTCGTCAAATTGGCCACCGGGCCCGACGGTCACCGCGCAGTCGCCGTGTCGCGAGCAGAGCTCCTCGAGCGCGTCCTGGACGGTCTCGATATGCTCGTGGCCGCAGTGGCCGCCGTCGAATCCGATGTCCTGTGCGCGCAGATCGCAGATCGGCGGCACGATTCGGCGCAGGTCAACGTATCGACTCCCGTCGGCATACGGCTCGCGCACCGCAAGCGGCACGAAGTGATGTAAGGGACCCTCGGGCGGTGCCTTTTCGAGTCGTTCGACCGTCCCATCCGTCCCCCGGACTTCGATGGTCCAATACTCGCCGACAAAATAGTCGCCCTCGGACATCAGGATGGTGACGCCATCCTCGAGCTCGACGGGTTCGGGTTGGGTCAGATCGATCTCGACGGTACCCGACCAACGTCGCACGACCGTCCAATCCGGACCGGGTGCGGCGCCTCGCGCCCGGAGGTCACGCAGCAGCGGGTCGTGCATCGAATCGCTGGACGAGAGCCCAGAAGGGTCGCGCCAGCTAATGGTGCGGGTCTCAGGGCGCACGTCTCGCAGCACACGCAGGATCCCAGCGCCGGGTGCAGGACGCCCGCCGGTCATCTCGGGCGGCTCCAAGGCGGCTATCCGGTCGACGATCTCGACGAGGTCACCGGGGGCGAATTGCTCGGCGGGGTCGACGACGATGCGGTGATTCGAGTCCGTCGCCGAGGCGGCGTCGGCGGCTCCTTTGGCGTCTTGGACGAGCTCGGCGGCGACCGGCGCGTTGTCCGAGCTCCACTTGAGCGTGAGGCTTATGGCCGCCCCGTCATCGTCTCGTGCGACGTCGTGGACCTGAACGCGGTACAGTCGGTTTGTCGTGCCGCGATACGACCCACCGAGCTGAACCGCGCACGGGTCCATGGTGTCGGCGCCGCTGAGTCGTACCGTCGACAGCGTGCCCGTGCCCAGCGGAAGCCAGGCGTCGAGCACGCCCGTCGGATCGTCCTCGGGTTCGAGCTCGAGCGCGCGCACCTGTCCGACCACACGTCTGCCGAGCACCGTATCGACCCCATCCAGGGCCGCGTCTCGCAGCGTCGCATCCTCGTAGTGGCTCGCGGCTCGCTCCCACGCGTCGAGGTAGAAGAGCGTCCGCGAGTCGGGGTTGTCGTCTTGTGCCTCGACGGTCGGCTCGAAGCGGTCAGGTTGATGGACGAACGGAACGTGGTCGGGACGCGGAACGCGCATCCCACCGATCCAGGCCGTCCCAGTAGTGTGGTTGGCATCGGGGCCCTGAATCATGGGCACCGGCTCGAGTTCGACCTCGACTGGGTCGATGGGTTCGAGTGCCGCCCAGCGAGCGTCGATGCCATCGAGCAAAACGGCCTCGTCGTCGGCGATGGTCAGCTCGATGCGGATGCCCGTGACCGCCGAGAGCCCGGCCCAGCCGGGGTCGAAGTCGTGGAAGGCGGTCTCGCCTTTCGTCCGCATCTGGACACGCGGTGCGGGTGTCGGCGACTCGTGAATGGTACCGGATGTATCTCTGCGCAGGCTGCGCACGACGAGCTGTTTGAGCATGCTAAAGTCGCGCGGCGCGTCCCACTCGAGGGTCACCGACTCCGCGTCTTCGACGGCCAGCCAGGTCCCCGGGTGAGCGCGATCGGCCTCGACCGTCGAGAGCTTCGCCGGCGCCATGCCCGAGGGCTCGGCAGTCCATCCCTCGCCATCATCGAGCGTGACGAATCCCCGGAAGGGTTGCAGGCCCACCAGAGAATCGATCTCGACGGCCTCGACAGAGTCCGTCCACTCGAATTCGACGGCTTCGATGAGCGCCAACTCGTCAGCGAACGACGCTGGCGATTCGAGGAATGCATAGACCCATCGATGCTCGCCGTGGGGGCCGAGGTGCCGGACCGTGTCGAAGCGATGCCGGACACCGTCGGCCGTCTCCAGCCAGATCGACTCCAACTGTGTGCCCGCCGCATCCTCGGGAACCCGAAAGCAGACACAGACGCCCGCGAAGCGCTCCCAGCGACCCGGGTGCGCCAGCTCCAGTCGTCCCGCAAGATGATTACCTTCGTCACGCGCCATACGCACGGCGCCGCGTCCGTCGACTCCATCCGAAGATCCCTCGACCGATACGACTTCGTCGGCGGCTGGGCCGGATGCTTCGTTCGGGGCCTCCACACGGAACGACTCCGGAGCGAAGTCGACAACCAACACGCCGTGATCTACGCGAAAAGCCGACCCTGAGAACGCGTACTCGCAAATCGCGTCCCGGGCCAGGTCTTCGAGCTGCCCGAGCGTCAAATCGTGTGCGCGGTTGAAGTCCGAATCCAGGAGAACTCGCCCCTGCTGCAACAGTAGTCCGCGGTCCGAAGAACGGCCAATACGACGGTCAGTAGCACTCTGCGTGAAATCACCCTGCATCGTTCATACCTCGAGGAAATGCTCAAAAATCATCAGTAGATAGTCCCAGGTGCGTTTCAACCATCTCTTGCGGTCAGGCTCAGCGACGCTGCCATCGGGGCGTACTCGGCGAATCGATGGTGTACGTTGTCGACTCGAAGGCTGCGCGCAGGCAATTGACCCGCTCCGATTTCCCGACCCTCGTCACCGCGTAGTACGCAGTTGGTTGAGCGGTGTCCGAGCGTGGCGAGGTCCGGCGCGTCGAGCCGGCGCTCCATCACCATCGGTGTCGACTCGGTGCAACGGTACGTTCGTACAGGTCGCGCCCACCTCACGGCGGGCGGCACTCGGCTGTAGCGCACGCAGGAGCCCTGTGGGTCATCGACGTCCAGCAATACGTCGTCGGGCCTCCAATCACTTAGAAATAGGCAGCCGGTTGCGGAGAGTGCCCCGACTCGCACCGGACCGAATACAGTCACGCGCCCCAGACACATGCCCGCCATTGGGTCGTGCGGCTCGGAGGCCACGGCGCGCAGGCCCGCCTCGCCGATAATCGAGTCTGCGACCTCGACGCGGCAGGGCCCCTCGACCTCCATGCCGGGTGTGATGGCACGGTTGAGTTCGACGCGCAGGTCGGGGTCGGCGATACCGCCGACCGGAGCCCTCACTCGCATCTCGCCGTCGATGTGTGCGCATCGGTCGAAGCGCAACAGGCCCTCTTCGATGTCGGGCTCCCAGACGATGTCTCCAGAGATGTGTGCTCCGCGAAGCTCCAGCTCGAATCGAGGCGGCGTGCTGCCGGACGAAGACCGCGATCCGTGAACGCGAATCGCCACCCCACCCGGTTGTCCGATGTCGGCGACGCTTCCGGCCGCGGCGGAGATGACGAGCCTCGGGCAGGCAAGGTTTCCGACGTCGATGTCCAGGGTCCCGGACAGTCGACGAGCGTCGTTGAGCTCGACCACCACCCGACGGTCCTCGATGACGCTCGGATGGGCCGACAACTCCGTCAGCGCCGAGACCGCATCTTCGAACCACGCGAGGTCCTCCGCGCTACTCGGCAGAAGGCCTTCTCCCAGGACGCGGCGCGCCCCGTCTCGCGAGACTTGCACCCAGATATCCTGTTCGACGACCGGTTCCAGCGCGCCCGCCGCTGCTCCGGGGCCAGCCACTCCCAGACTGCGTTCGACATAGTCGCACGTCAGCCAATCAGGGTGCTCGGAGAGCGACTGCGTCGTCGAAGGCGACGGTCCATTGCTCAGGGGGTCGCGGGGACAGAAGCCGAATGTGCCCTCTCGCGGGCAGACCCGTACCGCATCGGCGGGATGACGCGGTGAAGAGGCCACATCGGGCTGGTCGAATCCGCGCTGCGGAACGAGGCGCACGGACCGCTGGAGTATCGGACGCACCCCTGCGACGGGGACGACCTGCGCGAGCGCGTCCCGGAATCGAAAACGCTGGTGGAATGCACCCTCGGTACTCCTGTCACCGAATAGCACGTCGATCGTGTCGCCCTGCTCGAACGTCGACATGGGATCGCCCTGGACGACCTGGTAGCAGGCACCTTGGTCATCCACCCACACCGCGAAGCGCTCGTCGCGGCTCGTGAAGGTGACCGAGGGCAGGAAGATGATGATTGTATCGCCCCCGCGTGTGCGAAACGCCCATTCGGACGGCAACACCTGCTTGTACGGGCCGGTAGGCGGCGGCTCCAGTACCATCATCAGCGATTCGTCGTTCCCGGCGTCGTCGAGTCCGGGCCCGTGCGCGGTGGCCGCTCCGACCTCGGCCGTCGCGACGCGCTCGGCGTCGGTGGGCGCGCCCACGGCTCGGGGTGTTCGACTGTACGCCGACAGCTTGAATCCCACGGTCAGCATCGTCTCATCGAGGCATATCAAGCATTCTTCGGGGTTCTCTCCGGCTGCGGAGTGCCCTGTCGTCTCGCCAATCCCGGAGACTCGCGATCGCTCTGGCCACGCTCCCCGACCGCCCAGCGCCTCGGGAGCAGATCCGGCCACGTCCTGCGCGCTGAGCGTCGGAGTCGGTGCGTCATCTGCGTCCGACGAGTACGCCGGGTAGAGGGCGCCGTCGACACCGAGGAAGAACATCCGCTCTTCTCCAGGGCGTAACAGACCGCCCGGCAACTCCACATAGCACGCGCCCGAGACCAGCCCGGCGCGGCGCGCGTTGGCATCGTCGACCATGGGGCGATAGCGGGCCCGCGGAGCTCGCACCGCCAGGGTTGCCCCATCGAAGTACGTGGTCCGGTCGCGCCGATTTTCGACAGATACGAGGACTCTCAACTCTGACGGGTCGTCCCATCCGGCCGGCAGCGTCGCCGCCGTCGCATCTAGCGACTGACGTTCCAGGTCGAGGACGGTCAGCTCGCCGAGTTTGCTACGCTTACTCGGTGCGTCCGGTATCAGCGATTGTTCGATGAGGTCGACCCGAAACGACACGTGTTGCAGCGCCGAAGGCTCGACCTGCGTCGACAGCAACTGAATGCCCCGCTCGCCGTCGATCTCGGGGAAGTCATTCGCGTCGGCGAGCCTCGTCGCCGACGCAAGCCATGCCTGCTCAGTCGGCTTGGCGAGCAGACGCGCGCCCAGCCAGCGCAACTGAAAGTGTTCGGGGCGGTGTTCCTGGCTCTCCCATCGCATCTGACGGCGGGTGTCCTCGGCGAACAAAGGCGCAAGTCGACCCGTCGAGCGAAATGTCAGCCCTCCATCGGCGGTGCGTCCGTAACTCGTGCCATCGACCGGGTGCACCGGGTTGAGCACCAGTTCCATTCCCACGCGCGAGGGTCCGTAGCAGCCGGGCTCATGCTCCTGCAGGTCGAATGTTCGCACATGTCCATCGGTGGTGGGCTCGGCGATTCGCGCAATGCGCGGCGTAACCGGCCGCGGGTCACACGCGGTCACGAGATACGGCGTGCGTGCCACCACCTCGTGTCCCTCCCGCAGGACGCCGGCCGCATTACCCAGCGTGTCGCCGATTGCATCGAGCACACCCGGCGTTCCTTTGCGCAGCCGCCACCCCACGGTCCGGGCGATCTCCGCGCGCCCCCGCCAGGCGTGGTTGGACAGTGGATCCAACCCGATGCGCCAGGCCAGCTCGTCGAGCATCCACTCCGGACATGTATCCACAAAGAACGACGCCCACAGCCGCTGAATGTCGGCTCTTGCGTGTCCGAGGCCCTCGTCGAAGACCCGAAGCATGTTGAGGTAATGTCTCGGATCGATCAGCTCGTCCGGGTCGGTGACCCCGTCGGCGAGTAGCTCTTCGATTCGCGACGCCAGCAGCGCATCGTCGTCGCCTTTGTAGATCGACGGCAGCAGGCTGTAGAGCCGCTTCAGCACGGGTCTTTGCGCGAGGAAACGCTCGGTCGCGTCCCGAACCGCGGTATGGTCGAGTGTGCTCGGTCGAATTTCATCCATGAGCGGTGACCTCCAATGTTCGCAGTGGGCTTTTGCCGTCGGCCGGATCGTCCAGCCACAGGGCAATCGCGTCGTCCCCGATGGGCAGCCACTCGCGGGCCGTCGCATCGCCGGCGAATCGTAGCCCCAATGACTCCACGCTGACGACGCCCGCGACGGATTGAATCACCGCCAGGATGTCGGAGCGATGGACGGGCTGCCCGATGCCGCGGCGCACGGGATCTGTGAAGCCGCCCTCGTGGCTGAGTGCCTGCGCGACAGCGGCCTCGGTGTCGATCTGGTCGTAGTCGGAGTGCCGACAGACCCGCGCGTGAATCTCGATTTGGACGAGCTCGGGGGACTGAATGCGCAGGCGCACACCAGGGAGCGCCCTGGCGGACAGATAACGGCGCAGCCCTTCGACAAATGTGCTGTCGGCCGCAAATCCACCGGTGGGCAGCATCACCACCCGCACCACGCGCCGGTCGACCTGACTCGCCCACGCTCGCTCGACGCCCGGATATTGCTCGGCGAGTACGACCGCGTCTTCCGGAGTGACAAGGCGATCGAGTGCTCGCATGGCACGGGGTGCTTCGTGCCGAATGGATTCGGTCCCCTGTGGTTCCTCGCCCCCGGTCGCTTCGAAGGGATTGGTGACCGCTTCGACCACCGCTCCCAGCGAGGGCACCTTCTCCAGACCGCCCTCGTCGACCAGGCCATCCGCGCCGAGCCCGACACGGTAGAACGCGACGACATTTTGCTTGCCGGTCGACAGCCGCGCACCATGCACACCGTCGCCGAATTTCACGCGCGTCTTACCTTCTTCGGTCCGCTCGAGCGAATAGACGCGGTCGAGCGGGCCGGCGAGGCTCAAGTCCTCGACACGGTGCCAGCGCACGCCATCGACCTCGATGGTCAGCTCCGCCGAGAGTCCGTCTCCGACATCGGGTTGCACATCCAGTGCCGTCGTGGCGTAGGCCATAAACGTCAGGGGTGCGCGGCTGAGCACGAAGCTCTGGCCGGCCTTTTGGGCCTGCCCGGAGCCCAGCACCTCGCGGCCGATGGACTCGCCATGTGAGACGATCGCGACGTTGGCTCGTAGGGCACTGACTCGTCCGAGGCTCTCGAGTGACTGCGTGAACTCGAGTTTGCCGTCGATGCGGTCGATGTTCGCCACGCGGGTGGCGAGCGTTCCATCAGCCGCCTCGACCAATACGGTGCGGCCGCGCCGAAGCGTCTCCGGAATCCCATCGGGGATCTCGAGCTGGGTTGAGGCGGCCTGAGGTCGCACCACGGAGGTTTCCAGGTCGAGCTGATCGTCTCGCTTGAGTGCGAGAAACCGGACCTGACGGGCGCGCTCGTATTCGTCCTGACCTGCCCCGACGATTTTGTGTTTGTCAGATAGCGTGAGCTCGACGACTTCACGCGTCATCGTAGAAGTGTGACTGCCGGTGCCGAGGTCGATGGTCAGTTCCACTGTATGAACGCGACTCTCGGCGACCGACAGCGCCTTGGCGCTCGGTTGGCCCGTCTCCACGATCCGCAGTACGTCGCCTCGGTCGACCTTTGCCCCGGCCTGGAGTTGCACCTTCTCTGCACTGGGAAATGGAGAGGCGCCCGACGTGACCGACTGCTGGAGCGTCGCGCCCAGCGCGCGATACTCGCTGGCGGGTGCGCGGAAGACTTCGACGTCGGCGGCGACCGCGTTGCGGGTCATCACGTCGGCGTCGGTGCGCACGAGGACGAGGTCGTCGGCGACCTCTTGCACACGCTTCACACGGACTTCTCTGCTCGTCGTCCCGTGAACGACCACGAGTCGCTCGCCGGTGACCAGACTCGGGGTGCTCGCGAAGGGAATGGCGTTGGTCGGCAGTCGTCCGTCGGCGAGGTTACCGGTGGCGTGCGAGATGTCCCAGCGTAAGGCGACCGGAGTGCGTGCCTCCAGTCGATTCAACTCTGCCGCGGCGTCGATAGCCTCCTCGGTCTCGAAGACGACGCTGCCGTTTGGACCCTGCCCGCGAATGACCGTCCCGGCTTCGATATGGGCTGCTTTGTCTGCCTTGAGATCGAAGACGACGCGAGTCGTGGCCGCGCTACCCGGGTGGGGGTCGAACGGCAACAACTCGGTATGCAGTCGAATCGAATTCGAGTCGAGGGCCGTTCGCAGCGCACCCTCGTCCGACCAGATCTCCGTGTAGAAGCCGAGTTGGTCGCACACGGCTGCGGTCGCGTCGATGAGCCCGTCACCGAACTCGTCCTCGCCGGGAGACCAGCCCTCGAAACGAGCCTCCATCTCGCGGCGCATCGCCTCGAGTGCGTGCCCGTAGGTCAACCTCGAGAAGCGTGCGCCGGCTGGCTGATCACGCCGGTCTCGTCGCGGAAAGTCCGTCATGACTGACTCCTCAGGCAGCTGGATTTGCGGTCCGATGCGGGTCCGGTACTAAAGCGAATATCGAGTACGCCTTCCTCGCGATCGGCGGGGTCGGGCACGATCTTGAAGACCTCCAGTGCTTCGGCTCGAAGCAAGCCACACGCCCCGGTGTCGACGCTGGATTCAGCGGCGTAGAGGCGGCTGAGCGCATCGACACGGGCCCATCGGACGCCCTGGACGTCGTCAATCGCCGCAGCAATTCGGCTCCACGAGACCTCTCCGCCCATAATCAGATTCGAGAGCGCAAGCGGGGCCGCCGAAGATGCACCCCCAAAAAGTGTACTGAGGATGGCTTCTCGGGCCGCTTCTCGCCGAACCGAGGGTTCCAGGCAAACCGTTAGCTCGAGGCGAAGCGGGCTGAGGCGCGGAGCCGCGACGCAGAGCGGCTGGGTGGCCATGCGTCGGGCGTCGAGTTCGGCTTGTACACGCTCGACCAGCTCCTCCGCCGGCTGAAATCCACCGTCGGGGAGCACGTAGACAAAGATCGTATTCCAACTGCCCGTCCAACGGGTGACAGCAGCGGCCTGGCGCACACCTTCGACGGCGTTGGCGTCGTCTCGATAGTCTTCGAGCGTGACCGCGCGGTGCCGTGTCCGCAGGTGGGCGGCGACCCCGCTGGTGATGCTCGCCTTGTCTTCCTGGTCGCGTCCACCTCGGGCCGGAAGCAGGTTGTCGACCTCGATGTTGGACGTGTCGATGCCGCCGGCCAACTGTTGAAACTCTGTCAGGGCATGGCGTCCAACGTTGCCGCGCTGGCCGACGCCCCCGCGGAGCGCGCCTCGAACGGGCGTGCCGTCGGCGACGTCCGCGCCGTACTCTCCATCGCCAAAGGACAACGTGACGCGTCCGTCGGCGCCGGTCACGGTCTCGAAGTGCTGGTCGAAAGGACCGGATTCAACCAGCCGATCGACTCGTTCGTATTCGACGCCGCGGACTTCGAGATTGATCTCGGGCTGTTGCGCCTCGCCGGACACCCCGACGGGCCGGGAGATCGGCCGAGGACTCGCAGATTCGAGACGACCGGCGACGACCGTCCCGACGACCTCTCGGGTGACACCATGTGTGGCCATGACCGAATTCGCGTGGAGTCGCAGCCGCTCGGTATCGAATGCCGCCGACTCCGGCCACATCTTCGACCACCGAAGCAGCGTAACCTCCCTGGCCACCGGAGTCGGGGATGACTCGGTTCGCAGCCGAAGTATACGGGGCTCGCTGACGTCTACCCGCGCGGCGACTCGGTTATAATCGTCGTCGAAGACCACCCATCGCGGTTCGGTCCAGTCGACATGACCCTCCAGCAAGATCTCGCCCTGACGCACGTCGAACTCGCCGGGCGCCATCAAGTCACGCGCCGGCTCGAGTTCGTTCCACTCCTCGTCGACCAGCAACCCCTCTTCGGTCTCGAAGATGACAGGATCTGCCGCGGGATTGTCATCGTCGATGGTGACCGCGGTCTGCGGCTCCAGCCGTGTGGGGGTCGAGCCGCTCCAGCTCACGGTCAGCACGGTTCGGGCCGACTGTCCTTCGGAGGGCGCGTAATCTAGTAACCGCGCGTGCCGGTCGATGGACCAGCGGTGGCGTGCCGACGGCAGGTACGCCTCCTGGAGCACCCGGTCCTGCGCGTAGCTGAGCTCGTCGGCGACATGGCTCACGAGCTCGATGAGCATCTCGGCGTGATCGGCCGGGCTCCGATCGCCCCAGCTCTGAACACGCGCGGCGAGTCGTTCCTCCATGAAGCGCTTGAAGGCGGCGAAGTCTTTGCCCTCGCGGTCTTGCAGCGGTGATTCAGCTTCGTCGACCCGCTGGGGCGTCGGTCCTTTCGCGCAGTCGCCCTCGTCCTGGCAAGCCTGATGAAACCGGAAGTTCGCCTCGCTCCAGACCGGATCGACATCCGGCATCGTCGGGTCTGCGACCCCTCGCAGGAGTTGGAGTCGATAGCCGGAGAAGTCGCCGAGGCGGTCGAGCGCGAGCCGAAACTGGCGTGTGCGCCCCGAACCCACCGCGTTCACCGCGGTGACGTGAACGTCATCGACACGCTCACCGCCCAGCACCCGAAAGTGGCTGGGCTGTAGGTCGCCGGGCCGAATCGCCTCGGTCATCAGGACCTCGAGTGTCCTCGCCGCGTCGTCGACGCGCACACGACGAATGCCGAGGCCGATGGGAAAACGTCGCGTTTTGGTACCACAGAAGTCGACACTCACGGCAGCCCTCCTCCGCCCAGCGGAATCTCGAGTTCGGCTTGTCCCTTCTCTTTTTGCACGCGCAGCCGATACGTCACCGTGACGTACAGCACCTCTTCTTGGGGCTCGGCGGCGAGGTCCAACAATTCGATCTCGCCGGCGAGGAAACGGTCAATGGCCTGTCGAATCATCGCCTGCGCCGATGCTGCGGTCAGCACGCTCGCCGGCGCAAACGCCAGCCGGCGCAACCCGGCCCCGAAGGTCGGGCGCCGCACGCGCTCGCCTGGGTGCGTCATCAGCACCTGCCGAAGCTTCTGCTGGATTCGCTCCTTTGCCGCGTGCGTCTCGGAGACGCGGCTGTCGGCGCCGAGACGCAGCGGAAACTGCATCGATGTCGAGTCATCGTCCATTTTCTCTCTCCCTGTGGTCAGATTCGCGCGCCATCATCACTCCGACTCGAAGACGTAGAGATTGCCGCTCAGGTCGAGCACGTAGACGCGCCCGTCGACCACCACCGGCGGCGTCTTGGCGCCGACGCGGTCCTCGAGTTCGGTCTTCCAGGCCAATTCGCCTGTCTCTTTGTCGAGGGCGTACAGCTCGGGCGCTCGCCACGAGGCGCACAAAAAGTGATCGGTGGTCACGGTCGCCAGTCCGAGGACGTGCACGTCCTCGACCTGCCCCGAATTATCGTGGTCGGCGAGCACCTCGCCGGTGTCCGGGTTGATGGTTAGCAATCGCGTGGCGAGCACGTAGTGGATGCGATGTCGGCTGGCGTCGTAGACCGCGGTGCCGCTTCCCAGATCGGTCTCGACCCACCAGCGCTCCTCGCCGGTCTCGGCGTCCAGGCACACCAGGTGGTTACAGACGGTGGCGTAGACCGCATCTCCGATCGACATCAGGTGGTGGACCCGATGCGTCTCGAACTCGCGCAGCCACGACTTCCCCAACGACAGGTCGCGTTCGGAGAAGTCGAAGCACCAGACCTCCTCGCCGTCGGCGACGTCTAGGCATGCAACGGAGCGGTCACCCACCTCGACCGCGACCTGAGAACCATTAGTAAGAAGGCAGTGCCATGGAGCCGCCAGACCCGCCAGATGGGGGCCATGTTGCTCCCACTTGAGAGCGCCGTCCCCTGGGTTGATTGCGACCCTCGACACCTCTTCACCGTCAATTGCCGTCACAAAGACCGCGAGGTTACTCGCCAGGCCTTGCCTGGTCCCAAGTGTTCCCGCGTGCTCGAATGTCCACGCTACTTCGCCTGTCTTGGAATCGAGGCAGACCAGTCGAGTTAACTCCCTAGAGCCGGCGAGCGTGTAAACACGGTCTCCTGACACCATACTCTGGTAGCACTCAACTCGTCCGTCCCCTTCCCAGTCGAAAGTCGCTGCCGCGTCCAGTTCCCAGGCTTCCTCGCAGCCGCCCAAATGTAGGGTGACAAGCTTCCCCTTCGAGGTCGACACGTAGAGATGCCTGTCATCCGCCCTGAAGGACGAGCCACCATCGACCCATTTGGTTCCACGCAGCGACAGCGGAAGTGACAAATCGCAAACGTGGGTCTGACGCCGCTCGCTAGTGAACATATTTTCCATGTACTCAGCGATAGCTACTCCTCAGAACTGTCCAAATTCAAAGAGACCCGCGATAACGGACTCCGTCTGGAGCCCCTGGATTACGTCGGCGTCAACACCTTGTGAGTATTCATCCACAAACGGCTTCTTCATTGCATCGGCCGCCGCCTCGACTATCTCAGACCGACTCATGTTGTTGGTCTCATCGAACACCCACTCGATCAGGCTGAGGTCGCCCCCCGTCTCACGGAGGTCCTCGAACAACTGCCGGACGAACGTTCGCTTGTCGAAGCTCCCCCAGGTCTTGAACTGGATGATGCCACCGTCGGTGGTAATCGCGTCCCAGCGTCGACGCCCGTGTTTACCGGTGTCCTCGAGTTTCTCGATCCGGTCCCACCAATTTTTTCGAGCCACGTGCCGGAGCACGAAGAACGCGCCGCTCTGGAAGTTGGTGGGTTTGGCGAGGTCCGCGATGACATGCTCGATGCCTGGCTTTTTGCCGATATGCCCTGCAGCCGTCTCGAGCAGCTCCAGTAACTCGGGAATGCGATCATTGAGCCGCGGATTGTCGAGCGCGCGGACCACGATATTGCGAGCCAGATCTTCGGGTATGCCGGCATCGACCACCTTTTGGGTTTTGTCCGACCACTCGTCCGCCCGACTCAGATCGAGTTCCCGCGCCGGTCGCGCGCCCTCCTCCAGGGTGTCCTCGTCTGGATGGTAGTGCTTCTTGGGGACAGTCTCGCCCTCGGCGTCGGTCTTCCTCTTTCGCCATACGCGGGGCTCCGCCCACTCGCCGTCCGTCTTGTGCCTCGTGGTCAGTCGCCAGTAGTAGCGGTCCTCATCGACGGTGGGGTACCCTCGCCAGGCCGCCTCGTCGGCGCCCTTCCAGTCGTCGGTCTTTCGTCGCTTGGCCAGCTTCCTCCAGTGGTCGACGTCGCCGCTTCGCAACATGCGAAGCTGTCGAGATGCCGGCGCCTCATCGAACTGCTTTCGCCACGTATCGGGCAGCTCCTTGGTGAGCTTGGGCAGGCGTGTTTTCCGGTAATAAGCGAGCAGCGCCTCGTCGAGCTGGCGCTCGATGCGCTCGAACGCACGATCGACCATCTCGTCGACCTTGGCCTTGGCCTGGGTGGCGTTCGTCTTGATGCGCTCGAGCGCGGCGATCATCTCGTCGAAGCGCCTACTCACCCCTGCCGGGAGCACTCCCCACAAATGGCCCGACGACTGCTTGACCCCTCTGAGAGTCTCCAACAACTCGGAGACCTTCGCGGACACCGAGTCCAGCGCCTTTTGAGCCTCCTCGGCGACACGTCCTTTGTGCTTGCGCATGCTGTCGAGGAAGCCCTCGACAGCTTCGGCGACTTCGTCGGCCCGCTTGGCGTCGCTGAGCGTCTTGACGACTTTTTTGAGCAAATCGGGGCCGAGGTCACCAGCTCCTTTGACGCCGCCTTTGACCACGCCCTTGATCAGGCTCCCCAACTCCGGGATCAGCCCGATCAGAGTCAGCACGAGGTCGAACCAGGGCCCGAACTCATTATACCGCCCCTGCCACACGAGCTTGTAGAGCGCGGCGATGATGTCCTGGGCGTCGGCGACCTGGTCGACGTACGGAATGAGCGTGAGGATGGTCCGCGCGACGATCTGGCCGACGCTCATCTCCTCGTTGAAATCACCCGCCAGGACCCCGCAAACCCAATCCCATTCTTCGCTGAGTCCGGTTCGTCGCAGCGCCCAGCGCCAGGAACTCTCCTCATCGTCCTCGAGTTGAACGGCGCTCTGCGTCCCGGCGGTCGGTCGCGGTGTGCCTCTCGAAACGCTAGGCGCGCCAGCGCCGTGACTACGCGCCGCCTGCTCGGCCTCGCGCTCGTGCCGCCCACCTGGATGCCCGACGCCGTCGGCCGGGATATCTCCGCGCCGTTGCTGGAGAATATGCGCCAGCTCGTGGGCCATGGAGCGATGGTCGTCGGGGCGCCGCGTCACGATATGCTCGCCGGTCGCAAAGGCCCGCGCGCCCGCGACACGAGCAGCCTCCTGCGCACGTGCCCCGGCGTGGACGCGAACGTCGGAGAAGTCGGCGTCGAAGCGCCTCTCCCAACGATCTCGGTCGGGTAGTGGGTGCGAGGGCGTCTCCACTGCATCTTCGGCGATCTCGCGGATCCGATCGGGATCTCGCCGTCGCTGCTTGGAGTCGCTGGACTTGAAGGAACGTGACAACCGGCTACTCCGTCTTCGTCTTCGATGAGAGGTGTGCCGTCGTCATTGGCGGAGTGGGAGGGCCGCTGGGGCCGACTCCGGTCGGATGCGTATGCTGGTTGAACAGTTTCATAAACGCATTCCCGAGGATGAGCGCCTCGCGCGACTGCAACGATCCCAGTAAGATCTTCTTGGCCTCGACCAGCGCCTCCTCGCCGCCATTGAGATCTACGCCGTGGCCGTCGGCATGCCGCAGACGAAGACGCTTCTTGCCATCGTCCTCGAACTCGAGTGTATGACCCGATCCCGATCGCAGGACTTTTTGAGCCGGTTTGGGTGTATCTCCGTCGACGCGCTTGGGCGTCTCGTTGCCCGACCCCGTCGATTCGTCGTGCTCCCAATTCCCCTGCGACTTTCCCCAGAACGTGCCCGTCCAGATGGGGCGAGACACGTCGCCGCCCTCGAATTCGACCCACACACCGGCTCCTTCTTCCGGCACGGTGTACATGCCCTGGTCGGAGCTGCCGCCCCATGGCATGCACGGAAGAGCCCACCCGGTCGATTCCTCGCCGAGCACGGCTGGAACGGTCGCCTTGATCCTGCCGAGGTCGCGAGGATCCTCGTTGTCTGCGACGAACCCCCGGTACTTCCCGTAGTGCCTCTCGAGCACGTGCGTCCGAAGGAGTTCGACGAGCTGCTCGATATCATTTGCGTCATCCACTTCGTACGTCTCGGTCGAAGTCAACTTGTCGCCGGACTCGGCCCGACTGCATTGCGAATAGCCGTAAAATGAACCTGATAGTCCGGCGCCCCGCCTTCACCGGTAATCTGGAGGTCGTGCTCCACCTCGCTGACGTAATAATCGCCGCTGTGGCGAGTCCCGAGATTACGCAGCGAGACGACACGATGAGGCCGCAGCACGCCGCCGTATTTGGCAGTGACCAGGCTGGCTCGCGCCTCGATGCTGAACGCCCCTCGCCCCGCCCGATTGAGCGCCGCAGTCTCGGTGGCGTCTATCAGTTCGTCGTCCAGCTTCAGGCGGTCGCGTGCAGACGGCGGGAGCGACGTACCCAGCGACTTGTCGAATTCGTCGTCGAGGCGCACTTCTCCCAACGACTTGAACGTCGCCTCGGACGGCTTGCCCGTGCGCAGGCTCCAGCCCTTATCCAGCGCGCTGACTTCGGCGAGGCGTACCCCGCCGGGTGACGGCGTCTTGTGGAGCACCTCGACCTCCCGGAGCGTCGTCTGGTTTCCCGCGTGCGCCGCCAGCGCTGGTTCCTCGGGCGGACCAAGGCGCATCGGATGCAGGTGCAGCGTCGGGTTCTCGGAGTCGGCGCCCGGCTCGACGAAGAGTTCCAGTCCGAATCGCCGGGCCAATCGCATCAAAAAGGCGCGGTCGGAGGCGCGCTGTATGAGCTGCTCTCGGTTCTCTTCGCTGGTCCAGTCCGGCACTTCGACGTCTTCCCCGAGTTCGTAGGGCCCGATGATCTCCCCGACGATGTCCTTCAGGGTTTTGTCCGGGTAAGGCTGCACGCGCTCGGCGCGGTCGAGCAGCCACAGAGAGTCAGACACGTCCACCTCGACGAAGGCCTCGTGGCCATCGGGCGGGAGACCCAGCCGGACGTCGGTCACGAAGCCATCGATGAGAGGCTGCTTTCCGGACTCGCCGACCGTCAACCCGACGCGGATGTCCACCCCGGGCTGCGCCCACTCGGAATCGACCGGCCGCCACGTGCGCCCCTCGCTTCGGGCTGCGAAATGCAACCTGGCGCGGGCCGGACCGCGGCGGGGTTGAGTCACCTGCACGCGAGTCACGGAGCTGATTTCGTCGGGACCGATGCCCGGACCTGCCTCGATGGACCACTTGATCGTCATCGATGACCCTCACTCCTCGTCTCGCGGCAGGGTAACGAGTCGCCCGGGCTCCTCGAGTTCCTCGGCGAAGAAGACCGCGTCCTCGGCATCTAGCGATCGCCACCACTGACCCGCATCCCCGTAAAAGGCGTACGCGAGGTGCTCGAGGCGCTGGCCGTGCTTCATCTTGTGTGTTCGAGCAGGTCGGCCCTGCTTTGCCATGCGAAGGCGTACGACGCGAGCGTCCTCACCCTCGCGCCGCGGATTCGGACGCGTCACGGTTGAATTGCGGGCATACCGGCTGTCATCACTATTCATCGACATCCTCGGGTAGCGCGATATTTCCTCGTTCCAGCAGCACAAATCTCGACCACTCGGCCTACGGGTGCCGTGCGGAACGCGAACAGAAAAGAGGTGCCAAACGTCCATTCGAGCGCCTCGACTGTCCTCCCTCCTTGTCGGTGGTAACCGACAAATTGCTGGTGGGTTGCCCGAAACCTACAAGCCCTCTTCCAGCTCGTCAACCCATCCGATTTGTCACAGGTAAGAGACGGCCCGGCAGACCACCGATTTGAGGCGGTCAGAAAGGATCAATCCTCCAGCGCGTGCGCACTCATATCCCCGACCACCCACTCGTCCCAGCCGGCGAAGCGCTCGGCCAGCTCGCCGACCCAGTCCGGGCGGTCGGGCTCGCCGGGGTCGTAGTCGTCGTCCAGGCGCACCTCGCGCCCGTCGATCACCGTCCAGCACTCCAGCTCCCTGAGCCACAACTCGTGGAGGTGGTCGCGGGCCTGCTCGGGGTCGATGAAGAAATACGCCACCCGCTCGACCGGTCGATCCTCGCCGAGCTGGTTGTAGTGGCGCACCGCGCAGGCCTCGAGCATCTCGGTCTGAGTCAGCTCCCGGTCGAGCACAGTGATACGCAGCAAACGCTCCTCCGGGATGTAACGACCGTCGACACCGTACTCGTAGACGAAGTCGGTTTGGATAAAACCACCCCTGTCGCTGATGCCCATGCGTTCATGGCCCGGCCGACACTGCGTAAGGGCGCTCCTCCAGTCGGCCTGCGGGTCGTGGAACAACACCACGCTCAGGTCGTTGGGCCCCCGGAGCAAGAGCCACGGCCCCCACTCCAGCCACCGGCGAGACACCAGCCGCTCGTGGCCGGCCCCTTTGAAGGCGCACATCCACCCCAGCGAGGCGTGTCCGTCGCCGAATCCGTAGCCGAGGTACTTGTCCACTCCGTCCATTTGCGCGTTGAAGTCCGGATGCTCGAGTTGGACGCCGTCGAGCTTTCCACCGAACTCCTCGTAATGATCCGGGACCGCACACAGCGTGACGTCCGACTCGGACAAAAAGGTCCAGAAGGTCCGACAGTCCGGGGTATGCACTCGCGTGCTAATGAGCATCGCGCCGGTTGTTCGGTCATACGTGACACCCATATCTCGCGGCGCAAAGAGATCGTCTTCTGCCTTGACGAATATTTGCCGCTCGAATGCGCCCGAGAAGACATCGATCCAGTCCTCATCCCACTCATACTTCCGGAAATCCACCTCCATCTTCGTAGGCTTCATCTCACCCCAGATCCCGATGTCTCGTAGTTCACGCAACACCTGTGAAGGCGAACGAGTCTCAACGGAAAACGAAAATATGTCGAAGTCGGGCGGAAATAGCGGCTCAGCTTGAGTCATATCCTGCCTCCTTTAGTGTCTGGCTCATGCCCTTGAGATTGTCCGAAGACAAAATGTGACGTTTTCCTTCCGAATCGAAGATTTCGAAGCGCACGACAGCGTGCTCAGCGTCTGCTGAATCGACATCTTTCAGTCGATCGACCATCCATTCCACATTCGCCCTCCACCCACGCGGGTCGACGAAGACGTACGTCAATTGAGTTGTCTTCCCGAAGCCGGTTTTGAGCTTAGCCTTCTTCTTAACCAACTTGAGCAGGTCCCGAAACTGTGACCTCTCCTTCTCACTGAACTTCCCGGCGACGTGTTTGACTTCGCGGATACCGGCCACATCCTCGACCTCGCCCTCCTTGGTTCTTCGCGTGCCGGCGTGCACCAGCCTGTCGAGACGTCGGTCTTTGCTGGCGCCGGCTGTGCCAGCCGGGACCGACACCTGTTCGGCGCTCGGCGAGTGGGGGAAGACCGCCGCCTCCCACATCTCGGCGAGGCGGCCTTTGTAGCTCGAGTCGAGCTCGTCTGCGCTCGTCGGGCGAGTGAAGGATAGAAGCCGCTGGTGGCTCTCCGCAATCTCGCCGGCGAGCTCGCTGCGATCTGCATCGGCAGGCAGTTTGGATAGCCTTTCACCCAGCACGTCATCCATGACGCGCCTCATCAACTTTCGGCGTAACGGTGCTCGAACGGTGTCATGGGTGAGGCCGCCGGGAGAAGCATGCATCCACCCCATCAGATCTTGCACGGTGACAACTCCTCGGTCGCGCGCCAGCCTGACGAATTGCCCAAATGCTGTCGGGTTCTCGTTCGAACCAACGAGAGCCTGGTACGCCTCGACCCGACTCGCATCTTTGTCGAGTCGTTTGACCGCTGCATCCTCGACGGACTCTAGTCGTCCCCCTTCGATCTTGACGGTATCGACGTCATCGAAGTCGCTCCGAAGTCGCAGCTCGTAGCCTTCGCTTCGCTCTCGCAGCGAAAAGCGGTGCTGTTGGGACGGCTCGCTGTAGCGCGTTCTCTCCTCGAGCTCTTTGCGGAGTTGCGCGGCGGCATCCGGATCATCTTGCTCCAATTTCTTGACCTGATAGGCCGCCTCCTTCGCCCCGGTCCAGGTCGCCGGCTTTTCGATGATTCGGTCGTTTTCATCGGTCTTGACCAGGCTCTGGCGCATAGTCTCGAGCTCCTCGAAACTCTTTTCGCCGACGAGCCGTTCATAGGGGTCAACCGCGATGGTCCCGACCGGCTCTCCCTTCTCCATCTTGTCCGCGAGCGTACGATAGTACTCGAATTCGCGCTCGAGCATCTCCAACTCGGTCTCGAGTCGGATGCGCGACTCCGGTGTGGTTCTGCCCTGCAACTCACGATTTCGAGCAGCGATCATGCGGTCGAGTTTCTCGACCTCCAACTGCGCTTCCCATGCACGAGAGCCGATTACCTCGTCGTCGTGTCCCCTCAGACGTCTCAGGCGTACGATCAATTGACGAAGGCGACCACGAATGCCTGCGTAGCGCCGAATCTGTCGGGCGACGTCGAGGTGGGCTTTGATATCACCGACGCTCGCCCGCGGATGATACTTCACACGAATATTCGAAATGATCCCAAACGCGTTTCGGTCGTACTTCACCTGGATCGTCTCACCGATACTCGCGTCTTGCGAGACCTTGAAGCCCCTGGTGTCGACCTCGAATCTGTCGGTACCCGTCTTGTCGATGTCCGACTTAGCGGTCTGGCCAGGCGTTGCGGGCTCATCCCCGCGCCGCCCGCCTGTCCCGAAGATCTCGTCGAAGTCCCTGGCCCCACCCTGTTCGTCGAATTGACGGGCGAGTCGTTGTGGCATGCGGGCCCGGCCGGCAATGCGACTCAGCTCGTCGTCGCCGAGCCTGGCGCAATACCGCAGGAACTCGTCAACGTCGCCGGTCGGGACCGCATCGAGCAGCGCGGTGATGTCGGCCGCGTCGTCGATCTGCCGTCCCAGTCCCGCGAGTCCGCCAGTCACCTGAGAGTCGAGCGTGACCCCGCCCCTGGCCAGCCAGATCAGCGTATCGTGGTGCACGGCGCTGCCGTGTCGATCGAGCGCCTGCATCACGCCCTGCATGCTCATCCAGTGCAGCTCGGAGAGTTCGTCGGTAAACGACGAGAGCCGTTCGAAGTCACCGTCGAAGCGCAGCCGGAACAACTCGTCGAACTGGTCGGGATACGTGGTCGCGATACCGATTGCCTTGTCATCGTTTGCGAATCGGCTGAGCTGGCCCTCCCTCGCCATGCGTGCGACGACATCGTCGTCCAATGCGTCGAGCGTGCCCAGAAACACGCTGGCTCGGTGGGGGGCCGCCGAGAGCTTCTTGACCAGAGAAACGAGCGCGTCCTCGCCCATCTCGTCGCTGGCGTGTCTGACCAGCTTATCGAGCCCGCCCATCTCGCCAGGGCTCAGATCCCGCCCGGCCAACTCGAAGAATTCGTTGAACGCGGTGACCCGCATCCCCTCGCCCCACGCCTCCGCTACCTGGCTGAATTTCCTGCGGAACCCCTCGAGGACCTCTCCCGCCGTTTCTCGGGTCAAGGCGCTGTCCGCCCAGCGCCTCAATCCGCTCATGCTGGCCGCGGCGACCGAGGTAAACTGTGATGCGCTGAGCCCCTCTTCTCTGAGCTTTCGCGCGACATTCGATGCCCCATCGACGGCGCCCTTGCCGCCCCGTGAGACCGATTCCAGCGCGTTCCTGCCGCCCAGCCTGAGCGCCGGCTCCAGCACCGCAGTCCCGGCGATGTCGAAGGCGACGCCGAACGCGAAGCCGATGGCCATGCCTGCCACATACTGGTCCGCCGACGAGAAGTCGTCTTGCTTGCCTGTCGCTATCGCGATCAGGTCTTTGACGAAGACGTCCGCCGCGCCTTCGACGGCGCCGGAGCTCCAGTCGACCGCCGCGCGTCTGAGGATGGCCCTGCGCATGGCCTGCCCCAGCGTCATCTTGCTAATCTGGGAGGTAGATTGTCCCAGTATGCCTCTGGCCGCCGATCCGAAGCCCTTGAAGATGACGCCGCCCAGATACCCGGTGATAATCGCGCCCAGTAAGCCCCCCCAGGTGGTTTCCTCGGCGAAGATCAGCTCGAAGAGGACCGAAATGGCGATGCCGGAGAGCACCTGCGCGGTGCCGCCGCCCAGCCAGACCAGAGCGCCTACCGCGCCCGAGCCGACACCCGCGATGGCGACCGACACGATCGCGACCGTCAGGGCCACCGTCTCCATGACGTCGGCGACCTGCGAGCGAGCGTAGGACTGCATCACGTACTCGAATCGGCTGGCTCGGACCCACCGTGGAGCGGTGTCCTTCTTGGCCTGCCACTGCTCCTCGAGTGAGCACATGCCCGCCGAACCGCCGAGAATACGAGTGACGGGTTGAAACCGGACCCACAATTCCTCGACGCCGTTTTTGTCGCGATACTCGAAGTCGATCAGCTTCGCCGACTCCTCGAAGGTCACCTCCTCCATCTCGAGGTTGCCGTCTTCCTGGACCTTCTGGACCGCCTCGTTCCACACGAGGGTGAAGAACTCGTCTCGGCTATAGGTCGTATCCGAGTCACCGCCGGTGATCTCACCGATCTTTTGCTGCCCCACCTCTTTGAACGCCGCCTGCAGGTGCACCATCGAGTCGGCCGTCGGCCGCTCCATATCTCGGTCGCTCAACCACAGGTCATCCCCCTCGCCGGCGACCTGACCGGTGTGGAACCGATGGTCGTTGTCGGTCTCGACGTACTTTCCCCTGTCATCCTCGCCGTAGCTGAAGTCCCGAGATTCCTGCAGCTTGGAGTTCAACAGGCTCAACGCTTCCAGCACGGCCGGGTCGTCGGCCCACCTGGTCTCTCGGGCGCCCCGAACCAGCCTGTCCAGTGCGTAGTCGACGTAGTCGTCGTCTTCGCTCTCTTCGATGACGACATCGAAGAGCCGTTCGAATTTGCCCTGTTTTTTCAACGCACTCAGCGCGTACTCGAGCGTGGGAGGATGCGAAGCGAGCCGCTCGAGGAGACCGCGCAGCTCGACCATCCAGTAATCACTGGAACTCTCGTCCATCAGCCAGACGATCTCGTCGGCGTAGGACTGTCCGATCTCACGGTTGCGCGCCTCGCGCTCGGCGGCGCGCTCTTCTTGCTCCTGCCGGATGTCCGACAGGTACTTGATGACGAGCGCGTCGCGACGGTCGGGATCGATCCTGGGGAGGTTGAAGGCCACGAAGAGCCCGACCGTGACGGGCGCCTCGACTTCACCGACCTCGTCATTGGCCGTCTCGAGCCAATCCTGCGGTGACATCTCGTAGGGCCACGCCAGGCCCATCTGCTCGACCGCGCGCGGAATGCGCAGGCCGAAGGGCACGAAGAACCGCACGTAGATGTCGTGTGCGCGATCCGAGAGATACGTCTGCGCGAACCACTCGACATCGAAGACGTGGTACTCACGGGCGACCATCATGCCGGTGGCCGCGTGCCCGGACAGATTCTCGTCGTCGAGGAGCCTGCGCATCAGCTCGATGCGGTCGGCACGCGTGACGTTTTCGGGGGCGTCGCCGCCGAAAAGATAGTGGTCCAGCGCCTGTCGGTCCGATTTCACCCATGCGGCGTAGCTCTCGTAATAGTCGAAGACCTCCCTGGCGCTCGAGGTCACGTCCCAGTGCTCCAGCAATCTGGGGCGCTGACGGGTTGCACGCGCTCGTTTGTACGCTTCGAGTCCGCCCGCTGCCGTCAGCGATTCCAGGTCGAAGCCCATCCCCTTCAGTTGCAATCGGTGCTGCTCGAATTCCGGGCGAAACGCCGTATTCGTAAGCACGAAATAGGTGTGCGGCCCCAGAATGCCGTCGAGGGCGAGCCCCTGGTTCGTGATCTCTCGGCCGAGGCCACTCTGACGCGCGTAACGCTGGAACGCCGCAATCCGGTTGGCGAAGCTGACCGGCTGCTGGATGGGATCGATGTCGCGCAACGGACGGACCGACTGCAGCTCCAGCCTCGCCCACCACCAGCGGTTTCGCTCGGTGGCGTTCGCGGCCACAGCGCGGTCGAAGCTGGCGGCGTCGGGTCGCTCGGGAGTGCGCAAAATGGGCGGGTTCGACACGCCGGCGCGACGTATCTGGGCGACGTGCACCAGCTCGTGGCCGATGAGTTGGCGGCCCCGCGTTGTTTCGGGCTCGTAGGCCCCGCGGGCGAAGTAGATGTGCTCACCCCAGTTAAATGCACGGGCGCCCAGCTCCGAGGCGAGCTCCCAGGAGCGCGGATTGTCGTGGACGCGGACACCATCCAGCTCGTCGTGGCCCTGTAGTTCGAGCGGGCGCCCGGCAGAGCTCGAACGCGTCAGCCGACGTTTCAGCGAATCGGCGAGGGAGCCTCCACGCGGCGGCGTGGCCTTCGGCTCCGAGGCCGGCCGCGGCCCGGGCGGCCCGAATACCCACGTCGGGCCCAGCGCCTCTGCTTCGCGCTCGACCTCTCGCTCGCGCGTTTGATCGGCGGAATTCTCGTGATGGAAGCGAAACTCCATGTCCGCCTACATGGGGATGACTGAGTTGGCGACATCGGCGACATCCCGGTAGTTGAACACCGCCATAAGCCGCTTGATGGCCTCGGTATAACCGAACCCGAGCCAGTTCTGCAGCGAGTCGCCCAGCTCCCAGACCTGCAGAACCTCACAGCTCGCCGAGACCTCCGCGCGAATCGGGACCAACGACTCAGTGTAGACCTTCTCGACGATCGTCAGGCTGGTGATGTTGCACGGCATCACGCGATGATGTCCCCACACCAGAAGTGTCGTCGGGCCCACCAGGTCGGTTAGAAAGGTCTCGGCCTCGTCCGAGCTGAACGGATCGGAGAACGTGTCGGCGAGCGCGCCGGCCTGGCCGGGCGAAAGCTGGGGTTGGGTCAGCATTTCGAGCGCCGAGAGCTCCGGCAAGACGCCGACGTTGGGGAATTCTGCGAACTCGCCCTCACCGTCCTCCATGCGGTCGGTAGCGTCGAGGATGAGGTCGAAGCTAATCGACTCATTGCGCTGCAGGTACTTCTTGCCCGACTGACCTTTGTCTTTCTTCTCACCGTTGGAGCCGCCCAGCGAGGTCGCTTCGGTCTGCCCCTGCTGATTCGAGGTGGCGCCCGCCATCTTGTCAGTCTCGGAGGCCGACGAGCCCGTAAACCCGTACGACACCGATATCTGACGGCTCTGTTCGGTCGGGTTGAGTCGAAACGGCACCATCAGCGGGACTGGAAAGCCCACATCGATGCCCACAGGGTTCTGCTCGAAGGTAATGAATGCTCCGCGGAGCATCTTCGGCGAAAGCGGACTTCCATCGGTCATGACTGGTCTCCTCGTGAGGCGCCAGAGATCGGACGAGTACTGACTTGCTCGATGATGCGGTCGGCAACCTGGTCGACGACTCGCTCCCAGCGGTCGGGGTCCGTGGACCGGACATCGACCTCGGCCCGAAGTTGTCCGAGTCGAACATCGGTGGCCGCCTTGGGCAGATCCGCGCGGCCGATGCGACGTGTCACTTCGGCCGCGACGCGCCGGTGCAAGTCCTGCGGCACGACTCCTACTCCTGCGTCTGAGCGCCGGACCACGAGTTCTGTAATATCGATATGGAGACTCATTTGATCCTCGAAATTCGCTGATAGGGCGCCATCTGCGCGGCCCGGAAGGGTTTGCCCAGCTTCTGCAGCTCGCGACGAACCCCGGCCATCAGGTGCTCCATCTCGATGGCCCCGCCGTTGGCTCGCGCGTGAATCGCGGCGAGTTGAGCAGCATTTCGGATATGTCCGCCGGTCAACTCGATGGCGTCCGCCAAAAAGTGCAGATCGACGTCGCCGACCTCGGCTTCTGACGGGATTGCCTTCCGCCAAATGGCTTCTCGCTCCTCGACCCGCGGCTCCGGGAAGGGGACGCGAAACAGGATGCGACGCAAGAAGGCGTCGTCGAGATTCGTCACCAGATTGGTGGTCAACACAGCGATGCCCTCGAAGCGCTCGATGCGATGCAGAAGGTAGTCGACCTGGATATTGGCGTATCGATCGTGCGAGTCACTGACTTCTGTTCGCTTGCCAAAGAGTGCGTCGGCCTCGTCGAAGACCAGCATCGCCCCGCTCTGCTCGGCCTCGGAGAATATGCGCTCGAGCGTCTTCTCGGTCTCACCGATCCACTTGGAAACCACCGCCGACAGGTTTATCTGGTAGAGCGGACGACCCAACTGGCCGGCGAGGACCTCAGCCGCCATCGTCTTGCCGGTTCCGGGCGAGCCATAGAAAAGTGCGGTGATGCCCGCGTGGCGGACGTGTTTTTTGCCGAAGCCCCAGTCATCCAACAGCGACTCGCGATGACGCCAAGCCGCGACGATTTCACAGAGCATCCCGTCGGTCTCGTCGGCGAGCACCAGATCATCGAAGTCGTACCGGCACTCGATGCGACGCGCATAGCGGCCCAACCGTTGTCCGCCACGCCGATCGAGCGCATCGGTCAGTTCGACCACGTCGATCTCAGAAGCCGTGCCGGCGCGCCCGCTGACGCGACTCGCGGCACATCGAAGTAACTCCACTGGTCCGTCCACCACCGACGCGGCCTCGCGCTCGAGCCACCCCAACGAACCTTCCGAGACATCGATGGCATACTCGCGCTCGACATGCTCGACACTGGCCTTGATACACGACAAGCGCGATTGCGCCGACGGCTTCGGAACGCGCGTCTCGACGAAGCGCTTCGCCTCGAGACGAGATTCCCCGAAGGGAAACCAGAAGCCGCGGGCGAACACGAGTATGCGCTGGCGGACGGCCAGCAACTCGGGCAGCCAATCGTCTAGCCGAGCGCCGTCGACACCGCACTCGGTGAGGTCGACTACCAGCATCCCTCGCTCGAGGAGCAATTCGCGTCGAATCGCAGCCGCATCGACGGCCTCGTCGGGCCGCAGCCTCCACCAACCCGCTCCCTCTCGGACGTTCATCGCTCGCACTGCGGCGCACTGATTGGCCGGATAGTCGCCGGTCAGAAAATGCACGGGAGCACCCATGGCCTGCTCCCCGAGCTGGCGAGTCCACGCCTTCAGCTGGTCCTGGTACGCCTGTTCCCAGGGCCGTGCGTCGCCGCGTCGCCGCACGAGCCCGGTCGGCGGGTCGACCGCCGCGTCGGCGAAGAACGCGACAATTCTGGGTGTGAGTCTTAGCCTACGCTCCGAACTGGGCTCGGCGAGGCCCGCGCGAACGAGAGTTCCGTGGCGATGAGCCGCCCACATCCGCCGTGCATCGACCACGCTGCCAGCCCCCGACACACCGGGCGCTGCAAATTCGTCGACCACCAACTCGCACAGAGCTCGCACCTCTGCGTCCTCCAACTCGAAGCGCGACGCAATCCAGTCGAGCCCGCCCAGGATCGGTGCGTCGAAGTCCTCGAGCAAAGTGCCCGAAGCCACCTCATTGAAAGTCGAACGCTCCGACATCACTGGACCTCCAGATAGGTCACATTGGAGTCGCCCGCGTCAGACGTGATCTGGACGGCGTAGGTCGAAGCAATAGTTCCGGGAGGCACATCGAACTCCAGTTGATCGGCCGAAGTAGAGCTCGGCGTGATCACGTCGGCCCCGAGCATAACCTCGACATTCGAGCTATCCAGTTTGGCGCCAGACAGCATAATCGTGTCTCCCTGCGAGGCCGCCCTCGGTGAGATGTCGTAGATTGCGGGAGCGTCGACGAAGAGGCCGACCGGCTCGCTGAGCGTCGTACCAGAACGCGCCTCGAGGGATGTCTTTCCGCGAGGGAGGTCCGATGGCACCGTGACAGTGGCGCTGCTCGCACTCGCGATTGTGGCGGCGACCTGCTCTCCGTGAATCAAGAATGTCACATCGCCCTGCGGGCCCTGGAAGCGCTGTCCGGTGACCGTCAGCGTCGCCCCGGGCGCGACCACCTCGTCGGATACACTGTCGATGGTCGGCGCTCCACCCCATTGAGACACGCCCGTCTCGAATACAACCTTGTCGACCCGCCTGGACTGCGGGGCCGGTTGCGGACGAGCCAGCGGGATCACCCCGACGCTGACTGCCAGGCTGGTACGGAACTCCTGCCCCAGGATCGACCACATATCATAGAGTTCCTGGTGGCTGAGCAGCTCGATCTGCAGTTCGAGCCCCATCCGATCGGAAAACAGCTCGTAGGGCTCGGGCATCGCCACCTTGAAGTACGGCTCTTCAAAGAAATTGAGCATCACGTGCGTAAAGACCTGCTGCTCGTTGATCCCATCCGTACCCGAGCTGTGGATGCTCACCAGATATCGCGCAACGAATGGTAGCTGCTGCGGCAGGGGAGTGCCCCTCTTGCCCGGCAATCCCTCGAGGTTGCGGTGGTGCCCGCTGACCTCACCACCGACCAGCAGTAGGTTGACGATGACGTCGGCGGTTGTCGACAAACTGGAGACGTCGTCGGGATAAGTATGCGAGGTCTCGAGCACGATGCTGTCGAGACTCCCCGCATTCAGGTTCTCCTCGACGAGATCGGCGAGTGCTTCCGAGACGGAGGTGATGAGGGTGGAAGCGGTCATGATTGGTCTCCGAGGGAACGAGGCACGACCCGGGAGTCGACCTTTTGCGATACACTTGGCTGCGAGGAGTCAGCGCTCGGAGCGAGGTCTACGACGAGGCGCGCAATGGAGACACGAATCTCAGGCACCTGTGGCTTCGAAGCGCCTACGCGCGGTGCATCCAACGTCTCTTCCGAGAGCCTGGTGGGAGGTAAGGGGCGCGGCCGGCCGCCTTCTCGAGATGACGTCAGCGTGCCGGGTGGCGCATCCCGAGTAGGTTCGACGGTGGACTCGGTCGGTTCGATCGGGCGAGATTCGCCCGATCGCGTGTCGTCGCTCGCCGGTGTCGTCTCGGGTGCCTCGGGTGGCGGAGGCGAGTCCGCGGGCTCCCGCTCGGCCGACGTTGCCGGTTCCGACTGAGTACCCCAGGGCTGGCCACCACGCCGCGGTAGAGACTCCAATACACGGCCATCGAATGGACGCGAGAGTCGCCGTTCCCGCGTCCGCTCTCGCGGTGAAGCGACGTCGGCGGCCGGTCCTGGCTGTTCAGTTCGTGGGGATTCCGGGGCGACGTCGCCGGTGTCGCGCCTCTGAGGCCGAGCCTCTATCGGTGCGGCGTCGGAATTCGGCGACTCAGCGCTCCGCACAGACTGATACTCGGGCCCGTCGGGTTCGCGCCGCTCGACGTCCCGAGATACCCAGGCGGAAGTCGTGTCCGACGCCTTCGAGATCGAGTCGTCACGGCTCTTCGACCCCACCTGTCTGAGCTCGGGCGCGGCTCCTTCCGGCGGGTTTAAAATCCGTGTATCAGCCTCGTCAGCCCCGCGAGGCGCCGCTCGATTGTCGATTTGCAATGCGCGCGACGGTGGCTCGATATAGGTTGGCCATACACGAGGGGCCTGCCGACGATACCATCTCGGCACGACGATCGCCTGGGTTGCGGCTATCTGATCCGCTCCCAGGGATGGCTCGAGCGTCCGCCTATTCGGCTCAGGTTCATTCACGCTCGACCTCGTCACGGATTAACTCCAGATACTTGCGGCGGCGCGCTCGCGACATCTCTAAAATGTCGCGCTCGGACCAGTGATACGTCCACGCCAGAGCATGAACCTCTCGGAGCAGTCTCATGACTCGCCGGTCGATCGCCTCCACGACGAACACGGAGGGCTCGAACCAGAATTGATTGGTCTGACCACATTCCGCACACGCCGCGGCAATCTCTTGCAGCACCCCCGGCGATCGAATGGCGAGTTCTTCGTCTAGCGAGGCGCATACCTCTGGGGAGCACTCGGATGAGTCCAGATTCTGCTCGTCGACCGCCAACAAGCTCGCCTGCCGACGGGTCTCGATGTCGGACCACGCACCTGCGGTGTCCCGCCTGTGGCGCAGTCTCGGCAAGCGTGCTCGAACCTTTTTGCCGTCGGCCTGAAACTCGAAGGGTGTATCGTGAGGCCTCCCCTCACGACGTGGCAGCTGGCGAGGATCGAAGCCGATGTCGAATCGCTCCCCACAGTGCTCGCAGTTCGTGCTGGTGGTCAGCTGAGGTCCCTCGAGCGAGACAAAGAGCTCGATGAGCAGTCGCTCGAACTCCCCGGCGTGCAGATCGTCGAGACTCGCGTGCGTCGGGAGCGTCGCAATGCTCTCGAAGAGTTCACACAGCGGCGCGATATCCCCGGGGTCCTCGCCCAGTTGGTCCGTGAGCGGAAGCAATTCGAAGTCGGCTGGCGGTCGCAATTCGACCGCCAGCTCGACGTCGGACATGAGTTGCAACTTCACCGGCGCCTCACGACTGTGTGGGCTCTTCGACGGACTCGTCTCGCTCCCATCCCTCGTGCTCGAGCTTGATGGTGCGGATGGCGACTGCGTTACCTCCGGCGTCCATTTCGGGGGCGGCCTGGTATTCACTGACCCAACAGCGATAGACGTTGTAGGCGAACGCGCGCTCACCCTGCAGGTTGAGCACTTCGATGGTCAGGTTCTTGCGGAAGTTCTCCAGCGACATCGCTCCGTCGCCGTCGTAGTTATTGACGAGGTTGGCCCACTCCTCGAAGGCGGGGTCGTGCGTAAGTCCAGCCTCCAGTGTAATGGCGTCGTAGCTGGTCTGTCCGGGCAACTTGCGCTCGTGGGACGGGTCGCCGCCCTCTCGCCATGTGACTACCTCGGTCGACTTTTTAAGCGCCGAGACTTTATTGATCCCGGCGACGACTTCGCCGTCGATTTTGACACGGAACTTGAAGTTCCGATACGGGTCAAACCGGTACGAATTTGCAGTAAATTGCGGCTCTGGCATCACTTACTCCTCAAAAAACACCATTCGATAAGCGTCGGATTCGGTCAGACTCCGCCACCTGTGATCTGCTCCAGGGTGATCACGACGAATTCGGCGGGTTTGAGCGGGGCGAAACCGACCCGAACGTTGACGACGCCGTTGTCGATATCGGTCTGCGTCGTCGTCTCCCCGTCGCACTGGACGAAATACGCCTGCTTGGCTGACCGTCCTTGGAACGCACCGCGCTGAAACTGCGCGTGCATGAACGACTTGACCGTCAAGCGTAACGCCTGCCAGAGGTCCTCGTCGTTGGGCTCGAAGACCGCGAATCTCGTGCCTCGAAACAGGCTCAGGCGCAAAAACATGGCCGTGCGACGAACTGGAACGTAGCGCCACGGCGACTGGCTTCCGTGTGTTCGCGCACCCCAGACGACATTGCCAACACCGTCGAATGCCCGAAGGATGTTGATATTCGCGCCGTTGTAGTTGGCCTGCTGGGCGTCCGAGAAGTTGGTGGTCAGGCCCTTGATGCCACGGACCTGAGCCTGCAATCCCGCGGGTGCCTTGAAGACTCCACGCCGCCCGTCCGTACGAGCGTAAATTCCGGCCACGGCGCCCATGGGCGGAATCGTCGCGCTGACGGTCGAACCGTCAGCCTGGCGTTGCTCGACCTCCAGCCACGGATGGTAGTACGCCGCGAAAGACGATGCGGTCGCGCTGTCGAGCACCGTGTGATCGCCGGGAGACTGCGCGACCCCGCCGATGTAGAACAGATCCTTGTGCTCCCGAGCTGTCGCATAGGTGAGCGGTGTTTCGTCCGTTTCTCCCTCGACTCCCGGACACACCAGAAGGCTGATGTCGTCGAGGGGATCTAGCCGCTCGAGCTCGGTTTGGGTCGGGGAACCACTCGAAGTGGGCACGACGTAGCACTTGGACCCGCCATTGACGAAATACAGGTAGACCGACCACGCCAATTTGTTGTCGCCGCTGCTACCGAACTCGCCGAACTTCTCGGTGTACTGTTTGAAATTGAGGATCATCTCGGGTCCGCTCAGGCTGCCCGAATTCGATTCGGGCTGCCCCACGAACGCGGCCGTGGATGTACTGACTCCACTGACCGAGCGGACCGAGGGGTCCTTCGTAAAGGCATAGACCCCCGGCGTATCGATAAAAGAACCGGAGTACTGCGTAGATGTAGGCATCCTGTCACTCCATCAAAATAGGCACAGCTCCAGCGACTAACGACGCGCCTTTTCTGCCTCGCGACGGTCGCTGGACTGACGATCAGTTTCCTCCCTCCTCGTCGACTAAAGCCGACAAACTGCTGGCGGGTTGACCCGAAGCTATTCGCCGAAATCCTCGATTGTCAAGCCCCGAAAAGTTGACTTTTGGCATCAAACCCGAACCGAGTCAGGCTGAGATGAACCCCCAAAACGCCTAGGATTTCTCTAGCAGGTCGCGGCCTGCCAACGAGCTCCCAGTGGACACGACCTGCCCTAATTCTACGACCTCTCCCGACTTCAAACTCCGAAAATAGGTTTCCAACGTTCCGTCTCTACATCCAGATGTGGTGCGCGAGACATCGGCCGAAAGAGCGCGGGCGACTGGCGTAGAAATCGCTAATTTTTTGGACTTTGAGTTAATCGACACCGTAGAAGACTGACTGTGAATCGACGCAATCACTGGGTGGGATTTTGGGTGGGAATGCCCTGCAATGCAGCGCAATATCGCCCTCCTCTGCTGAAATGCGCTGAAACATAAAACCGACGAAACCCCAGCAAACACGCGCCCTTGCGCCCCACCAACGCAATATTGTGCGATGCATGGGGTGCAAGGGGTCCCCGGTTCAAATCCGGGCGCTCCGACTTTGACGCAACCCCCCCGTAATCACTGACGATTACGGGGGTTTCGTCGTTCTTGGGCTACCCTGCCCTGTCGCCAGAATCGGCCCTGGCTAGGTAGTTGGCTAGGTTTTCGGGGGTGTTTCGGCTAGGTCGACCTTTTACTTGCCAGCTTCGGAATCGGCCCCTTCAGTGAGCGAGGTCCGTTCGTCCCAGCAGTGAGCGAGGTCCGTTCGTCCCAGCTCCTTTGCATCGGCGTGACGGCTTCGCTCGGAGATACGTCGAGTCACTGATGCTTCAGCGACGCTCGAACACCTCTATAACCAGCAGCGAAAACAAGAATTGCCACCCCTATGAAGAATGAACCCCAATCTCGATCGATTGGAGACAACCACGGCGTTGCACTTAAGTACAAGAAGGCGAGGGCAGCTGCTTGCGCTACAACGCTCCAAATCAAAAAGTACATGCCGTCCCGACACACTGTTGCCGAATCCGGTACCGAGCCCGCAAGGCTTCTCGATACTGCCGCGACCGCCGTCAAGCCGCCACTTGCTACCAACGAAAGCGTAATGAAAACGACCAAATTATCCTGCCATGTAACAATTCCGGCCACGACAGTGAGCATGGGTCCACCTTGGTCTTGAGGATCATTCGTCGCATCAATTTCACCTCGACGGCATGGGTACCCCATCCACCGAGGGAGTCGCGGTCCGAACTTGGGGCGCGCTGATCATCAGGAGTGTTTGTCGCGATAGATGCCCAGCAACTCGACTGCCTCTCGAAGAGACCAGTGTACCGAATCTTCCAGCGCGTAATGTTCAAGCCACCAACGCAGTGAGTCTAACAACTCCGGCTCACGGAGCCACGCGAGCACTTGCTCCTCAGCCCTCGCCGGCCAGTTCAATCCAAACTCCTTGCGCATGTGTGTCCGAAAAAAGCTGCTGTTTCTTTCCAGAAACCCAGCGAATCCGACGGCTGCACTAAGACTTCGTCGAATCTGTTCTCGCCATTCATCCAAGAAGTCCTTGAGATCCGGATAAGCGAAAGGCAATCCAATGAATACGTCGTCCGCCTTCCCCCAGTGGTCTTCGTTGAGACGTGCTCGGAGGGTATGAGACCACAGTGTGTGCAAGTAATGATCAGCGGCCTCGTGCTCGTGAGCCGGCCATTCGTCCCATTTGGCATTGCCGAGATGGCTTAATACCAGCCATATCTCGATACCCCACGGCATGTCTTCGAGTTCAAACGCGAGCACTTCGCACAGGCGAGGAAAAAAGCGTCTAAACACGTCAACATGGTCCCACACCTCTCGCACATATACGGCCTCGTAGAGATAGTACATCAGCCCTTCATATCCGACCTTTTCAAGGTCCGGCTCGACCAGCCGTGCATGCTCCTCATCACTCACATCGACTGGCCAACGGACGTCCATCGGCACCCCTCGGTAGGGGGCGAATACCCGGTACAACTCTTCGACCGAGGCTTTGAGTTCGTCGGTCATGGCTCCCCCTGCGGATTCTCGTCCACCTCAAAGCTCTCGAAGAACTCCGTGAATGACTCGGCGATCAGTATCAGCGGCTCGTCCTCATCCTCACTGCCTTCAAGCTCGTGGTCCCAGAAGAACACCTTTCCCCTGCCTCTGGTCAGTGCGAGACAGTACTGGTTTCCAAAAGGATCATCTGCGATCGGAATCATGCGCTCTGGAATCCGCCCAGCAAACACCTTGGTAGTCCAGATGAGGTTTGCATGAGATGGGCCTCGGTGGACGCCGTAGAATTCGCGTACGATGTCGCTCGAATCACTCGCCTCGCCCCATCGCACAACATTGGGCTCCGGCTCTCCTCCATTATGTTCCAAGAGGAACGTGCGGTAGTCGCGAGGCAGATTGACGCCGAGGAATTCCTCGACAATCTGTAACTGCCCGTCCGTAACTGGGCCGTGGGGATTGGAATGTTTGATCTGAGTTGGCATCATTGCCTTCATAGTGGTCGCGGCACCTTCTTCACGAAGACGTTGAGGATGAACTCCGCTCGCCCCACTCCGGCAGGGAACTCAACCTCACACCATCCCAGCTAGCTCGGGTCCAGCCGTTGTTCCAGGTCTTTAGCGGGTCCGTAAGTGGTATTGTGTTGCAACACCGCCTCGACGATGGACAAGGCCGCATCACGACGGCCGTGCTCGAACAGAAATTCAGCGTAATCAGTCGCTACCTGCGAATGGTGCGGGTTGAGTTTCCACGCACGCTCAAAGTGCTCCCCAGATTCGTCGTCACGGTCCAAAGCGCGAAGCACCGTAGCGATTCGGTGATGAGTCTTGAAATGCTCGCAATACGCGTTTGAGCGCTGAAAGTGCTTGAGAGCCTCTTGTGGTTGAGCGTTTTCCAACGCGACCATGCCGCAGCGGTACGCGGCGAGAGACTCATCGTACGATTTGTCGTTCATATAGATGTCACCCGTGGCTTCTATCAGGACTCCCCATCCTCATAATGATAGTGTTCGAGATGAGCCGAGGAAAACCGCTGAATATATTCGGGCGATTCCTGCTCGTCCCTCGACGGCTCGAAAGCCCCCGATTCAACTGCCCAGTCATAAACGGTCGTACCGAGGGGATACTTCGTGAGCATCCCGCTCATCTGGTGCCTACGGATCTGTTCTTCCGCCTGTTCACGTGTGCGAAACGCGGCGCAGGGAAAGCGGGCACCCGCTCCGTTGAAAATCCATACGTGTTCGGTGTCGGTCGATTCGGTCACTGATTCTCCTCCGAAAAGTGTCGCAGTAGCTTCACTGATGATGGAATCGCAATACGCAGCGGTGGATTAAGCGCCGGGGAGTTTCACGCCGCTCTCCATGTGACAAGTCACTGGCTACATTTGCTTATGAAAGTCTGACTCTCTCATTCAGACACACCCAGACGAGAGCACACGCACTCGACCCAGTCGCCAGTCCTGATGTCGCCTGGAAGGGTATGCGAGCCGATCTCGACAACGATGTCGTTCACGGCCACCAATCCCTTCGCGAGATCAACCGCCTGACCCGTGAGGACATAAGACCAAGAATGCATCTTCTGTCTGATAATGCTGGGCGTTGCTATACCGGCTGATACGACCTTCGCGCCAAGTGTAGAAAGTGGTTCTGAAAGTTGCCTGCCCTGCTCCAGTTTACATGGATGGCAGTATGCCCAGAGTGCGAGACTCTCATCCACCTCGCTCACTACCTTCACCTCGGCTTCGTCACCGTCGGCATCGAGCCATCGAATGTCTGCGATCTTCATGACTGCAACTCCGAGCGCTCCCTACCTGAAAACTCACTCGATTCACAAACCCTGAAACAGGTGCAGATTGGGCATGCACAACGTACTGGATTCTGAGCCAGTATTCGAGTTCGTCGCCATCGCTCGACAAACCGCATGCTGGCAGCAGCAAATGACTGGCGCGGGCCGAGCCAGGCGCCGGCAGCGGTCGTGGATAGATATTCGGAGGGCTTGCCATGGCAAACGAATTACCCGCCACCTTCGTCATCGTCCTCACTCGACGACAGATCCCGCCACAATTCCTCCACCGGCGCGACGGCCTCACGCGGAGAAACTTGCGTATAGTTCTGGTTGATTTCGTCGGAGAGGTGCCCGAGCAGCGTCCGTCGCACAGATACGGGAACGCCACGCTTCCGCAATAGGTCGTTGAGGCTGTGCCTTACCATGTGGGGCGTGATCGGCGGGTCGATCTCGGCAGTCTGGGACGCGTGCAGGTAGTGACTACGAAGGGAGTCGTCAGTCATGTAGTCCCCCCCACTGTCGCAGAAGATAACCGAACACTCCGAAATCGACGGGAAGCCGTACTGCTGGCGAATCTCGACCCACTCTTGGATTGCTTCAATGACCTCGGGAATGACCTGAATCTCGCGAGTGCCGGCGCGCCTGGAGCCTTTCGTCTTGCCGGCCTTGGTGAACCCCGGTTCCTTATCCACCGCACCACCTTCGATGATGAGGGTCCGACGCATCTGGTCGACGTGCCGCGTCTCCAAGTATAAGAGCTCGGACGATCGGATCCCCGTCCACCGATGTACCCGCCAAAGGTGGTGCATGAGGATGCGTCGCGGGAGGTACCGCTTCCGCATCCATTCCTTGCTCCTCGCGGCTTCCACGCGCTGGCGGAAGCCATCGTCGAGCTTCTCGAGGATCTCCGAGGCGACGACCTTGCGTTTTCTTTCGGTTCCTTTGAAACGCGACGGTTTGAGATTCACCCGCTCCGCAGGATTGGGGAGTCTAGTTGCCTTGGACCAACGGTTGAGCAGGCTGCGAAATGCACGGTAGTACCGCTTCACTGTCTGTTTGCTGTAGGCCCGCCCGTGCTTCGACTTGGTCGTCTCCAGCCATCTCACGAAGTCCTCGACATGCTGTGGCTCGACTTCGTCGAGGGTAAGTGACGCCACGCCGCTTCCCTCCCCAGACCATGTGAGAATCCGGCTCCAGATTGCCTTCTTCTGCTCCCAATCGCCCTTCGAGTTTCGCTCATAGACGCGCCGAAGGTACCCCTGCCTGTCCTCGTTGGGATCGAGATCCCAAGCGCCGTCGTGGTGTTTGCGCATACCGAGCATGACCCAAGAGTCCATCGTCAATTGGCGAAGCTCTTGCTCGCGGCTCGGCACGGACGAGAGCGGTCGACCGTTCTCGTACGCAATAAGGCTCGCCTCCAGTCCTGTAGGTTTGCTCGCTTCGTTCTCCTTGCGGGTGGGAAACTGCTTTTTGAGCCACTGCAGGTTGTTCTTGCCTTCGTCGATCTCGCGTTCGCGCCGGCGTGCTGCGGCCTTTGGGTTCGCGTAATCATCCTCCCGAAACCGCTCGGAAATATTTCGTTCATCCCCCCACTGATCGCGAACGAACTTTTGAAGCCGAACTCCCCCCGGCCGTGTCTTGGAAGGTTTGAGCGGGTAGATGCACGCCCCGAGTTTCTTTCCCATGAGCTGATCCTTTGTGTAGTACCGAACTTGCAAATTACCTAGCCATCATCCAGGTGGATGTTGATCAGGAAGTCAAGCAGGCCGTGCAAACTCGGAGATGTCCGAATAAGCGCACATGCTGCGCGTCACACACGTCAGAGCGGGTTAACCATAATTTTGGCAGTCGAGAAGCCGCTTTGAGGACGACGGCGGACATTATCGGACACAGACGGTGGCAAGGCCGAGGCAAGATGATTCTGCGGCGGGATCCGCGAAAGATTGTCGAATTGTGGATCAGATCCCGTGGTAACCGACGCGACAGGGAGAATTGACCAGGCAGGATCCCATAGCAGATTATGCGAGGTAGACGGGGCCGGCGCGAGCTTTGGAGCACGGAAAATTCGGCTTGCTCCCGAAGCAAGACGGCCATTGTTGGCGGTGGTGGCGGCTCGGGCGAAAAGCCGCCGATAGGCGGTGCTGGGGCAGGTTTTGGGTGCACTCACACTTCTTAAAGCCGCGTCGTATACTACGAACTATACCACACAAAGCTTTTTCGACTGCGCTGTCCAAATCTGGCGTTTCTCCGAACCTCGTGACAACGCCGTCCCCGCTCGGCTATGTTGAAGCCGCCTACGCCAACTTCCGTTTGGGAGGGAACATTGATTGTCGGTATCGACCTCGGGACGACCAATTCACTCGCCGCCGTCTGGAAAGATGGTGAGGCGACGCTTATTCCCAACGCATTCGGGGACTATTTGACACCGTCTGTCGTCGGGCTATCCGACAACGGAACCATTCTCGTTGGCGGGGCCGCTCGAGATCGGCTTGTGACGCATCCCGACATGACGGTCGCCGCATTCAAGCGTGCGATGGGTACGGAACGAGAATTTGCCCTCGGGCCGAAGTCCTTCCGTGCTGAGGAGCTTTCCGCCCTGGTGCTGCGGTCGCTCAAAGAGGACTTAGAGACCTACCTCGGTGAGGAGGTTCGAGAGGCCGTTATTTCCGTTCCGGCCTACTTCAACGACACCCAGCGCAAGGCGACGAAGTCGGCGGGCCAACTCGCGGGCCTGACGGTCGAACGACTCGTCAACGAACCCACCGCAGCGGCTCTGGCCTACGGCCTGCATTCCAACGAGGACGAAACGCAGTTTCTGGTCTTCGATCTCGGCGGCGGCACGTTCGATGTCTCAATCCTCGAACTCTTCGATGGCATCATGGAGGTTCGTGCAACCGCCGGAGATGCCTTCCTGGGAGGAGAGGATTTTGTCGACGTGCTCGTCGAGTTCTTCCTCGAGAGAACACGACTCGACGGCGACGAACTCTCCTCTCAGGAGCGCGGGCGTCTGCGTGTCGCCGCCGAGCATGCCAAACGAGACTTGAACACGGCAGATTCGACCGAAATAACACTTCGCCGCACGTCAGAAAATGTGGCCTGCACCATCGATCGCGCCGAATTCAGCGAACGCGTCTCCGGCCTGCTGGACCGAATGAAGATCCCGGTTCAGCGCAGCCTAAGAGATTCCGGTATTCGTCGCGATGAACTGGATGATGTGATACTCGTCGGAGGGGCCACTCGCATGCCTCTCGTTCAACAACTCGCCACCAAAGTTTTTGGTCGTTTTCCGCTTCGACAGGTCGATCCAGACAAGGTCGTGGCGCTCGGGGCGGCGGTCCAAGCCGGATTGAAGATGCGCGACAGCGCACTCGACGAAATCGTAAAGACTGACGTATGCCCGTACACACTCGGGATCCAAACTGCGAGACAAGTCGGTTTCGGCGAGTACGCCTTCGGGACCTTCGACCCGATCATCGAACGGAACACCGTGGTGCCAACGAGTCGCTCGAAGGTCTACTACCCGCTCGAGGAAGGCCAGTCACGGCTTGAAATCGAGGTATATCAGGGTGAATCTCGGCGAACGAGCGACAACCTCAAGCTCGGCACACTGGACGTGCCGTTGCCCGATGTTCCCATAGAGCAGGCGGGTGTCGAAATCCGGTTTACCTACGACATCAACGGACTCATCGAGGTGATTGCAACAACTCAGCACACCGGCGACGAAGAACGCCTCGTCATCGAGCAGAATCCCGGCCTGCTCAGCGCGGACGAGATCGACGAGAGACTCGAAGCCCTGGCCAACATCAAGCTGCATCCGCGTGCTGACCTCCAGAATCAGACTGTGATTAATCGCGCCAAACGACTGTACGAAGAAACCCTCGGGGACGTGCGTGAGCAGATCGGTATGGGGCTCGACCGGTTCCTCGTAGTTCTGGATCGACAAGACACTCGAGAAATTGAACGCGCCCGGCGGCATCTGAGCGACATGCTCGATCGCGCTGAGGAGGCACTCCAGTGAGCGGCAACGACAGTGTCTGGGATGTGCTCGAAATCGCGCCGACGCCCGATACGCGCAAGATCAAACGTGCTTACGCGGCCAAGTTGAAAAAAACCTCTCCCGAAGACGATCCTGAGGGCTTTCAGACGTTGCGCGAGGCATACGAGGCGGCGAGCGAGTTGGCGGATGCCGGATTACTCGACGGCTCATCGAACCCGATGGGCCCTCGCGAGCTTGATAAATCCGGTGTACCGCCGGAGCATATTGCCGCCGACCTCGATGCCCTGGTTGAGGCCATCCAACGCCAAGCGGCGCACGATGCCGAAGAGTTCGGCGATGACCATGCGAGTTCGGATCAGTGGAACGTTGCGCGCAAGATCGCCGACGACATCTTTGCGAACGATGAGCCTGTGCAACGGTTCTTGAGAGTCCTCGATGACCAGCGTCTCGCCGATCCGTCGCTCTCAGATGCTCTCGAGACGATAATCGCCCGCCGTATCGACTGGGATGAAGAGGAGGTTTCGGCGCGCTTCGTCGCCGAGATCAACCGGGCCTTCGGGTGGGACGACATCGCTCACCCACTTCGGCAACGGCATCCGCTTCTCCTTGACGAAGCAAACGACATCGCCCTGCGCGTCGAAGTGGAAAGTTGGTTGAGACACATTGCCGACGGGCGAACCGACAGGTCGAAGTATCACCGGAAGGCCGCCAAGATTATTCTCGGCGAGAAATTGGCATTCGGAGTCCGCCGCGAAATCGCGGATTTATTGCAGGAGCTCGAGCGCAAATTTGGTCCTGGATACCAACGATTCGTCAATCTCACAGGATTGGACGACTTGATTCATGACCCGCCGCCTCGTCATCCCGACGCTCGTACGCTCGGGTGGTCCACCACAGTCGCCATTTGCTCCCTCCCTATCGCGTATGTGGTGTACCAAGAGGGTGAAGAGGAAGGGTTCGGTCCTGAGTTTATGATCCTGCTCGCGATCGCGGCATGCGCCGGAGCGCTCTACAATTGGTACTTGTGGCTTACTCGAAAGTGACCTTGGCCGTCCCTGCCCGTATTGGAGCAAGTTTGTCAAAGCGGGGTTGAACTGGGTGTCAAGCACGCTCCATCTCCGTGCCGTCCACGATGAGCGATGAGTACGCTGCCCACCAAACACCGGAGCCACCAATCGCCGTGTGGCGTTGCCACACGGCGTCAGACACCATGTTCGACCACTGTGTGTGCCCACACGCCAGATCAGAGGTCAACGGCCGATTCATCGGGCGCCGTGAAAGGTCTGGTGGGTTACGATAGACTCAGCTCGTGAGACGGTATGGCTCACACGGGTATGCCTTAGCAAGAGGGGCGAGATGGACCAACTTACGACAGAAAAAGCTGTTCATCTCGTGTGGTCGGTCATGTGCGTGCTTGCCCTGAACGGATGCATATCGAAGGCCCAGCTTGATACTGCGCGCTCGTTGCCGGCTGGAGAAGGTCAATGGACCGTGGGACTCAGCGGTGGCTATCTCGACGGAGCCGCATATTCATACGCCCGACATAATCCACGATTCGAAAGTCAGTCGTCAGCACAGGTGGAATCTTATGGCGGGTTTCCATTTTCGAGCGCCCACTTCATCTACTCGTACGGCCTGACCGAAGCCATCGACGTTTTCGGTGGGCTCGACATGTTGCCAGCCCCACGCCTCGGTGCAAAGATCGGGCTCTTGGGCGATGAGGTGTCGGTGTACGCACTCGCTATTCGGCCGTGGGTGGCGTACGCCGGTGGCGGTTTCTCACTGGAGTCGTGGTCAACCTTCCAAGGAGAGATAGCGATACCCAACACTCTCGGCATCTCTAGCCAGTTCGACCTGACTGTGACCCCACGCATGGGGGCTGGCTGGTTCAGTCGCACAGATCCATATGGGGATCAAGACTTGGAGGGCGAAGAGACGATGACTGCGCGTGCATGGATGTGGGGTGCGAACCTCGGACTTGCCCACTACCCCGATGGCGAAAAGTCCAGTGGACAGGCAGTTTTCTTTGAGGTTTCGGTGACTCGGTTCCCATCCTTTGAACTAAACGAAGAAGGAGGGGTCGAAGTTACCTTTGCTGTGGGACTGCGAGCGTCGCGTGGTGAAGACGAGTGAGAGCGAGAGACACAGTGCCAGACTCCATTTTTCTTCGGGGTGGCGGCATCATGCCACAAGTCGACACGGCTACACCAACGGCGCCCATCGCGCTCGACGCCTATGAGCAACTCGCCGACGCCTACGCCGAGCGCATCGACACCAAGCCGCACAACGCCTATCTGGAGCGGCCGGCCACGCTGGGGCTCCTGCCAGACGTGGCGGACAAACGCGTCCTCGACGCGGGCTGCGGCCCCGGCATCTACACCGAGTGGCTCGTCGATCACGGCGCCGAGGTCGTCGGCGTCGACGTCAGCCCGAAGATGGTCGAGCGCGCCCGAGAACGGGTAGGCGATAAGGCGCGCATCGAGCAGGCCGACCTCGGCTCGGATCTCGACCGCTTCGACGACGCCGGCTTCGACCTGGTGGTAAGTTCGCTCGTCCTCGACTACGTGCGTGACGTGGCGTCAGGGTTCCGCCAGTTCCGTCGTCTGTGTCGTCCCGACGGTCATCTCGTCTTCTCGGTGCTCCATCCCCTGGCGGCGCACCTCCTGTTCGAGCCCAGCGACTACTTCGCGACCGAGGAGGTCAGCTCCCAGTGGACCGGCTTCGGCACGCCGGTCGTCGTCCCGTCGTACCGGCGACCGTTGAGTGCATGGACCGAGGCGCTGGCATCCGCTGGTTTCGTCATCGAGCGCATGGTTGAGGCGAGGCCGACCGAGAAATTTCGAGCGCAGGCTCCCGAGCAGTACCAGGAGCTCAGGCGCAGGCCGTCGTTTTTGTGCGTCCGAGCGTGCAAAACGTCACCAATCAGACGCAGGACTGCCACGTCGCCACACTCGTAGGCATCTGCTACGGTAGCAGAGCACACCACAACCCAAGTCAACGGGAGAAACATTATGGCACTGTCTGGATACGGACCGTTCCACAGCGACGGCGCCTACATGGGCCTTCAAGAAATACTCGAATTCGCCGACGACCCGCTCACCGCAATCGACCAGAGCTTCTGCACAGTTGTCGACAACATCGAAGACGAGCACCTGATCGTCGACCACTGCTGTCAGGCCATCGTAGCCGCCGAGCTGGTGGCCGCGCTTGCAGGACTGCCCCATCCCGACCTTCCGGAACACGCTCGTGCGTGGGTCGAAGATCAACCTCAACTCGACGTTGGCCATGGCGATCGACTACGCGGGCTGGCCGCACGCGCCGTCGAGCTCGTCATGAGGAGTCCAAACTCGGAGCTGCGCGGACTGCTCGAAGACGGACGCAATACCGACCCGAAAGCCTGGTTCGAAAAGTGGCTCGACGTGAACGAGGACTTGCTTGTCCGCCTCGGAGTTCCCAAAGAACAAGCAGCGAGCATCAAGGAGAAGGCCCTCGAGCCGTCTCCGCCCCCAACGGCTACAGTCGATCTGGGTCTCTTTGCCCAACATCCAGGCACGGTCGTTCGCATCGAACTCGGTGACGGCTCTCATACCTACGGACGCCTGCTCAGAGGCTTCTGGACTGCCATCTACGATGCGCGCACAACCGAACCGATGGCTCTCGACGCAATCGTCGGCCGGCCGGTCCTGTTCACTCTCGCGGTCGCCGACAACGCCCTCGAACGCTGGTCCGTGGTCGACCACATCCCCTTGGGCGACGGAGAGTTGCCAGTCCCCGACCGATTCCGACAGGACCCCTCCGACCTGACAAATATCACCCGTATAGACGCGCAGGATCAGGCGCACGAGGCGACCTTCGAGGAGGTCGAGGATCTAGAGCGTGCCTCTATCTGGCTCGCACAAGACGTCGAACAGCGCATTCGCGACCGTTACGCTGGACGGCCAAACCCAAAGCGTGAGGAGCAGCGGGCGAAACGTCCGTAAGAGTAGCAGGGGCATCGAAGAGGCCATAATGAGACGTGGATCACCCTCAAGCGCACCGGAATTTATGCCCACCTGGACAACATGCGAGTGGATTCGAAGCGAGGTCTCGGACGACGACGTCGAGCGCATCGAGGCCGCGCTCGATGTGCAGCTACCCAAGAGGCTCGTGGCAATTCAGAAGCTGCACCATGCGGCCGTGCTGGAAGATCCCGAACTTAGTATCACCTTGCCCAACGAAGAACTCGTCGTGGCTCTCAACCAGCTTCTTCCCTGGGACTGCACCGAGAACGAGTACATCCTCGACGAATACGACCGCCTGCGTCGCGACTCGCCCGTCGGATGGCCCGAACGGTTTGTGCCGTTCGGCGTGCAGGGCAATGGCACCGTCTTCGCCCTCGACTACGAGGACGCGCCCGAGAATCCGTCGGTCGTCGTGTACGAGAGGGGGCGCTTTGTTCGCATCACTGAGGACTTCGACGAGTTCCTGGACGTACTCGACGCCGGGAAGGTCACGGTGCCCAACGCCGCCATCCGCCCACCGACTTTCGCGACATTCGCTGCCGAGACCGAGTTTCCCACGTTGCGTCGATTCGCAGTTTCGCCGGGGTGGAAGGTCGAAATATCGAAGCTCTGGGACGTCGACTTGGGCGACGACGAAGATGGCGAGGTGCCGTTCAACGAAGCCACATTTTTCGCGCTGCACGAGCACACCGGCTTCGGCATCGATGTGGACTACCAGCCCGAGCACGAACCGGGCGGGTCGTTTCGCATATCGATCGTTCCGGGCGATTCGAATTGGGAGGCGTTCTGGCGCACCAGCACGACCGACTACGACGAGGTCATCGGACTGATCGAGTACGCGATGGCGCGGGTGAGTTTCGGCCAACCCGACGACCTCAAGCGGTATTTCGAGTGGGTCGATGTCACGGACAAGTAGAGCCACGCCGGATTGAGCCAAACGTTAAGGGCATGGGATTCGCCGACGAACCGGCCTTGCCCATTTCTTCGTCCACTTGGAAATCTTCGTCCACCGGCGACCTCCCTTGCTGTTGGTTCTGATTCAATGTTCAGTGTTGTCTCGTGCCTCAAGTTGAGGCAATCGGCCTTTTGGCACCCAATCGGTGTGTCGAGGCCGGACACAGTCCTCAGATGCGGTCTGACTCTTGCTGCATGCTCCGACATCGTCCGATCGTAGAAGGCAGCGAGGCGCTGGAGACAGTTCTTTAGATTGGCTGTCATAGCTACAGTTCGTCATCCCCGTCAGCACCCAAGACTCGAGCCGCCTCAAGTTCCGCACCATACACGAAGTCTTCGACGCCGATGTGAAATCTATTACACTTCTATCTCGAATCCTGCGACGATTGAGTTCGTTTCACCCAGTGCAGAGCTTTGCGATGAGTAGGCACCTGAGTCGACCAGTCGTCTAAAGACAGTTCGCCGATCTTGCTCAACGAAGTGGAGACATGAATGCGCACATCGGCTACTCAAAACCTGTGGTTGGTCCTCGGCTTCCTGATTCTAGTGTTTGGAACCTCTAGCTCCGCGTTCGGTGATCCTGATGGAGCGCAGGATGCCGAGGGAAGCGTCGCGCAGACCGCCAGTGAGGACGAGCGCGACGGCGGAGCGGGGCGAGTAGCCAACAACCCGAAGGCCGGTCGAGTCGATATTGGGCTAGGCGCGGTGAGCGAGGGGCGGGTAGCGGTATCACTACGCCTCCCGAATGATTCGCAGGCTCGAGACCCGCTCGCAAAAGCGTGTGAAGGCCAAAAGAAGAAGAGCAAGAGCCCCGTTGTTTTGCTTGAACGGGCGGACTGGCCCGACAGCGTTTCCGGGTACAACTCGTTAGATGTCCTGAGCCCGGAGGGAGTCAAGCACCTCGAGTTCACCCGTATTTTCTGCTTGCCTGCTTCCGGAGAACGGGTAGATTTTGGCTACCGTCTCGAAACCGAAGAGTCGGAGGCACTGGACGGCGGCAAGCACTGGGTGACGCTCGTGGCACCGGCCGGTCAGATGTCGCCGAAGGCTGAGTTCGAGTGGACCGACGGCAAGGCCCCACCCAAAGAGGTAGTCTCCAAGCTCTGGGAGGCGTTTGTCGCCCGATTCGACGGCGAACAGCGGAGTAGTCTGGAGTACGTTGCCGCCGAAGAGGACGACCTCGGCCAATACATGAAGGCCGTCCGCAGTTCCTTCGGCGAGTCATTCGTTTACGCCGTCAATGTCAATGTCTGCAACGAAAATTCGAATAAGACATTCTACGGCTGTTTTTCGGCCAACTATCTGCTCGATGAGACAGCTGAGACGATCGTAGAGTTGGAGCCACCTCATTGGGACAGCAGTCCAATCTGGCATATGGCAGTCGCCGATCCCGACGGCGACGGCCGGTCAGGCTTGTATTACGTGGATACGAAGCCCCCTCTCTCGCCCACTTCCATCAAGTTGTCGTCCCGCAGAGCATTTAGTCGATGGGTAGAGGTTGTCGACGGCGAAGTCAGCGTTCACAACTTGAAGGGCTTTCGCTTCCCTCAATAAGACTCTTTTCGCCTATTTGCTCATGCAGGAGACGGTTCCGGGCAGAATATTCAGCAGTGTTCATGTCACAAAACGGTGTCTGCCCTCGAAGGAAAGGGCGTTCTCCGACATCCCCCCGTCGCCAGTGGGTTCGCGAAAGAGCAACGCGATCTACGGGAGTTGCTACGAGTGCCCTGTGCGAGACCTCGGCGCCGTCTACGAGTCCACGAAGTAGGCTGCTTCGAAGCGCCGACGCATCTCGGCGACTGAGTGCGGATACCACGGCATCAGTTCATCTGCCTTCTCGACGTCGATCCAGCCGACCTGGTGAATCTCGGGGTCGTTCGGCTCTCCAGTCGGCCCATCCTCCACCAGGCGGCACGCGAAGATGAAAAACGTGTCGTGGCGCTGGGCCAACCGCTCACTGACCGCGACGAGTTTTTGAGCCTCGACCTCGTATCCCGTCTCCTCGAAAACCTCGCGCCGTGCCGTCTCGGCGAGCGACTCGCCGGGCTCTTGGCCGCCGCCCGGGAGGCTCCAGCCGCGATCGCCGTCGTTTTGCACCATGAGGACGCGCTCTTTGCGGTCGTCGAAGACCAATCCGTAGACGATGTGCATGTTGGAAGCTCTCCTATGGCTCATCCCGTACTGCCGAGTAGACGTATGCATCCCTCGGCGCAACGCCGAGTTGGGGCCGCACCGCATAGCGTCGGAGACGACCTTCGCGCTGCATGCCTGCCTTCTCCATCACCCGCACCGACGCGGAGTTCTCGACATCAGTGGACGCCCAGACGCGCCAGATGGAGGGCTTCGCTAGCGCCACCTCGACGACGTAGGCGAGCGTCTCGGTGGCAAAGCCCTTGCCCTGGCACCGAGGAGAAATGACATAGCCCACAGATACCGAGTGTGCGTCGACGTTGAGTTCGAGCATCCCCACCGGGGCCCCGGTTGGATCCTGAGTGCGAGCGAGCACCCAGGGGTATCGGCTCTCGCATACGGACCACGCGGCCTCGCAGCCTTCCAAGAATGCCTTCGTGTCCTCGACGCTCTCGTGGGTCGGCCACAGCAAAAAGCGAGTCACGTCGGGGTCGCTCGTCCACTAGTCGAAGATAGACTCGGCGTCCTCGACGCCCGGCGGGCGACACACGAGTCGATCGGTTTGCATTGTCTGATCAAACATCGTCTTGTCGACCGAGTTCGCTCTGGAGTCCTCGCATGCTCAGAGCATCGCGCACATCGCCGCGGCCCAACATCTCGACACACCAACGAAAGTGACCATCGTCACCCTCGGGTGTGTACACGTTACTGGTCAAAAGCGCATAGACGGCGCGGTACGCCAAAAGAATCTCACCACCGTAGCCGAGTGCCATCCCGCTACGCGATTGTACGTGCACGAGCACTAGGCGCACCTCATAACGCAGATTGGCTCCGCGCAAACGCATCTCATTCTGTTGAACAGGTTTTAGGCAACTGGCCCTTCCATGCATCGGCGGCCGCCTCGAGATCCTCATGTCTCCGTGGCAATGTCATGATGCTGCGTAAGCTCTCAGGTGCGCACGTGTGGCCCGTAAACCAGTGACCCCACTCGTCCACGATTTCGCTCTCGGCCAGCACAGCCGCAGCGTGCGCCAACGCGAACGCAGCCGCAAAACCTAACGACATCCGATACGCGTCAACTGCAAGCCACGGCCCCAACTCGTGATGGTCTTGGGCATTCAACGTCATTCCCTTGACCATAGTTCGCAACTTCTTCAGGTCCGGGCCAGTTACTGTCGCAACAGCTCCGTAGTCGCCGCAATAAACAGCCTCGCATCCGCCGTAGTCTGCCCCGATCACGGCGGGTAAATTCGGTGCAGTTAGTTCCGGCGCCTCCTCAAGCATCAAAACTGATCGCAAGGTGCCGCTTGCCTCATTTAGCCACTCCTTCAGAGCAATGTCTTTGTTCAAGTGAACGTGGAGGTCTACGGACATAATCAGCTCCTTGCTGATGCCGAGTGGGAAACTCACCCTGTCGAGTTGCTCAATACTGAATCGAACTGGCCATACGCGTCATAGATGTCGCGCCACCTCACCTGCTCCCGAGGTCGTCTCCCACCGGTAGACCCAGTGGCACAGCCCGGTCTCGTAACGGTCGAGTTCGACCACGTCCTCTCCGGCAAATGCACGGGCGATGCGTTGCGCGTCCACTCTCGTGGGCCTATGGTGTGTTTCTCGCATCAACTCAACTTCCAAACTGGACGACACGGGGTGGAGGCATCATGCCACAAGACGTTACGGCTACACCAACGGCGCCCGTCACCCTCGACGTCCATGAGCAACTCGCCGACGCGTACACCGAGAGCATCGATACCAGGCACAATGCCGTCTCCTGGCCCGCCTGCGTCGGCCTCTTGCTTGTAATAGGCGCGTCGATTTTGACTGGAGGTTGTGCATCACCTGGTGCAATGGAATCGGGACGCGTGGCGCCCGCAGGTCATGGCCAAATTGTACTCGGTATCACCGTGCGGCGTGAGGCGCTTGCGTTCGTGGACGTAGACGACCCAGTGCGTCAGGAAGTCGAACGCCTCCGCATCAATCCATGGTCGGGACTCGATGTCGATCTGTTTGCCGTTGGGAGATTTGGTCTTGGCAGCGATTTCGAAGGTGAAATCGGATTCTCTGGCCTTCTTGCAGCAACACTCATCCTTTTGGGACACTGCCATAATCCGGGACTGATCGTCGGCCTCAAGCACAACGTCGTGAGCGAAAGCTCATTCGCGACCGCGCTCGGGTTGCGCTGGACTGGGGAGGTCTTTGTCGCTGGCTATACGCATATCTCACGTGTTGCTTGGACCCAAGACCTGCAACTACGTGCAACGACGAGCTGGGATTGGGCGGATCACCGGACAACGTACCTAAGTCCGAACGTAAGCTATCGGTGGATACACTACGCCTCGCGACACATGACGGACCGGACCAATGAGTGGGCAACGCTCAATGGCCAAGGCTACCTTCTCGGGCTAAACCTCGGCCATCTGGAACAAGTCGTTGGCACCAACAACGACATCGGCATCGAGGTCGGTGCAGATGTCGCCCCGATGCAAGACGATCTCGAGTCGACGACGATCATCCCTCGATTTGGGGTGGGAACTGTCTCACGAGCTGATGACGAGTGATTCCGTGCCCCAGAAGGCGTGAAGAACCCATGACTCGTACGACGCAAAAGACCTCAGAGACGAGCTATCGAGGCATTTCTCGCGATGTGCGACGATCCGCCGCACGGCGATCTGCGGATCCCGGAAGATGGCAACGACGACCCCGACTTCGTCTTCGAGTCCGACGACGGCCCCCGAATCGGTGTAGAAGTTCGCAAGCTCATCAAAGGTGATGAGGGCGACGACGGATCGCATCTGCTCAAACGCGACGGGATCCGCCGCGCAATCTTGAAGTGCGCATTCGTTCAATTTCGCGACGGGAATGCGGAACCAGTCGACCTACATGTTCACTGGGTCGAGTCGTCCAACTTCCCGCCCGTACCGCAGACGGGCGAGAAGCTCGCCGACTTCGTCGCACAGCACGTTCCGCCCGTCGGCGAGTACATCTACGCAGACGCCGCCGAACTTCTTTTCGAGGGGCTGTCACGATACATTTCAACCATGCGGATCTGGCACCTGCCAGAAGAACTCGACCAGATCCCATGGCTCCAGGGGAGTCACCTCGGGACGGTCGCGTTCTGGCAAGGCGTGAACGTCGAAACCGTCCAGGCGGCCATCCTCGACAAACAAAGCAACCTCGAGAAGTCCTACGTCCAGAGCTGCGACGAGGTCTGGCTGTTGCTCCACGTGCCACTCGGGCTCTCCGAGGCGTACGCAGTGGGTGACCTCGCGAAGTGCGTCGGGAGCGCAAAGTTCGAAGGCAGCGGGTTCGATCGGGTGTACGTCTTGTCGGAAGACGGGCCGCAACTCGTTCGGCTCACCCTCGACGAGTAACTCCGCTCCTGCTGATGTGGTCTCCGCGGCCTGTCGCAGCTCCGCCACGCCATCGAGGATGTTGTAGACATCCTCCGCGACCCGATTTACTGGTCATTGAGGCACGGCGAACTCTCCAAGCTGGGGCGGGAGGTCCCTCGTCGTACGAGTCCGCCGTTCGGATACCACCGGAACGCGATCGACACTCCCCATCCCCGCTCAGCATCCCACTCGATACCTGTCCCGAGACTCACGCTGGCCTCCGCTCGAGCAAGAACAAAAAATGCGAGCAGGCCCAACGGCCGAGCCGGCTCTGGCCGATGGCGCTGTCGACCGGTCGCCAGACCTCCTTGATGGTGTCGGGCAGGCGGTGGATCGGGGCGAAGAACACACCGCGGAAATCGACCAAATCGAAAAGTGGAGCTGCCTGTCGACGAACCTCGAGCGGATGCATTGCAGTGGCGCAGTGCCAGCCATCGGGCTCGTAGTCGTTAAAGCGCCGGCGCACCTCGGAGGGGGCATCGAAGATCAGTCGACCGCCGGGCCGCAGGATTCGGTGGCACTCGACCAACACGCGGCGCAAGTACGCTGGCTCGAGGTGCATGACCAGGTGGAGTGAGAAGACGGCGTCGAATGTCTCGTCCGGGTAAGGGAGGGCGTGGGCTGTCGCGCAAGCGATGCGGGCAGCAGGATGCTGCCGGTGGGCGATGTCGACCATCTGCTGACTCGCGTCGACGCCGGCACTGGCGAGGTCGAGCAGGCGACCGGTGCCACAGGCCAGGTCGAGGACGTTGGCCGCGCCACGAATGGGTAGCCACTCGGAGAGGACCTCTCGCTCCTGGCGATCCAGAAACTGCCCCCAACTGTGGCCGAAGCGGGTGGCGTCGTAGTCCGGCGCGATCTCGTCGTAGTAGGCGACAACTTCGTCCATCGGCATTTACCTTAGTGTACCGTCGAATCGGATACGTGGGCATCACGTGTCCAAACCTAGGTCACCGATGAGGCGAGGAGTTGGCCGAGATGTGCAGCGGGTGTGGAGAGATTGTGCCGTTTCGTTGCAGCTCGTTGTCGAGCGCGCAAGTACTCCGTCATCAGTCAGCCGACCAGCCTCGCGAGAATGATGCGCCCCGCGACGCCTCCTATCGCCAGCCGTCGACCTCGTGCGGCCATCGACAGCGCGACGGTCGGCAGGCCATCGATGTCGAGTACATCTTCGAAAAGAACCTCTCCGGTCTTCCAATTCAGCACTCCAACCCGACCGTCGGTGAGCGCGTAGACGGCCAGTGGTTCATCTTCGACTGACACCAGCGTGGTGACCAGGGCGTCCACACGGTGCGACCAAGTCGTTTCGCCTGATTCCGGGACGAACCCCTCAATATATGCCTCCCAGTGATCAGGCGAGGGATTATAGACCCTGTACGCACGGACGAGAAGATCCGGGCCCACAGACACGGCTGCGTTGTTCATCAGATGTCTGCCGCGATCGTCCCACGCGGCGAGTTCGGAGACCGTGCCGTCGGACTCGATGCGGCAGAGTACTTTGTCCTTGTGCGACGATGGTGGGGTTCCTCGAAGAAAGTACAGGGCGTTGGCGCCGTCGATACGCAGGTAGTGGTTGAAGCAATCGTAGTGGCCCAGATCTGCCTCCAGCGTACAGGCGCCGTCTTCTTCGATGACGTGATCATCTCGGAGGGTCTTTCCGATCAGTCTCACCGTATCGCGACAGAGCAGACGACCAGCTCCATCGACCGAGGCGAATATGGCGTTGAAAAAACTCTGGTAGGGGACGAGTTCGTCGTCGCGAAGCTCGAAGAGCCGCGAGCGGTCCGGCGGCGGCGTGGCCACTATTGCGGATCGCAGCACATGCACGAGAAGACCGCCGCCAGGTCGTTGCAATATTTGAATCCCGCGGCCGTCACCTCGCGTCTGGGAGAGTTGCCGACCATCGGTCGACCACCGCTCGACCTGGCAGCAGTCGTGGACTGCCACGAGCTCGTCGTCACCAGCCCACGCGATGTCCCAAACGCGGTGCCGTTCGCCAAACGAGGTGGCCGCCATCACTTCGTTCCAGTTTGCCTCGTGCTCCTCCGAGCAGAGCTCCCCCTGGTCGAATCCGAGGCTTTCGGGGCTCGCAGGCGTGATCGGCGTGAGGCGAGGATCCGCTTGTCGATGGGAAAGGCCCAGCTCCTCATACGAGCGCCAGTCGTCCAGAATCGCACCGACGAAGGTCTCGAATGGATCGCCCGCGGCCAACTCCAACTCCTCCTCATGCTGTGGCCGAAACAGCACCGTCAGCTCCGAGTCACTCGAAAAGCGACAGCGCACCGCCTCCCGGTTGTCGGACAAGACGGTCCAGTGGGTGCCCTCCTCCCAGTTCCAGAGCACCAATTCGCCCTCGAAGAAGAAGCCGCCATCGTACGAGCCGGTGGCGATGGCAACGAGCGGTCGGCTCGGATGGAACGCAACATCATTTATCGGAAAGCCTGCGCGATCGAAGCTGGCGACACGCCTTTCCAAATCCCCTGAGTAGACAGAGAGCCTGTGGCGCAGCCAATGGCCCTTGTAGATGGCACGCGCTGGCCAGTACAGCCGGTCGAATGTGCTCGCCAGCGCAACAAATTGTCCGTCCTCTCGCCGGTACGCGCCGGCCGGCCGGCCCACTTCGGCAAAGCGGGACGGAGAGACCTCTCGTTCGACAATCAGCTTCACGCTGTCCTCCAGAAAGTGTTGGTTGCGGACTTGAGCCAGTGTAGGCCGTGGATGCTCGGGCTTCAACGACGGCCACTTCTCGAAGGCCCGTCGAGGGACGGAACGTGAACCCGGGTCTCATTCCACGACAGGTGGTCGGTGTCGACGGCCAGCGCCACGTCCCAGGCACCTTCGAGCGTGTGCAGGTGTGTGGCGGGATCGGGATGCGAGGGCCAGCCGACGAAGAAGCCGTCGAGGTCCTCGGCAGTGATGTCATCGAGGCCGGTGTGGTACTGGATCATCATTTGCCCTTCGACTTCGGTCGGCGTACGGTATGCGGCTCGAACCCCCGCACATCAGCGAAATGGGAACCTCCATGCCACCCACGGCAGACATCTTGCGCAAGCATCGCAAAGCGGCTCGCATTCTTCTAGTCGACCAGCATGACCGCGTGTTGCTCTTGTCGAGCTGGTTCGAGACACGAAAGTGCATCATCTGGCTCGCCCCGGGAGGCGCTCTCGAAGACGAAGAGTCTTACGACGAGGCCGCCAGGCGCGAGTGCTGGGAGGAAACCGGCCTTGAGCACGACGGCAATCTTCCGCATGTGTGGGTTCGCGAGCACCGGTGGATGTGGGACGACTGCCCGGTGCACACGCACGAGCACTACTTCTTCGCCCACGTTGACCGATTCGAGCCCCATCCACAACAACTCGAAGACTACGAAGCGGAGGTATTTCGCGGACACCGTTGGTGGTCGGTCGACGAGCTGCGCGACTGTGACGAGCTCATCGTTCCAGGCGACCTCGGCGCGTTGCTCATACCGCTGTTGAGAGGCGAGCTTCCAGACGAACCGTTACGTGTGGGAGTCTGAATGGCCGATGCATACTCGACGGCATGCAACAGACTGACATCCAATACGCGATAGAATGAACGACGACAAAACACTTGGCCAACAGCTCCTGCAAGACTTTCACCGACGCCACCCCGGCGCGACGTCGCGCTCACTCGCCCACGGCCGCACCGCCGACGGCGAATCGAGCTACGACCTGCTTTGCAACGCGGCACAACAGGCTCCACACAACGCCACCATCGTCGACCTTGGGTGCGGTGACGGATACCTGCTCGAACTCGTGCGCGGCGCCCTCCCCGGTTCGTACCTGGTTGGCGTCGACATGAGCCGAGCAGAGGTCGACGCGGCCAAGGAGCGTTTGGCTGGCTCCCAGCCCGAACTCCTGGTGGCCTGCGCACAGTCACTGCCGCTTGCCGACGCGTCGGTCGAGGTTGTGTTATGCCACATGGCTCTAATGCTCATGGAAAATGTGGAACGCGTCGTCTCGGAAATCGCACGCGTACTGAGGCCCGGTGGAGTCGTCGCCATCGTCGTGAGCAGCGGATCCTGGCCTAAGGGTGCCGGGCAGACCTTCAAGCGTCTGGTTCGTGAGGCGGTCGATCAATTCGGCGGCGCCTGTCCCAGGCTCGGCGACAAGCGCACGCACAGCACCGACGGGCTCTTATCCCTTTTCGACCGTGCAACGGGCTTCGAGGTGCAGGTGGCTCCCGAATTGGTCACGCTCGCCCTCGACGACGCGCCCGACAAGGTACGGGCGAGCCTCGAGCTCATGTACAACTTCGCCGCGCTCAGCCAGGACGGACGCGACTATGTCGCCGAGCGGTTCCTCGACGCGGTCACCGGCGACGTCGACGACCATGGCAGGCTGCCGTACCGATCCTCGCTGCTGTACGCATCCTTCCGTCGTCTGCTAGATTCATCGCCACGCTCGGCCCCAACTGATGGGGGGCAAACAACATCGATGGAGGATTCCCAATGAGTGCATCGCTGCAACGCATCGTCATTGCTTGCAACCAGATCGACGCCATGGCGGACTTCTACGAGGCGGTCCTCGACTGCCCTTTCGAGAAGGTTGACTGTGGTGAGTTTCACTTCTACGACGGTCGGCTCGGCGGTCTCGCGCTTCGACTGTTTCCAGCAAACATCGCCGGGATCGACGCCGACGAAAACCGGCATCAGTTGATGTTCGGGGTGGAGTCGCTCGAGACGGTGCTCGAACGCGGGATCTCCCGTGGAGGCGAGCTGCAAGGAGACATCGCCGAAAACGGCGAGCAGCGGCGGTGTTGCCTGACGGACCCGGACGGCAACACGGTCGAATTTGTTGAATGATGGCTGCTGACGGCACACGATTCGCGTAGGCGTCTGTCTTAGCAACAATGACCACAACGCATGAGAGGCTGCAGGACAGGTGAGAGACATGGGCCAAACAAAAGTGAGCGAGATCCGTCAGATACAGTCAGAGGACCGTGACCGGCTCGACAACTTCCTCGAGTCGAATTCAACCACGACCATGTTCATGCGTTCCAACCTGCGTGCCTCGGGCATTGCGCGACGCCCTACACAAGCCTGCGAAGCTGTCTACACGGGCACGTTTCGCGACGGTGAACTCGTCTCGGTCGCGTCTCAAACCTGGAAGGGGCTTTTGCTGGTCGAGGGCCACGACGCCATCACCGACGCTGCCCGCGCCGCGGTACTCGCCGCAGGCATCGATGTCATCGGGATTGCCGGTTCCTTGGATTCAGTCGACGCGGTGCGGAACGGCCTCGGCCTCGACGAGCACCCCACCAATCTGGATACGCCGGAGTACCTCTACACGCTCGAGTTGGAAAACCTCGAACTTCCCGACTTGCTCCGCAGTGGGCGTGCCGCCTGTCGGCCGCCACACCGTGACGAGTTCGATCTCCTGTGCAAGTGGCGTCTAGATTATCATCTTTGGCTGGGCGGCGACCCCGACGACGCGGGAGCCCGTGGCATACGCACTGGGCTGCGTGAAGCAATCGAAAATGACCAATGCCGAGTGCTGCAGGTCGGCGGCGAGCCGGTCTCCTACACCGCATTCACCGCAACCCTGCCCGACCAGGTCCAAATCGGTGGCGTGTGGACACCACCCGACCTCCGCAACCGCGGCTATGCCCAAAGCGTCGTCGCCGGTCACCTCCTCGACGCACGTGCCGCCGGCGTCGAGCGAGCCATCTTATTTACCGCCACCGACAACCTCGCCGCGCAGCGCGCTTACGAGTCGCTCGGTTTCGAGCAGACCGGCCGCTACGGGCTGGTCTTTTTCGAAACGGCTGTGACAGTCGATACGTGTTCGCAGGGAGCTCAAGCTTCGGCTTGATAAGGGAGGTTGCATAAGACGACTATAACAAGGTGTGGTACCAATCACCGCTGTTATACGCATCCTTTCAGCGTCGAACTGCCGTCCCCTGATGGAAGCGCAATTTCCAACCATCATCTTGTCGCACCCACAGCGAGCTTCGGTTTCCGATTTCTAGCTCCTCGTACTGCACCTCGCTGACGTAGGTCACCAGCACGACGTTGTCGGCAACACTGTGGATCTGAAAATCCTTCAGGGGCAAGTCGATATCGATTTCTTGCATCGGCGCCGACAGCGTCTCGTCTCTGCGGTAGGTGCGCCCTGACCGACCGAATTCGAAGAAATCATCCGTCAGAAGGTCGTTCATATAGGCATTGTCGAACCGAGTCTCCGGCCTCCAAAGCGACACTTCCAGTTCGTACAGTTCTTTCTTTACGGCATCGTCGAGTTTCATCACACACCTTCATCAAAGCTGGTTCATAATTCCTTCAACGACCGTTGACGCGTCGTACAATCCCTCCCAATCGTCCCGCAGGATCGCATACCGGTACTCGTCCTCAAACTCGCCATCCTCGCCCACCGCATAGCCCCGAAGCGTGCCCTCGAACTCAAACCCGGGTGTCTTCTCGATCGACCGCCTCGAGGCTAGGTTCGAGGCATTGCAGCCGGTTTCGATGCGGTGCAGCCCGAGGAGCTCGAAGCCCAGGTAGAACAGATGTGGCTTGCTGCCTGGCGCGACGCCCCGGCCACGCATCTCGGGCAGCGTGAACGCCCCGGTGTAGCCGCGACGGACGGGCCAACTGCCGATCCCCAACAGGCTGCACCCGGCGACCTCGCCATCGAGCGTGGCATAGAAGCCCCACTTGGTGCGCCGTCCTTCGGCATCGTAGCGGGGCAAGTAGTGTGCGTGAACGGCGTCGATAAACGTCTGGCTGTCGGGGTGGTTACGAAGGCGCTCCTCGAGCTCGCCCACGCTCCCCTGGCTGATGAGGCGCAGCGTGATCGAACCATGGCGTAAGATTCTCGGCGCGACGCGAGCGGAGAAGTGGCCGCTCGTCTTCGCATCGAGTTTCTGTCTCACCGCCGCAAACACATACGCATCTCTCGGCTCCTCGCCCAGTTGTGGCCGAACCGCGTAGCGCCGCAGCCGCCCCTCACGCTGCATCCCGGCCTTCTCCATCACCCGTGCCGAGGCGACGTTCTCCACGTCGGTAGTCGCCCAGACTCGCCAGATGGAGCGCTTTCCCAGCGCCACCTCGATGACGTGTACGAGCGCCTCGGTCGCATAGCCCCTACCCTGAAACTGCGGCGAGATGACGTAGCCGACGGACACCGCGTGACCATCGACGTTGAGCTCGAGCATGCCCACCGGCGTCGGGTCGTCGATGCGGGTGAGCACCCAGGGAAACCGACCGTCCCGCTCCGCCCATGCCTGCTGACAGCCTCGCAAGAAGGCCCTCGTGTCTTCGACTTCCTGGTGGGTCGGCCACAACAGAAACCGGGTGACCTCGGGATCGCTCGCCCACTGCTCGAAGACGGACTGGGCGTCCTCGGGCGTCGGCGGGCGAAGAGTCAGTCGCCTGGTTGTCCTCGTGTCATAAAACATGGTCTCAACTCGCGGGAACTTGCCCCAGCTCGGGGCTAAACAAGCGCCGCAAACAGCACAGCGAGGGCTCGCTTCGCGTGCGAGGAACACGCGAGGCGGGGCCGGAGCCCGCCGCAGCGGGCCGGGAGGCCGCGCGCCCCAGTAAAAAACCCGCCCGGACGTGTCGTCTAAGCGGGTTCCTTTAAAGTCCGGGCGCCCAGCTTTGAACCGGGATCCTCCCTTACTCTTGCTTCTTTTTCCAGCCACCGCCGCGCTGTCTCTCACGATGCTCCGGCTTGAGCTCGCTTCGTGCGTCGTCTGCCAACAAAGCGCATGGATCGAACCAATGGACGGTGCGCGCTACGCCGGCGATACAAGGCGGCTCACCATCGAACTCCGGATTGTTCGGGCACCGATGATTCCAAAGCGCCCAACGCTCGGGACAATGAGCGAGGGCCAAGACTTCCTTGATCCCCCCGTTACAGTTCGTGCTCACCACAAGGTGTGATCCCGGCAGCACCTCGTGCTCGACCCGCAGGACAAGATCATGGTGGAACTCTCCCTGCGTCCAGTGGGCGAGCAGTTGGTATCCGCCGAACTTCTCCTCGAGCATGACCAACAGGTCAGCCAATACGAGCTGTTTGGCAAGCGATTCGAGTGCGGGATGTGAAGCAGTCGTTTCCATACGCTGAGTATACCAGCAGGTGCGATTGGTTCCCAATCGGTGCGACCCACCTCCCTTTACACCACCCACGCGAGACGCCCATCGAGCTTGATTGCATCTGGACCCAGTGGGCGCATCACATCCCCGGGCCGCGCATCCTCCATGGAGAACACAAGCATCTCGGGCACGCCCGACACGCGGAGTCCTCGTCCAAGACCATCGCAGCGACGGGCGAATTCAGTGGCAGAAACTCCCTCGACTGTGCGCTCCGGCGACGGGTAGCAGTCTTCCACTGAGTCAACGCCCAACCAGTGCCGAAACCAGCTCTCCAACGAGTCTGCCACAAAAGTGAGCGTCCACGTCGATTCACCGCTGTCCTCCGCCCACAGCACTGCCCCATGCTCGATGGACAAGACGAGCCCACAATTCGCGTCGAAGGCATCGAGGTGCAGCCAATCCGTGCCCCACTTTTTGAACTTCGGCGGTGCACCGTAGGTCTTCACATTGGTCGCCGGCCGCCCTTGTTCATCGAGCGGTGGCGGATAGACGGCGAGCCAAGAATACGGCGCGCTGTCGTCCACCGTCCGAAGTTCGAGGCTCCGACATTGCTTGAGAAAGCGTTGGATGCTGGAGTGGTAGCCGTCGTAGGTGCCTGATTCGGGAGGCTCCCAGGGGCTCTCAACGACGATCCCGATGACGCGGCCCGCGCTGTTGGTCCATTGTCGACGCAGCAACTGCCGGAGAAGGTTGTCGGTCATAGGTTTTCCCTGCTTAACGCCAGTTTTGACGGCCAGTCTGCAGTTTGGCTCAGGCAGAATCCCACTAGCTGTACATGGCGTACTCATGCTGGGGAGCTTTGCCATCAAGCATCTCCATGAACGCCTTCATCGACTCGACGAACGCGTCGTCAAATTGGTCGTCCTTCTCCCACACCTTGATCCCCTCCAACACTGCGTTTCGGAATGCATGTCGTGCATTGCCCGCAAAGTGTTGCAATTCGAGATGGCGTGAAGCCGGCCAGTACTTGAAAAGATGATGTTGGATTTCGGGGCAGTCTGCGTAGCGCAGCACGGCCTTCATGATCCCGTCGAGTTCCCGCCGGAGCGGCACCCAAGACTCGCCTTCTCTGACGTCGATTCGGTCATACGCCGCGTAGGCATGTGGAGGAGAATCACCTTCAAGCAGTCGAAGAAATACCTTTATCGAATCCACAAAAAACTCGCTCTTTCTCTCATCATCCACCCATACATCGATTGCCCGTCGCATCGCCTTCTTGAACGCCTCTTGAGCCACCGTCGGCAGAGAACTCAAATCGAAACGCTTTGTCTGAGTGACTGTCGGTTCGGCGACCCTCGCTCGGAGAATTTCGCAGTCGCCGTATCGAGCGGCGGCGTCCAAAATCGACTCGTAACCTTGGGTTACCCAGGCTCGCCCTTCACGCACCTTAATCACACCTGACATCGTTTTCTCCGATTTGAGTAAAAATGCCGTGCCGAAACCAGTTTGGACTACGGGTGGCTCAAGGCGGCCTGAAATTCATCCCCAACCTTCTCAACGTCGGGCGCCTCATCAAACTCCTCGACGAGATCGTCGGGGATCGATGTGCGACCAAGCGCCGCTCCGATCATCTGGCCGGCGATGGCGGCGATGGTGTCGGTATCACCGCCACACGCAATTGCCCGTTCGATGGCAGCGCGAAACCCGATCTCATCTGCGGCCTGCGCGACGACGACGGCGAGCGGAACGACATCCACGACGTAGCCGGACGTCCCATGCGTAGCGGCATCCTCGATACTCGGCGCCGAGTCTGCGAACCGCGCAATCCGATCCCGTACCAGCGTATCAGGAAGTACATCGACGAGCCGTGCTGCCAAATCGCCATCGAGCAGCCACTCGTGCGCCGCCAGACGGCGCACGCAGTGTACGACGGCCAACGCACCCACGTAGGCTTCCTCATTATGGTGGGTGATTCGAGCGACGTCACGAATGGTCGTCCGCGCCGGCCCCTGGTTGGGATCGAGCAAAAACGCCAACGGCACCACACGCATGGCGGCACCCGCCCCTGCTGCATATTCGCCCTTTCGGCCAACCAACGCCCAATGACCGCCGACTTCGAGCTCGCGCAGCGCCTTGGTCGTCGACGCTCCGGTGCGTCGCACGCGCCCCTGGACAAACCACCTGCACATTGCTGCCGCAATCGATTCCGGCGAAACCACCCCGTCCTCTGCGATGATTGCCTCACATGTTGCAAGCGTCAGTTGCGTGTCGTCGGTGATCGTGTCCGGGCGAAGCGGGGTCGACGGTGACACATCCTCGCGGAACTCGTACGGCGCCCCCATCGCATCGCCCAGGGCACCACCGAGCAGGCACTCTTCGATCCTGTCGACACTCCAGTCGTAGCTGTCTTGACGTGCAGGCAATCAGTCCTCCCAACGATGTGATGTAGGGCAAACGCGTCAGCCAAGCATAGCGTTCGGTGGTTTCAGCAACAACTACCGCCGGACGCCTCCGCGCCCCCGTTCCCCCTGCTCGGCCTGATTCTGTTACGTTGCCGACCGGATGGGGCCGGCTCAGACTTCCCAATGAACTCTCACGGGTTACTCATCAGCCTCAAACCCATCGAAATGCTCCGCGGCTCCTGCTAATATTGCTTACTGATCCGCCATCACCAAATATGCACCAATACGGAGACGAGCTTGCCGAAAAGCATCGGGAGCAAGGGTAACTTCGAATGCAACGGAGAGTTCCTCGAACTTGTTTGGTATGGGCTAGCAGAACCCCATCCCTACGACGTGTTGTTCGTATTTGGAGACGAACAAAAGCGGGTCAGTAACCACTACTTTGGATTGACTGATGAAATCCGGGGGATGGACCCGTCGGAGAGCAACACTATGCTCCGATCACTGTCACTTCTTTTGCAAACCTGGCGAGACTGCGTCGGAGAGCTCCAGGACGGACAACGGTGCTTGTTACTATACGGCTTCTGGGACGAGTACATTTCAGCTGCGCAGCTTCGATGCGACGGCGAGGAAGTTGACATTCGCTTTGGGTGGCTTGACCGCGAAGGGTACGCAGTGAACCCCTCCGATGCACAGGATTACAGCTTTGCGTTCGACCTGTTTGAAGTCGACGTAGATGCCAACGGGGTTCGAGTCGCTCGAAAGTGTTTCCTCGATGATCTTTCCAATCTCATTGCCTGTGTGGACGCCCATCGGTAAGCAGTGAAATCTGACTTGCGAAAATTCTCACCAAGCGATGACGTAGATGTCTGGACTTGGCAGGAGGGCTCATCCGGAACTCAATTGGATTTCTCAACCCACGCTCCCTCTTGTGCTCACGCCACACTCGTGACGGGGCTTTTCACCCATGCTAGATTTTCTCGAAGTTGATAACTCCTCGACCCGCAGGGGGGACTCTTGAAACTGCGAGACGAATTACGGCCGCCGGTGCTGGACGACGACCTCGTCGATTCGCTCGTCGAGTTGATCGAGCGCATCAAACAAGCGGAGTACGAATCGGAGGAACAGGCCAAGTTAGTCGCCGAATTCAACAAAGTAACCGAAGCCGGCGAAGAGCCCGAAACTTTCTACATGATCGAGTCGGCCATGAGCATCGAGGACTTCGCTCGTAGCACCTTGTCTACACCGGCCCCGAAGCTGGAGATAACCGACGCGGAGTATACCGAGGTCATTCGCCGGATCATGAATCCCGAACGCACCGAAGTCGAGCGAGACTTCTGGCTCGACCTACTGCATCGCAACTTGGCGCACCCCGCCGTGTCTGACTTAATCTACTGGAGCGACCTCGAAACTCCCGAGGAGATCCTACAAGAGGCCAGAAAGTACAAGCCGATCCAATTGTAAGAGTTTGTGCAACATCCGATGCCACCGGGCCGGCGGCGAAAAACCGACGACTCTTGCAATGGTGCCGAGGATTGGCGGCCAACGGAGGAACGATGAAGCGATTTCTGGAGTTGGACGTGACAGTGCAGATGCGCACCTGGCCGGGATACGAGGAGCTTCTGGTCGAATTTGGCGATATTGACGTGCAACAGTTTTGCTGCGAACTCGCACTCGTGCTCTATGGCCAAGTGAAGAGCCTCACCATGAAGACCCAAGGCGCGAATAATTGGGTTCGACTGGCATGTCACGAAGAAGATGACGATCGACGATTAGAGATACGTTCGACAGATCCCGGCTTCGACGTGACCTTGGGATGGCGGCACCTAGCCCGATGGCTGAACTTTTTTCTGAAGTACTATCGTGACGGGATGGCTGAGGTGAATCACTTTCACATTGAACAGGAAGGAGGCAACCTCGAACTCACCATAGCCATGCAGGATTTTCAGCCACCCATGCCGTCCGAGGAGGCACGCAAGATTCTCGGCACCGACGAATGAATCCGGATCGAGAAGTTCCCGCGAACGACGTTTCAAGCGGCCCTCTCGATGCGGTAGCGGACCGCGCCACAGAGACAGCCGCCGGGATGATTTTTACGCGTCATTGCCGGGCACCGTTGATCGGGGTGAGATATTCGGGGAGGCGAGGCAGAAGGCATCGAGGCAACTCTGAGTGTCGCGGAAGTCCGGCAGGACGAACTCGGCACCGGCCTCACGCAGGATCTCTGCTCTGTCGCCACGGGCCAAGCCGACGAACCCGTACCCGACACTTCTGGCGGCGCGAAGATCCCACAAGCCGTCTCCCACATAGACCGTAGACTCAACGGCACTGCCGTAGCGCATCCTCGCACGAGTGCCGGCGGTCCTAAGAATTGTCTCGCGACAGGGCGAATCGCTGGAGGTTGCGATGGGAGTCTCTTCGATGGGGACCCCAGCTCGGGAGAGCTTGAGGAGTGCAGATGCTTCCCATGCGCCAGTGGCAATCGCCACCAAGTGGTCTTGGGACTCGCCGAGCGTGTGCAGCAGTTCAGGTGCCCCTGCGACGGGTTGGAGGTCTGTACAGTCAGCAGCTTTGCGAAGCTCCGCAATGAACGCTGACCGCACCTCATCCAGCCTCGCGTCAAGTTCGTCTGGTGCGGTGACCTTCGAGAGCAGTTCACCCGCAACGCCCTGATCGGTCACATGCTCGAAGTCGTTCCAGTCTACGGTTGTGTCGTCGATGTCAACGTACCTTCCCAGGACCGTCAGGAAGCATCGGGCGTCGATCTCGTTGCTCTGGGTCAACGTTCCGTCGATGTCGAAGATGACCAGGCGCATGAGGCGCTCTCCCTCAGGTTTTTGTGGAAAGGTGCTTCACCATGGGGGCGGCGGTAACGGAAAGGCCATCACATCTGCGGGCAAGCATGATGTGTGCTTCCAGGGCTCTGCGTCTGCGTTCCTGTCCGTCACGCTCGCGGCTCAATCACGTATCGCCAACATTCAGGGATCGCCAGCCGAACCGCCTTCGACGCTGTGCCAACAGGATCCGCTGGCGCATATCTCTGCATGCAGCGTGCCTGGCAGCCGTTACCTCATGTTCCTCAGTCAGGATCCCTCCTGATGCACCTTCCCCCAGCGATGGCGCATTGCAAGCAGGATCCCGCTGGTCCTTACGCGTGCGGCCACCACCAGAAGCCTCTCGGCCTCGGTGCCGCGTGCACGCGCATCCTTCCGATGTTGTTCGCCCGGTTATCCGTACCGGCGTCTTCTTGTTCTCGCGCTGCTTCACGTTCTGCAGTCAGTGTACGGTCTGCCTTATCTCTTACTGTATCTGCTGTATCTTCATCGCCTGCGGCTTCTTCATCTTCACCAGCATCTTTTTCTGCATCAGCATTTGTTGAGAGCTTATCCCATTCTACGAATGGATGGAGTAGTAAAGAGATATGGTATATCTCTTAGTGATCTAACTCCTAAAGGATTTAGATCAGTGAGTAGAATATCTACTCGTCGTTCGGGAACGCCCATCCACCGAAACAGGATACTTACAGAACAGGATGCCGTAGTTGCCGTCACTCCGTCGATCGTGGTTTCAATCGATCGAGAAGTCCGTGGACTCCTACTTGCTACCGAGCAGCGCCCTAGATACCCACCGTTACCGACGGGCGACGCGACGTCACCATGAAGGTCCATGGTCCCTCGTCATCTGAATCCTGAGAGTCCATCTCAGGAGATGCGAGTCGCTCGGTGCATCCTGTGCAGCACAGCAGGTTGGTTACTCCGGCCTGCTCTCTCACACCGCGTCTTTTGTGCCTATCGCGTGTACCGACACGCGCTCGAGAAGACGGTAAACTCGGCCGGGCCCGGAAAGCCCAGAACACGCACCTGATAGGCGACGTGTCATAGTCAGCAGCTATAGCAAGATTATCACTCGGCGCAAGGGTTGGAGCGAGATTTTCTGACAGGTGATCCAGCAATGTGAAGAACGAGCAGACCGTGCAGCGCAACTCGTACTGACAGCGCCTCATCTGGCTCCAGAGCTATACATGCCCATCCCCGCACAACCTGCGCACCTGATGGCGTGTGTTCGCCTCTCCGTCGGCCTGAGCGCCTTTTGAAAGCGTGCGTTTCGACGTGGACGAGCTCATCGCCGAGGCTGTCGACGCCTGTGACGGTAAACCAGCTGCCAGCACATCACACCCAGGAAGGCCAGCTCCTCCTGCCAAGCCCGCCTCGAAACCGGCTTTCGTTGGTCGACCATTGCGAACGTGCGTTTCATTGTCTGAGAAACTACCTAGCCCAATGGGTCAATCTCATCTGCCTGACTTTTCGCCCACGTAATCCATTCCGCCAGTTCGCGGTCTTCCTCGCCCTCCCCTCTTTGGGCCAAAACAGCGTCAATATAGGCGCGGATCCGTCGAGCGCGATGCCAAGCATCCGCCTTGGATTCGAGTTCAGCCAGACGACGCCGTTCCTCCTCGAGTTCTCGTTCTCGAATTTGGCGCGCCTTGTCCTCCTCCGCCTCACGTGCCTCTTCTACCTTCCGGCGCCGAGCTGCTTCGTTCTGCTCCTCGCGGCGCTGGCGCAGCCCGGCGCCGGTCTTGACCACAGACACAATAAAATCATTGAGGCAGCTCTCGACACGCTGCTTTTTGCCGTCCGACCATGTGCGTCTGATGTCGTGCCGGTAGCTGCGCGTCGTAATGCGCAGGGTAAGTTCCCCACTGGGAAAATGTTCCCGCACCGTCGGATCGCGCCCGATTGCCAACGCGAAGCGCCTGCTCGTCGCTTCTCGCCCGGTCGTCTTCAACTCTCGGACTTCTTCGCGGGCGCGCTCCGTCATTTCGAAGGCGACGCTTTCGTCACCGATCTTCACCACTGACTGCTTTTCGCCTCGCCGGTTCTTCTCCACCACCACTCCATAGCCGCGCTCATCGAGCGCCTTGAGCAGCGCATCCATGATACGGGAGGCGCGATCGACGCTCGGTCGGCCGACAGAGACATTGAGAGTGTCCGCACCTCCCGGATGCAATCGTGCATATGGTCCAGGCTCGGAGCGTTCGAGCGCACGCTTCGTCCGCTTGACCAGCGGATGTGGATCAACCAGCTCGTCGGTAACGGTCACCCGGTTCTCCGGTTCCTTCTCCTTCTCGACCTGTTTCTGCTCATCGGAGACCAACGGCGGATCGGGAAGCGGCGGGTAAAACTCGATGGTCTGGAGGCGCTGCTCCTTTTCATCGAGCTCGGGCAGTGGCTCGCCGGCTACGTCATTGCCGTGCTTTCGCTTGGCCCAATATCCACGTGGAGGTGTTGGGATTCGGTGCCGTTCGCATATTTTGCCGAGTCCCCGGCCCGAGAGAGCGAGCTCCTTGGCGAGCTTATAGACCGGCGTGTCCCACACGCGCTCGTACAACTCCTCACGGGTCATTGTAATAGTTTCGCGTCCGAACTTGTACATGACCTTCCCTAACGAGACTTTCGAAACCGACCGCTATCAAATTTTCATTTCGGTCACTCACACCTGTCACGCCAGAAAGAGAGGAATCATACGCTCATCCTCACTTCTGGGTACATCGGCTGATTCTCATAGCTGTGCATTGGCCCCGAGAGAATCTGAAACTTCAACGGCCCGCAGAAAACCTTGAGGTCACACTCGAGGTCGACCATATGCCGATCGCCGGGCCGATCACACAACATCGAAATAAGGCGGGTCCCAATATCCTGCCACCGGCGGATTCGTCATCTAATGCATCGTCGAGGGGGCGGTCCGCCGAGGAAGTTCGGGCGCTGGCTCCCGAGAGTTACGAAGAACTCAAGGGACGGCCATCGTTTCTGTGTCGTCGGGCGCGACTTCAACACTGCACGAACGACACTCCATGAGCAACACCACCAAAACACACTCGTGCGCCTTCGAGATCCTTGGGGGAGCAAGGAATCTGCCCTAGCCGCCGCTTCCATCCCCCGGATGTCGTCGTCGATCATCAGAGCCCGGCCGATGTACACGCCCCCAGCATGTGCCTTGGTAAATTTTTTTCGGGACTCGTTTCGACCTGAGTAAGAGTGTCAGAAGTCGCGGCGGGGCAGCTTTTCGGCAATCAAGGGGCTGAACGTATGTTCACAGAGCTTCCGTAGAGGCTCCGTGGAGGTTCCCGGGATTCTCCTCAAGGACCCCCTCAGTGATCTTGGGATGTTAGAGCGGACTTATCACACCATATTGACAGCATATTTTTGTTCATACGTCTGCAAAGCCCGGCGAGAAGGCACCTCAGCAATCTTTGTTGAAGTTCCCGCAAACCTCCCTTGACACTCAATCACACCAACAAGAACCCCCCACGAACTTTGCACATATCACTTAACGCAACTTTAAACACTAAACCTCGACTAACGTAGACAAATCACACCACGCAAGAGCACGCCATGAAGGGCATCAGGTCGCGATCTATCAGAAAACACTCTTGACTTACAAAATTTTACCAGCAAATACTCAGTGGGCAAAACTTGGCCAAGCTGACGCTCCAGAGTCCTCAAACACCACACATGAAATCAGCAAGTAATAAAACGAGACAGTCATTAGCATATAAAAAATTGCGGCATTAACAGCACTAAACTCAGGAAGTCGCGACTACAGTCGAGGCAACGCAAACAATGGAGAAAGCAATGGATGAAACAATTCACAAGTCGATCCCGACCACTGAAGACTGGGAGAAAATCATGACGCAGATGGGCGTGCTCGAGGACTGGCACGAGCTGTGCCAGATCGGCGGGCCAATGGTCAGGCTCGAGATCGACCAGGACGGCGTCCGGCTGTACACGGACTGGCGCTATGACGCCGAACACACTGACCTGACCGAGCGCGTGAAAGATCGTGTCTACGGGAACGACAATTGGCGTCTACTGCGACTGACACATGCGGCAGGCTGGCGAACGGTCTGGATTGACGGCGCCGGTCACATTGGCGTCGGAGACTACGACTTCAACCTTGTCTGGGGGGACGACGAGGGTCGTGGGCAGGCATAATGCGGACACACACGGACACATAACACATGAGAGTCGGCGGAGGCCGACGAGGAGAGAGATGACGTATCACGATTGTGAAAGAGTGCCGATGCTGATGGTAGCGCGTGACATCACGACCATCGGCGGGATCAGGCGCGGCAATTCCCACTTCCTCGGTCCCTGGGACCGTGACCTGGAGGCAGCATGAAACGCGAAGGCCAAGAGCTAGAACAGTGGCTGTCTCCCCGCGAAACCGAGGCCGCCAAGATCGAGAAGTGGCTTGAACCTCAGGTGAGCGGCCCAGTCAGGGTCGACTAAATCTACACGCGTCTCCTCGGCACTGGTCGGTGGGTCGTCCATATGGAGGACGGTCTCTGGCTGTCGTCGGATAGGCTTGATGCGCTGATCGACTGGCTACGAGAGGTCGAGGACCATCAGCAATGGATTTGGTCGATGGGCGAGGGCACCTGGCTCTGCTTCACCAAGGTGGGGTCGTCGTAACCATCGGATCGTCCCCTGGCCGTCGGGCGCCGGGTGCTGCGACGTCGTCCGAAGCGTCGGATGACGTGGTGACAGGCAACAACCAACGGAGTTGGAAATGAGTGAGATGACCACCAATAGGAGCAGAGAGATGGACACGAAAGAGATGATCATCATCGAGGGGATCGCGGAGATCCTGACGAGTATCGAGGAACCCGGACTATCGGTGGAGCCGACACTGGCGACCCTGGTGCAGGACGGAGAGATTGAACCCGCCGTGCTGATCTGGCCCTCCGACGACTTCGCTGATTTGACTTGGGGAGCCCGCACGGGTGGTGGATGGGGCCGCGAGTGCGGGCTTCACTGGCCGGATTTGGAGCCGCATATCCCTGAGGACCACTGGCGTACCGTCATCGGAGACGCGGCCATCTACCTCAATCGCATCGAGCTCGAGGAGGGGCGCCATGGCCTACGCGCCGTGTGCAGCGGCAGACTCCTGGGAGACTTCGCCTATGGCTGGACCGGATGGAGACTCCACAGACCGGACGCGGAGGGGGTCATGGAAGACCTGAGGGACGCCAGTATCATCGCAGACACCTCAATCGAGGACGTCCGCGCCTGGGAGGGCTCGCATCTGCAAGTTCAGGATCTGTGCGCAATAATGTGCGAGGGCAACTACGCGAACGCCCGCCGATACATTGAGAACATCGCGGGGGACACCGAGTGGGTGACCAGCGTGCTCGGACGGGCCACGGAGCTCATCGAGGAGGCGGAGGAGCGTGCCATCGACCTCCTGGAGACCATTGTTAGCAGGCACGCTATCTGAGGGAGAGACAGGCAGGCTATTTGATGGGATGGCCACCTGATGCAGCCAGGCAAGCAGACGATGGGAAGCCCGACGC